>NZ_AXBW01000083.1:0-3071 GCF_000475355.1 Marinobacter sp. C1S70 | reverse complement strand
GTTAAAAATGGGGGGATTACACTACAGCGACTTGTTAGTGGCAGGTAATGACACTGCCGGCTCCCTGGCACTGACCTTGACGGCCTACTCCGTAACCCGGCACCGACATGAGCCGATGCACTCTGTTTGAAACACCGCCAACGATGCGGTGAATGAACCTGAACTCAAAGGTAGCAGATCCGGACGACGTTTTCGGCGGACGGCCCCACACGGTGAACACCGAATTTCCTGCCACAACTCTTGCTAACTGAAGCAACCAAGCCGGACGCGGATTCTGACGGCCTTGGTGCTCAACAGACTATGCGGGTTTGGCAACCAAGCACGGCACCAAGGCCACTGGCACACTGCAGCCTAAAAGGACCGAAGCCACAGCCACTAACGCTTGCAGCATGCGCGCCCACGGAATGGAGCCAAAGGCGCAATGTAGTGGGCGTCGCCGTGCCTGCACTTGTATGGATAATTTCTTCCGTGTTTGGGTAAATTGAGGCCCACCCCCAGTGGCCGCTGGGGGCCTTCATGCAGCAGCTCGATGCCTGACCGGCTCCTCTGTCGAGAGACCGATAACAAGTGTGCAGCGCTGCATGACTCTCAAGCGATAACTCGAACAGTCATCGGGGCCTCGAGCCCGTATAGCAAGGCAGAGTCAGCTTATTATGAACAACACGGAAATCCAAACCCCAGTCAATGTCGGCGTCGATGTCGGTAAAGCCAATCTGGACATTGCTCTTCATCCCTCCGGGCAGTTCTACACCATCCCAAATACCGAAGCGCATATTCGCCGCTTTGTCCGTATCCTTAAAAACTACTCGATCGAACGCATCGTTGTTGAAGCCTCTGGCCGATATGAACAGGCCCTGGTTCAGGCCTGCGACCAAGCTGGTTTGCCGATCATCATCGTCAATCCCATCAGTGTCCGACGCTACGCCCAGGCCATTGGCGTACTCGCCAAAACCGACCGGATTGATGCCCAGGTCATCGCGCAGTATGCCGCCACACTGAAACCTGAGTTCAAACCTATTCCAGACAAAACCTCCCAGAAGATTAAGGACTTACTGGTCCGACGTTCTCAGCTTCTGGAAATGTCCACCATGGAGAAAAACCGCCTCCAGATCCTGCCGAAACCCCTTCACCGGTCGATCAAAAGTATGCTCCGGATGCTCCAGAGTCAGATTGAAACCGTCACCCGACAGATTGAGCAGGAGGTGGCCAAGGTGGATCAGTGGCGCAGCAAAATGGAGATCATGACCAGCGTGCCAGGCGTCGGAAAAGTGCTCGCCTACACCTTCCTGAGTGAACTCCCGGAACTCGGTTCGCTGAACCGCAAGGAGATCGCAGCGCTTGTTGGCGTAGCACCCATCAACCGAGACAGTGGCAAGCTAAATGGCAAACGAAGGATACGAGGTGGCCGCCACAGAGTCCGCACCGTCATGTTCATGGCCATGCTCTCATCCATCCAGTGCAACCCGGTCTTCAAACGCTTTTACGAACGCCTGAAGGCCCAGGGAAAGATCCCGAAAGTCGCCCTCATCGCCTGCATGAGAAAGATGATTGTGGTGCTCAATACCATGATCAAAAACCAGGAATCATGGCGGGCTGAAATGGCTTAATTTATGGAATTGACACCACAGTCACTTGTTATGCTTTTTCATAGGTCTTCACCAGCTCAAATGCTTCCATACTGCCATCAAATGCTCTATTGAACTGATCAGTGTTACCTGACGCAATTTTATCGATTGATGCCCAAGTAGCCTCACATTCTTCGCAGTTGAATAGGGTTTCACTGAATGTTGGATTTACCCATTTATACACCCATCCCTGATCACACCTAGGGCACCAACGCTTCGCTTCTTTGCAACTCGAGCAAACGAAATACTGCACACCTAATGGATCTTCGCCGGCCTCCATCACTGTTGATTTATTGCAAGTTGGGCAAACTATCCCGCTCATGGTGCTCTCTTACGCATAACGCCCTTGTTTAGCGGCGGCTACGGAGCGCAGCGTAGTAGGCGTCCGGTGTAGGGCCGCCAGGCCCGGAACGCACTACAACAATTTGTTATGCAGTGCCCAGTCGTCGCACGACATTCGATACACGCGCACAGGCCGGGCATGGAACTCTCGAGTCATATAGTCTCCGAACCCGACTTTCTCCGTGACCCTGACGGAAGCTGTATGCTCCGGCTCGATAATAACAATTACCGACTCGCAGTGTTTTTGGTCGAAAGCATACTGGAGAACACCTTTTACAGCTTCTGTCGCATACCCCTGATGCCAGAACCTGCGGGCCAGACGATAACCTAGATTGATTTCTTCAACATCGCCAACCAACTCCGGCCCAACGCCACAGAAGCCGATAAAATTCCCTGATTCTTTCTCACACAATGCCCATGGCCCTATCCCATGAGAGGCGTAACACTCAAGGCACCAATCAACGAATTTTCGGGTAGCTTCTTCGTCACAAACTCCACGGACGGAGAACTTCATGACTTCTGGATCACTGAGCATTGCGGTGAGCACCGGAACGTCTTGATGGGACAGCTTCCTTGCAATCAACCTCTCTGTTTCAAACAATGGCACCTATCTCTCCCTGTGCATAACGCCAATATTAAGCGGCGCCCGACTAGGGCGTCCGGTGGACGGCCGTCAGGCCGGGAACGAACTTGAATGACTGGTTATGTGCTACCCGAAGAAACAGCCATTCTCATCAGCATTCACGATAGCAAAGAATTCCTCGATGGAGCGTGACTCAGGTTCTGGCGTGTACGAATGCCACTTCAGATCGCTACGCATCCAGTAGATTTTCCAGCGTTGAGATTTCTTGACGTAGGTCGCTTTTGCCACCGGCGACTCAATGATCGTGGCCGGCTCACGAAAATGCGGGCGAATCTCGACAATCTGGACGCTCTGGCCGGAAACTCGCACGTCTAGATCTAACTTGGGTCGGATCTCTACTGGCGGCCTCCGGTCTTCAAGAAATTCAGAAGCGGCCCGCTCAATTTTCTTTGCTTCGAACTCACTGAATGCCATATGGATTCTCTATGGGAACGCCCACATAACGAGGCTGTAGAAAAACC
>NZ_AXBW01000082.1:0-6892 GCF_000475355.1 Marinobacter sp. C1S70 | reverse complement strand
ACGTTCGCCGGAATACGCACGAGGCTCGTATATTGAGTGAGGTACATCACATTCATTCATTACCTGACCGTCATTTGTCGTTCAAGCTTGATGTTCGTCACAGGATTAAACTAGCTGAAACACCAATATGTCGCTTCGCGAACTTGTAATGTAGCCCGCATATACATAAGGCTTCATATTGGTATACTTACGCCCTTTCATTGAAGGCCCCAAACGGCACCCCATGACCACCAGAATACTGATCTGCGACGACTCTGCCCTGGCACGCAAACAAATGGCCAAAGCTCTGCCACCCGGCCTGGCAGACGACATCCTGTTTGCTGGCGATGGCAAAGAGGCTCTGGCCATCCTGCGCGATCAGAAAGCCGAACTGCTGTTTCTGGACCTGAACATGCCGGAACTCGACGGCTACCAGGTGCTGGAACACATTCGTTCCGAAGATCTTCCGGTTCTGACCATCGTGGTCTCTGGTGATATCCAACCCGAAGCCCGGGAGCGCGTACGAAAACTGGGCGCCATCGACTTCATCAAGAAGCCAACCGACACCGGCGTTGTCTCCCGACTGCTCGAAGAGTACGGCTTCTATCGCCCATCCGAGCTTGAAGACACTGCCCTGAACGACGCCAGCCTGCACAGTCGAGAGGCAGCAGCCCCGGAAATCTCAGTAAGCCTGAGCGACTACCTGCAGGAGATCTCCAACGTGGCCATGGGCCGGTCCTCAGATCTGCTGGCCCGGCTGCTAAAGGTATTTGTCAAACAACCTATCCCCAAAGTCGCTTTTATCGCCAACTCTGAGCTGCACATGGCGATATCGGCTGCGCAACGAGCAGAAAACTATTCAGCCGTTTGCCAGGGCTTTACAGGCGCGGGTATCGCCGGTGAGGCACTGCTGCTGTTTGAAGACGCCAGTTTCCGGGAAATGGCAGAACTGCTGCACTATGACGTGCTGGAAGGCGAATCCGTGAACGTGGAAGTGCTCATGGATATGTCGAGCATCCTGTTTGGTGCCTTTATCAACGGCATCGGTGATCAACTCGATCTCAAACTGGGCCTTAGCCACCCCACGGTGCTCGGTCAACACCGGCCGGTTAACGAACTCTTGGATCACCACAGCAAGCGCGAAGAGCAATTGCTGTGCATCGAGATCAGCTACACCCTGGAAAACCGGGATATCCGCTGCAACATGCTAATCCTGTTAACCGAGGATTCCATCCCATTCCTTGAAAAACGCCTCGCGTATCTGGTGGATTAACTATGGCCTTTAATCAGGACGCCAACGAATTCCATTGGTTGATGGACATGCTCGAATCCGTTGAGGTGGGACTGGTGGTGCTGGACCTGGATTTCCACGTCCAGGCATGGAACGGCTTTATGGAACACCATAGCGGCATTACCGCCAGCCAGATTCGGGACAAGGTACTGTTTGAAGTCTTTCCGGACATCCCGGAAGCCTGGCTTACGCGCAAGGTAGATGCCGTCGCCATGCTGAACACCCGGGCCTTTACCTCCTGGGAGCAGCGCCCTTACCTGTTCAAGTTCCGGAATACACGCCCGATCACGGGCACTGAAGAATATATGTTCCAGAACCTGACCATCAGCCCGATTACAGCCCCTAACGGAGAGGTAGAGAAGGTTTGCCTGCTGGTATATGACGTTACCGAATTTGCCAGCAGCAAACGGGCCCTGGAACGTGCAAACGAACAGCTCGCCAAACTCAGCATGACGGATCGCCTGACGGGGTTGCTGAACCGCGGCACCTGGGAAAATCTGGTGGATGCCGAATACGAGCGCTTCCGGCGATATGCCCAGGCCACCAGCCTGGTGATGTTCGATATTGACCATTTCAAACCGGTGAACGACACCTATGGCCACCTGGCCGGAGATGAAGTCATTCGCCATACCGCCGATGTTACGCGCAACAACATCCGGCAATCTGACAGTGCCGGCCGTTATGGTGGTGAGGAATTTGGCATTATCCTGCCGGAAACCGATGCCGAGAGTGCCCGGGTCATTTGCGAGCGCATTCGTGAGGCTATTGAGAACAGCACCGTTAACACAACGGCAGGCGATATTCGCTACACAGTGAGCATGGGCATCGCGCAATTAACCGAAACGCCTGAGAACTATATGCGGTGGATGCAGAAGGCAGATGAGGCTTTGTATAAAGCCAAGGAAAGCGGGCGAAACAAAGTTGTTGTCAGTTGATACTCCCCTCTCCCACGATTGAGAGAGGGGAATGGGCAATTAATCCTGCTGCCAGCTCTGTACCGCTTCCTTACCGTACTTGTCACGCCACTCATTCAGAGTCTTGTGATTGCCACCGCGGGTTTTTACCACTTCACCAGTGTGCGGGTTCTTGTAGGTCTTCAGCGGACGCTTGGCACGTGTGCCGGTTGCAGTCTCGGCCTTGGCGCCAGCGATAGAAGGATCAATAGCAGACAGAATCTGCAGAACGTCCTTCGGTGATTTGTCATACTCTTTCATCAAATCGCGAACTTTGTTTTCAAATTCCAGTTCGCTTTTCAGTGCCTGGTCCTTTTCGAGCTTCTCCAGCTCGGCGGCCAGCTTTTCCATCAGCTGCTTCTTCTGGTAATAATCATTAATCTTTGCCATGGAAATAAAACCTTTTATCGTGGGGTTTTAAATACTGAGTGAATATGACCGAGAGTCGAAACAAATAATAATAGAGAAACCAAAGCAAGGCAAAACAAATTACTTAAATCGACTTAATAAAAAAGCCGGCACATTGGCCGGCTTCGTCGTTCACATAAAGATCAGAGGCGCAAATCAGCCTGCCCCAGCGGCAATACACCCTTTAAATCAAATAAAACGCCATTGCCATTCGTATAAGCACGCAGTTGCTCCGCTGAGAGAGCGGCATATTCCCGGTGCGGTACGGCAAGAAATACCGCGTCATATTCACCGGCCTTCGGTTCCGCAACCAGGGAAATACCATATTCATGCTCGGCTTCTTCATTATTTGCCCAGCAATCGGTGACATCCACCTGACAACCGAAATCCTTTAACTCATTAACCACATCAATAACGCGGGTATTACGCAAATCCGGGCAGTTTTCCTTAAAGGTAAGCCCCATAACCAATACCCGAGAACTGGCAATGGTATGCCCTTTCTTGATCATCGCCTTGACCAGTTCAGCCGCAGCGTATGGCCCCATGTTGTCGTTCACACGGCGGCCGGCAAGAATAATCTCAGGGTGATAACCAATGGCCTGGGCCTTATGGGTGAGATAATACGGGTCTACACCAATACAGTGCCCGCCTACCAGGCCGGGCTTGAACGGCAGGAAGTTCCATTTCGTACCAGCTGCCGCCAGCACTTCATGGGTATCAATACCAATACGGGCAAAAATCATCGACAACTCATTCATCAGCGCGATATTTAAATCCCGCTGGGTGTTCTCGATCACCTTGGCTGCTTCTGCCACCTTGATTGAGCTGGCTTTGTGAGTGCCGGCGGTAATGATATCTGCGTAGAGATTATTCACCTCATCGGCAATCTCCGGAGTGGAGCCCGAAGTGACCTTCATAATGGTGGTAACGCGGTGTTCTTTATCACCCGGGTTGATACGTTCAGGACTATAACCGGCAAAGAAGTCCTGATTGAACTTCAGGCCAGATACCTTTTCCAGAACCGGGACACAGACTTCCTCAGTGGCACCGGGGAACACCGTGGACTCATAAATAACGATGTCGCCCTTCTTCAGGACTTTACCAACGCTCTCACTGGCTTTTACAAGCGGGGTGAGATCCGGCGATTTGTACTCATCAATGGGCGTGGGCACGGTCACGATATAAATCTGACAATCGGCAATGCCGTCCAGCGAATCCGTGAAGGACAGATACCTGGAAGCGGCCAGCTCTTCGGAGGACACCTCACGGGTGAAATCTGCTCCGTCCTTGAGTTCAGCGATGCGCTTGGTGTTGATATCAAAACCAACCACCTCTCGCTTTTCGCCGAATGCAGCTGCCAAAGGCAAGCCCACGTAACCAAGGCCGATTACTGCAATCCTTTTCATATACTCTCCTGCCTTAAATAGAGTTGAGCGCTACACCAAGAAGCGCTGTGATAGCCGCATGCCTCGGCGGCTATCTAAAGCGACTAATCGATCTTAAGTACTCGGTATTCCTGAAAGCTGGCGCCCAAGTCTTCCATGTCTCTACATGATAACTCTCTACCTCGAATCACCGGTAACAAATCCATTTCTAAATGCATGTATTTCGCACCTTTGGTGTTAATAGTGGCAACCATAGAACAGTCAGCACAATCAGACTGGAGCATTGTTAAAACCCAAACCCGAAAGCTAGAGAAAAGCATTCACGAGCTTTCTCAGAACCAGGACAGCTTAAAGCTTACATTGAGCAAACTTCAAAGCCCCCCGGCGCCGGCGGGATTAAAAACTATACTGAAAATATTATTCTGGATTCCTGCGGTCATCACCAAAATCAAGCTGGCACTTAACAGCCACAAGGTTATAAAAAACAAAAAAGTATTGAACACTGCCCTTACCCGAGAACAAACCCTGAATATGCAATTGGAACAGCTTCACGAGAAGCTTTCAGGTTTGCATGCAAAGCGCGATAGTTTCTTCAGCGATCGCCCAACAGATCTTGTCTCCGGCCTTGCAATACCTGGTCCGGACTGCTTCAGCACTCAAGCCGTAAAGACATTGAAAAACAAACTGGACGAACTCCAATCAGACATCGAAGGGTGGTTCAACGAACTCCGGTCAGCCCGGCAGGAAGCTCTTTACGATCTGCTTTTTGATCACGTTAACGTTGTCGGTGCCACCTGCATCGGCATCAACACTCAAAAGCGCTTCCGAGACATGAAGTTCGACATTGTCATTGTAGACGAATCCGGCCAAATCCAGGCCCACAACTTGATCGTGCCTCTATCAAGAGCACCCAAAGCCATTCTGGTAGGCGATCACAAACAACTGCCGCCCGTTGTCCAGGATGAAATTCTGGAAGAAATCGAGAGCCGGGGCGCCGGACACCTGAGCCACCTCTACAGAAACAGTTGGTTCGAAGAGCTATGGCATATCACCCCCGAGCATAAAAAAATCATGCTCGACACTCAGTTTCGCTGCCCGGCCGTCATCAGTGATTTCGTATCTGAAGCATTTTACAATAACCGTTACTTCGCCGGTAAAGGAATGGAGTCGAAAGCCCCGTTATTTTCCTTCACCCCCAGCCCCATGGTTTTTATCGACACCTGTAGTATTCCGAACCGTTACGAGAGCAGCGTACACCAGGATGGACGCAACGTGGTGCAAGACAACAAAACAGAAACGGAACTGGTGATAATGCTGCTGGAACAGGCTCTGGCCGAACACCCGGACCTTTCACAAAGACGAGAGATCGGGATCATTGTGCCTTATGCCAACCATGTCAAAAAAATACAGCAGGGTATCGAAAAAGCTCAACGGAAAAACCGCCTCAAACAGCTGACAACACCGCTCCAAGAATTGGTAGCCTCCGTTGATAGCTTTCAGGGCCAAGAGAGAGATTTCATTATCTTCCCTTTAACCCGCTCAAACCCTAAGGGGAGCGTTGGCTTCCTGGCCGACTGGCGGCGCTTGAACGTTGCCCAAACTCGAGCCAAAAGGCAACTGATCATGATTGGCGATTCGTCCACGCTCACCCTGCCAAATAATCGCAAGCAGGCCCCGGATACTGAATTCAAGCAAGCCATGCGCACTTTGCTCAAACGCTGTAAAGAGCATAATGCCCTATTAGATGCGGCCAAGTGGATTTCTTCCCGGCCCGCCCCGGCAAGTCAGGCACCTGAAATGAAAGGAGCCCATTCATGACCACCCCAAAACAACAGAGAAATGCCATGCCGGCCTTTGTCGCGCAAAAGAATCTCGAGCGAAAGCTGGCAGAGCTGGGGCACCAACTTTACTACTCTCGCACCTGCAGGTTGCCATGCCTGGAACTGCAGGTTCTGGTATCAGAGCGAGGCCGGGAAGAGATCAACAAATACGACCTGACTCTACTGAAACTTGTAGGACACGGTATCCAATCCCCCAAAGACCTGGCCACATTGACCGGGCTGGCACCCGATCGGACAGAAACTTTTCTTCAGCAAAAAAAAGGGGAATTCCTGCTTGAACAGACAGCCAGTGGTTGGAGCCTTACTAGCCTCGGCGTTGAATCCATCCGTGCCGGTGTGCCTCTACGCGCCATAAGCCGCGCGGTCAGATACTGCAGCCTAACTCATCGTCTTCTGCCGCACGGTGCCTACCTGCAACCATTTGACCTGGTTGAAACACTAACCGCAGACAAAATCCGGTTTCAAGACCTGATTCCAGAGCCAGAGACCGTACCCCTCACAGGCCTCGACCTGAGCCTTTATCCAGACCCAAAAACTGTTAACCTTACCGACGAAACCGAGAGCATCGTGGAAGTCAGGAGTATTGCCCCTGGGTACTGCCAGGGACTGCTGCACCTTTCTGGCATCAACACTCCTACTCACGCCTGGGTGCAATGGGGAGCCGATATTTACCCATACGAACTGGCCAAAGTAAAGCCGCTGGTTCAACCGTTCAACCCAAACCGCCCCAACGGCAGTGGCTCGGAACAAACCAAAGCCGACGCTATTCTCCTGTACTTTAAAAAAGCTGGTGCAAACACCAGCAGTACGCTAAAAAACAACGAACTAGGATTACCAACAGTTACAGTTCACGACGCCAGCGAAGACTTTTTAAAAGACAATGCACCTGGAAACTGGCGGCCCTGGATTGCAGTTTGCGGTACAGGCCAATACCCTGCCATCCCGGTAACCGGTGGACAGCTAACGCCCTTACTCCAGGGCCACACGTTACAGGTGGTAGTGAACAACCCAGTACTAGTTGCGGTAGGAATGCCT
>NZ_AXBW01000081.1:0-1180 GCF_000475355.1 Marinobacter sp. C1S70 | reverse complement strand
CTAGTGTCCCTTAACAAAAGTTCGTCTTATTATTAAGTTTGTCGGATAGGCGCGCAATTGATTCAATAATTTGATCCGCCGTTTTGCGCCAGACAAAAGGTTTGGGATCGTCGTTGTATCTTGCCAGATAATCTTTAATGGACGCCTCCAGTTCGCGAGTGCTGCGGTGTGAGTTGCGCTTGATCCAGCGATCCGAGATCAGGCCGAAAAATCGTTCCACCAAGTTGACCCACGAGGCTGATGTTGGCGTGAAATGCACGTGATACCGGGGCCGTGCAGCGAACCAGGCTCGCACCTTTGCTGTCTTGTGGGTCCCGTAGTTGTCCATGACGAGGTGAATATCCAGGTCCTCCGGAACCTCCCGGTCAATCTCTTTTAAAAACGCCAAAAACTCTTTGGCTCGGTGTCTCCTGTGAAGGCGTCCGATAACCTCACCCGTGGCAACGTCCAGGGCTGCAAACAGGGTCGTGGTGCCGTGACGAACGTAATCGTGCGTTCTGGTTTCGGAGTAGCCAAACGACAGCGGAAGCGCCGGCTGAGTGCGGTTCAACGCCTGTATCTGGCTTTTCTCGTCCACACACAGGACCAAAGCCCGGTCAGGCGGATTCATATACAACCCAACAATGTCGTGGACCTTGGCCACAAAGTGGGGGTCGGTTGAGAGCTTAAAGGTCTCCAGACGATGAGGCTTCAAGCCAAACGCCCGCCAGATTCGGCTGATTGCCATGGCATTGAGCCCGGTTTCCTTGGCCATCAGAGTGGTAGACCAGTGGGTCGCATTCTTGGGCTTGGATTGAAGCGTTTTGTTGATAACGTCTGCCACCTTCTCATCATCAATACTGCGGGGCCGACCACTTCTCGGGGCGTCTGTCAGGCCCGCCACACGGAACTGTTCAAACCGCTTACGCCACTTACTGACTGTTTCTGCCGTTACGCCCACTCGCTCAGCAATCACTCGTCCAGGTAGGCCCTCAGTGCTCAACAGGATCATTCGTGCGCGCTGCTGCTCGGCTGCCGGCATCTGTCGCCGCCGAACCCACGAATGAAGCTCATCGCGTTCTTCGTTTGTTATGATCAAAGGAATAACTGGACGACCCATTGCAGTAGCTCCATCGATGCTTTCTGCAATTATAACCCTATGCTACAATATATTCGACGAACTTTTGTTAAGGGACACTAG
>NZ_AXBW01000080.1:0-410 GCF_000475355.1 Marinobacter sp. C1S70 | reverse complement strand
ACCAGGTCAGAGAGTTCGTCTTTGTAAGGATAGGCATCGCTCATCAACACCCGTATGCGCCGAGTGTTGCGAATGATGACCGCGCCCACCTTGATCAGCTTCAGCCGCAGGTTACTGGCGCTCATTCTCTCGAAGGGCGTCTTCTTCAAGTGGGCCCGTAATCGCTCGAACAACGTGTAGGCAAAGCCCGATAAGAGCAACCGCCACTGATTGGTCCACCACCGCGTGCTGGAGGTGCGATCTGCGAACAGACACAACTGCTGATCCTTGATCCGGTTTTCCATGTCACCCCGGGCACAGTATTGCTCGTAGTAGAGTTTAACGCCGTCGTCGTAACGGGAGCTGATAATGAACCTGGGGTTGGCACCCAGTTCGCCCTCCTCCAGACGCGCGATCACCCAGCGGGGGTG
>NZ_AXBW01000079.1:0-3243 GCF_000475355.1 Marinobacter sp. C1S70 | reverse complement strand
ACGTTCGCCGGAATACGCACGCCGAGCACTTGCCCGGAATCCCGGCGTTTTTCCAATACTTGCTGCCCGAGATTGGTGGTGAAAAATATAAAGGCTTGGGAGAAATCCGCTTCTTTTAATGATGTCTCGTCTTTTCCAATACCCCTATCCAACACGCCCAGAAGACTCTGAATGACCTCGGAGTGAGCCTTTTCTATTTCATCGAAGATAATGATGGATTTAGGGACATTGCGTACTGCGTCTGTCAGCTGGCCCAATGCAGCTCCAGAATAGAAATTGCCATTACCAAATAGCGCCGAGTTGGCATCGCTGTCGTTAAACTGCTCCATGCTGAACTTTAGTATCTGGTAATCTTCACCCTCTATTCGAGGCAGTGCCTTTGCAAAGGTTTCTGCCAAAAACGTTTTACCGGTACCCGGTGCCCCAAGGAGCATGAATATACCGCGCGGGCCAGAAGACTTTCTCAGTACGCTCTGGGCGTATGCATCGCATACGCCATCGATTGCGGCATCCTGACCTTTTACGCTCTCAGACAGGAGCGTGCGCAGACGAGCGGCAGCCTCTCGGAAATATCGATAGCTGAGCGGCTTGTGATTCTCTTCCAACCAATGAGTAAAAGCCTCGTTCGTTTCCCTGATTGACGAAAAGGTTCTCAGAAATCCCTCAAAACCATCTTTAAGCAACGAGCTCATGAAGGACTTGTCCACCCAGTCCGCAAGCTTCTTTCCCTCATCGCTTTGAAGCTGAAAGGTATACCAATCAGCATAGCTCTGATCGCCTGGCGGCTTGTTTGTGACGGAATCCCTGAGGTGTTGTCGAAGCAAGGCAATGTGCTCTCCCTCGTAAAGCAATGAGGCAGGCCTGCCCAACCAATTGGCTAGCTGTCTCCGTAACTCCGGCACCTGCATAAGGGCCAGGAGAACAGGAAAGGTATCGTCCTCCATTTTCACGCCCTGCGCATTCATCGCTGATCGAACAAAAATCAGCTCCTGTTTGAAACTATCAAAGCGCTTTCTCTCGGACTTCGAAACTTTCTTTTTCGGTTCGGTCTGCACGGTTTTTTTGCTAGCTTCTGCTGAAGTTGCACCAGAGGTCTCTTGAGAAGCCTTCTTTTTAGACCTTTCGAACTCGAGTAACTCCTGCAGTACCGATTTATTCTTATCTGCCGACATGGTTGCTCCGCATTAACCGTTATGGATGCACTACTTTTTCAGAAATTGTCTTGATCCGAGAGCTTCCGCTCCAGGTCATCGGTTGTTTTGGCAACATTGAGTAGAACCTGCCTCAAGCGCTGTGGACCGGCATTGGCGTCGACATTGGCGCCAAAAACCAGAGCCACTGTCTCGTTATCGGAATCAATCTGAAGCTTCCAGCTGCCTATTTTCACGCCACTGTTCTGCTTGAGACAGTAGGCAAGCACTTTGGCAGTGGGCAGTTCACCCGTGTAGGCAGGAGAAAAAATCTCCCGGTACTCCTGGTCATCGTAGGTGTAGGTGCGGGAACTGATGAATACCGTTTGGCTTCGGTCTTCTTCCCAGCCGCTGATCATCACGATTGCATCGCCGTCATCATCAATTCGGAATTTGAGTTCTGCTAGTTCGAGCATTGCGGGTACGCGTGGGTCTCGTTTGTTCATGTTTTTTCTTTTGCCTTCGTAGTTTTCAAAGTGTCAGCTGAACGATCACGCCTGGAATTCGCCAGCTATTTAGTCATGACATAACTTCTATTACTTGATTTTCACATCTGTCCGCCAAAGTAGCAGTTTAAACTTTTTTCTCGCAAATTAAATTTAAAGATCAAAAAAAACCTAAAATCAAAACTTAAAAGAAACCCATAAACTAAAACGTGCACATCAAGATAATAAAACAATCCAATATTCAACGATCGAGATTTTAGGAAAACTTCGGCACCTAAAATTTAATTTATGTTAAAAGCCTATCAGCTTCCTCAGAAATTTCTATTGCCTCACTAAGCCTACCCATTTTTTTCAATATTTCTGCCTGAGCTCTCAAACAATCGACCAAACAAGAGCTCCACTGCCGCTCAGACCAACTATAATGCCTTTTGCATATTAAATTAGCCTCTTGCAAAATATCAACAGCATAAGATAGTTCACTCAAGCTCTCCCGGCACAAAGCATAATTCCTCAACCCATAAAAAAAGAATTTATCCCAATCTGGGAGGCCATTCCTCTCTCCTAATCGAAAAATTTCAATCGATTTCATATGATAATTAATGGCTTCGTCTGAAAAACCAAGTTTATTTTTTAGGAACCCAATACTGCTCAGACAGTTAGCATATTCCAACCCCCATTTATTATTATCATAATTATATATTACCCCGAACAAGGCACACGCTTTTTCCAGCTTATCCAGAGCTTTATCTAACTCTCCTTCCATGCGCATTGTATTTGCCTGATGAAAACAAATCCTAGCGACATCTTGAAACCATTTACTTCCATCAGCATCATTAGGGTCAGAATAAAACCTAAAACTCTTTTCTTTCGCAAGCGCGTACTTATCCCATTGACCTTTCTTTTCATAAAGTTCTGCAACATGATCGTAACCACGTGCACACTCTTCGACGAATTTATCAATATCTGGATTGTATTGCTCTAAGCTAACATCGAGAGACGCTTTGTACTCAAACAAAGCATCGTCAAACCGCCCGAAAATTTTATATATAATACCTAAATTTTCCATGCTCTCAATGTAAAGGAGAGCCCAGCGGTTCGGGGCCTTTTTATAACCTTCCTCGCAGACTTTGGTTGCCCATTTCCCAAACTTTACACTTTCTTTATAATTTCTTCTAGAACAATGCATTTTAGAAAGTGCAATACAGCAATCAACATAGCCTTCCGCCCATAGAGTTCGATATGTCGAAAATCCTTTTTCCTGGATTAGAAAAGCATCTTCAAGATCAGACTGCGCCATTTCTGGTCGATTCATACCGATATAATGCTGACCTCGTAAAATGAGACTGTAAGCATACAAAAAATCCCAACCGCTTCTTTCTAATTTATAGAATCCTTTGCATATTGACACAGCTTCATCGTGCAGATAAACTCCATCATTGGTTTTAATATCACCAGTTAATCTATAGAACCTACCTAAAACGTTTAACGAATCAACATAGTCCTCCGCCCACAAGTAACTATTTTCCTGATAGCCAATCAGGCGAATCCGATGCGCCTCCTCTAATATTTTCTTATGTTCACTTATAATTAACCTGAATCCGTGACTT
>NZ_AXBW01000078.1:0-694 GCF_000475355.1 Marinobacter sp. C1S70 | reverse complement strand
ACCCGGTCAATGATCGGCACCGCCACGTTGTCGTCGTGGAAGAACTCGCCCCAGCTGGTGAAGTCCTTGTTGGTGGTCAGTATGATCGACCGGTATTCGTACAGGCTGTTGATCAGTTGGAACAGGTTATAGCGGGCCTGCCGAGTCATGGGCAGGTAACCCAGTTCATCAATGATCAGTAGATCGTATTTGGCCAAGGCGCTGACCCGCTTTTTCAGCTCACCCTTCATCTCGGCCAGTTCCAGCTCTTCCACCAGATCCAGGGCATTGCGGAACAACACCCGGTAGCCAGCTTCCACGGCTTTGTGGCCGATCCCGATGGCCAGGTGGGTCTTGCCCACACCCGGCGGGCCAATGAACACCAGGTTGTTCCGTTCGTCGAGGAACTGGAAGTCCAGCAAGGCATTGACCTGACGTTTGGTGATGGTGGTCTGGTGCCGGTAGTCAAAGCCCTCCAGGCGCTTCTCGACGGGGAACGCGGCCATCTTCCGGTTCCGACGGATACGCTTGTCCTGGCGCTGGATCAGTTCGTGTTCGGCAAGCCGGTCCGCGAAGCTGAGATAGGACATCTCGTTGGCTTCAGCCTCGGCCAGCAGGCTGGTCAGTTCGTCGGCGGCCGCGCTCAGGCGCAGACTGCGGTAACGGGACACGGTCTGTTCAAGCTGGCTCATGGGTCACCCCCTGGCCACTGGAG
>NZ_AXBW01000077.1:0-4246 GCF_000475355.1 Marinobacter sp. C1S70 | reverse complement strand
GGTTTAGCGGGGGCAACTACAATCCAGCACCACATTCGCCAACACCGGAGACAGTGGTCCGCCTTGCGGCACGCCCTCGGGTGTCGGGGCTTTGCGATTGTCGATCTGAACGCCTGCCTTCAGATACCAGTTGATCAGCCTGAGCAGCGGCCTGTCCGGCGTATGCCGTTTCAGCCGTGCCATCAGCCGATCGTGATTTACCCGGTCGAAGAAGGCTTCCAGGTCCAGATCCACTACCCAGTTACGGCCTTCCCGGGCGCAATGCTGTCCGTATCGGACTGCCTGATGGGCAGAACGCCCCGGGCGAAAACCGTAGCTGTGTGGATGGAAGCGGGGTTCCCAATCCTGCTGAATGGTCTGGGCAATCGCCTGCTGGATGAAGCGATCCAGCACCGTTGGAATGCCCAGCGGGCGGGAACCGCCGTTGGCTTTGGGAATGGTGACCCGTCGGACCGGTTTGGGTCGGTAGGTCTGCTGGAGCAGTTGCTGCCGGATCTCGGGCCAGTGTTGGCGCAGATAATCCGGCAACTCATCCACGGTCATGCCGTCGATGCCCGGCGCTCCCTTGTTACGTCGAACCTGTTTCAGGGCGCGATTGAGGTTGTCCCTGCTCAACACACGCGCCATCCACGGTGAGGGTTGAACGGAGTGCGAGTCTTCCCGGTTTCCGGCAACGGGTTCATCCCCTGGAGACTCCAGGGGCAGCGCGAGCTGCTTTGCGGATGCCATCCCGTTTCCCTGCACGGACTCTCGACTCCTGTCTCTGTTCGGGCCTTCGGTTCACGGGCGAACCTACTATGCCCTCTGCTGATTTCTGCCACGCGATCAGAGACGATCGCTCGTCTCTCAGTGGGTCCGTCCACACGTGGCAGACCTCCCGGGGTAAGGCACAGAGCTTTCACGACGTGAACGCCCGATTTATAAAGTACACCCCAGTCGCAGAAGGAGGGCTTCGCGGTCACGTGCCCGCTCGCCCCGGATGTACCACACCTCGTATCGGGTTCCTGTTCGTCGCCCCGCCGCTTTGGATTGGGCTTCCTTCAGACCCCACCTCGCGATGACGCCCTTGCCCTTCTCCTAGCCTTCGGCTCTGCGAACACCTGGCAGGAGGACTTTCACCTCCCTAGTTCTGCGCCGTGCCCGGCACACACGCCAATATTCAGCGGCGCCCTGTCAAGGGCGTCCGGTGGAGGCCCTCTTGGGCCGTAACGAACTGGAATGACTTGTTATAGGTAATCTAAGGCAGACAAAGGCACAAAGGACAAAAGCTAGTAGCCAGATATAAAAACCAGGGCCGTAGCCCATAATGTACTTTGTTGGGCCACCGTCATTCCAAGGCTCATCGTACAAAAAGGTGGTTAAAGCGAGAAGGACGGTGAGAATCGACAGCTTTATTGCCAATGTCGGGCTTCTCTTGAGAAGGCAGAGAGCCAAGATAAAAGTCACGTTGGCATACCAAGCTGGGCAATAGTCAAAAATTGCCAACGCCCCTACAAGGAGTATGTGGTACCCCTGATACGCGCCATCAATCTCACAGCTTGTAGGCCCCCAATAACAGTGGCCGGTATACAGAGCATCGAATGGTAGGGCTATCAAAAACAACGAAACCAGCAGAACCCTTACCTTCAAAATATTGAGATCACCTGAGAAGCTCATATTACCTATAACGCCTAGGTAAGCCGCCGGCCCGAAGCGCAGCGTAGGACCGGTCGGCTTCACCTATTTGTTAAGAATCTATCTCATCAAGGTTGAAGTCATGGAAATCACCGAACTGAGCAAGATCCTTTTTGTATTTTTTTCGTTGTTCATAGGAAATCGTTATGTCTTTGGAAAGATTACTTAAGCACCTAGCCTTAATTCCTTTATATTGTTTAGAGGTTTTGTCGACAAAACCCTCTACAATTCGCAATGCATTACTGGAACTTCCTTTCTCCAGTTCTAAGTTAGACTGGAGTGCGATTTTTATATCGTTTTTGCTCTTCGGGAAGTCAGATCTCACCTTGCTTAGTTCTTCTTCAGCCTCCGCCAACTCCCCACCCTTTATAAGAGCCTTGACTAATTGAACCCTTCCGGAGAAGAAGCGTTGACCTCCGACATTTGCGGCCTCTCGAGCATATTTCAGTGCAAGATCCGGCCGGCCAAAAGCAAGATGATAAGAAGAAAGTCTAAGTTTATAATGTTCTGGCGTGTCAAGAAGTTCTAATTGACTAATATATTTCTGAGCAGACTCTTGATCATCCTTCTTTATGGCTATCCTGGCGGCCATGTCTATAACTTGATTATTGTTTGGCTGAATTCTTAATGCCTCGTTGATATTTTTCTGCGCCGACTCCAAATCCCCACTCATTAGATAACAATGAGAGAACTCTCGATACAACGCAAAGCCTTTTCTACCATGTTTTTGCGCGTTAGAGTATGCTTCGATGGCCTTGGCCAAGTCTCCTTTTTTTCTTTCAAGAAAACCTTGCAAATAATAAACATTGCGATATTCATCTAGCGGATAAAGACCATCTAAATATTTCTGCGCAGCATCCCATTTTTCTTCCTGAATCAAAGCCTTGATTAAGAATGTCTTCGCTTTCGCACTATCAGGATTGACATTTATAGCTTCCATCCCTATTTCTATGGCTTCCTTATACTTCCTCTGATGGTAAGCGTTTTCTAAGAGTTTAATGTAATCTGAATTTAGTTTTATTCCGTTTTTTGTCGCTTTTTCATCACCAAGCGTGAAACCCAATCTAAACAAAACACGGGAAATCTCTAATTTATGTTCATCCTGTGCTGAGTCGATATATTGATTAAGGTTATTTTTTACCACCTTTAGATCTTGATTGGATGGATAGCCGAAAACTTCATTTACCGCGCCCTTAATTGGATCAGCTATTCTATACAATTGTCCATCTTGAACCCTAACAAGTGAGCAATCTATGAGCTCATAGATTCGATCATGAGCTTCAGACCTTTCACACTTATATAGCGACAAAATACACGAAAGCGGCAAAGGCGAATAATTAGACAAGACCTGAAGAACCTGAATATCTTCACCGGTAAGATTGTGATCCTGGACGTGTGTTATAAATCTCTTTTGACTAAATTGGGTCAGTTTTCTTTTATCACTCATTAAAGCATCGACAGAATAAATCGATGCCTGCTTTACAGCAAAGTACGCTGCTGGTGGGTATCCGTTTATATAATCAGTTAAGTCCCTTATGTTCTCTGGGCTTAACGTAATTGATGAGCGTAGACTCAACTTAGAAAGCAGCTGAGATGATGCTCTACCACTAAGCTGCTCTATAGGTACGCTATCTAATTTAATATCATTATCTCGACTTATTCGTCGGCTAAGGACTAAGCAAATATATGCGTCCGGAAGCTGCTCTACACTTTCTATAACTCGATTCATGAAATTGGAAAGACAGCCGTTATCAAGAGTTAATCCTCCTGAATCCACGAAAATAGGAAGTTCATTTGCAGACATTACCGACTGTATGTTGTTTGTGACACGTAGTAGCGCTTCAGTTTCGGAAAGTGAGTTTATCTCTTCCACAATATCTCTAAGCTCTTCTTGGCAAGAGTATGGCTCAATAATATCAGCTAGTTTTGCGCATAGTGAATTCAATGTTTCACCAGCTTCCACCTCAATCTCAACACACTTATGTAGTGAGAAAAGATCTTTTGTCACATTTCGCACCAAAGATCGCCTACCTATTCCTGGCAGCCCGAATACGGCAAGAGTTTTCGGTGGTTTAGAGCCGTCGATAGGGTTTAACGCCTCTTCTAGTAAGTCACGTTCTTTAGATCTGCCTAGAAACACGGGGCTCTGAAACTCTTCCGCAGCTTCTTCAAGCCTGTGCTTGATATCTCTTGCTATCGCACTTGGTGAACTAACCTTTTTAATCAAGGCTGTTGTTAACCAGCTAGGCAAATCGCCTATCTCAACATCATCATTGAGAATAAACACTATTGAACGCTTGAGCGCTCCTTTCAGCTTTGAATAAAAAGCTTGCTCTAGCTCAAACTTGCACCAATTCGAGTCAAGTGAGTTTCTAGTCGCAAAAAAAACAAAAACAGTCGAAAGGCTGAGTTTCTCTTCAATCGATTTTTGGAACTCAACACCACTATCGAAGCTTCTTTCATCAAAGATACAGTTAAATCGGTTTAGCTGGTTCGCTACTTCTCGAACGATCTCTTTGTCCAGAGACGAATGTGACAGAAATGCTTTCATTTACCTGAATCAGTGACTTCG
>NZ_AXBW01000076.1:0-10521 GCF_000475355.1 Marinobacter sp. C1S70 | reverse complement strand
GGACCTATGAGAAATCCGGGCTAGCTCAAACGAAAACGATCAGAACAGGCAAGAACCAACAAATCATTACCAATCCTATTTCATCAATCCTGACGACTCGTCATCGGACTATTCAGACCAAAGTTTGCGCAACTTTTTAAGTACGACCAACGGAAATCTCTACAACCATCATCATGTCGATAAAGCGCCTTTACTTGCAGATCGGTTTCTTGAAGAGGGTTATTTTAAAACCGGCCACGAGAATCTCACACTGGAGCCACCGATGCCATGGGGCAAAATTTTTAAAGAGGACCCAAATTACACTTATGGCTTGAATGCCATGTACCCCACCGAGCAGTTTGTGTTTGCTTACAGGGAAACTGGAAAGGAGCGATATCTCAAAGTAGCTGAAAGCCTTCATCGGGACTGGATTGAACAAAACATTCATCAAGGTATTGTAAATAGATACAAATGGTATGACATGTCGACTGGGTTGCGAACCATTCAACTCGCATGGCTCGTAAAAGAGTTAATCGTTCTTGAGCGCTCCCCGGAAACTGTTTTATTTTTCCTCGACGCACTTTCGAAGCACATCCAACACTTGTCGAATCCGAACGAACTCGGGCAAGGTAATCACGTGATTTTTCAGATGGCTGGCATATACGCAACTTGCAACCTGTTGCCGAACTTTCAACCATGTGAGCTCGCACTACCTTACGCACAGTCGCAGTTCACTGCAGAACTTGAAAACCAATTCAAGAGTGACGGAATGCATGTGGAACACTCGCCGTCTTACCATGTGTATGTCGTTAGCAAGATCTACAGCCTACTGAAAACCGATTGGTATTCGGATTCAATTGAACAATATGTTGAGAAGGCGAGGCAAAACCTTGCGTGGCTGTATCGCCCTGAGGGACAACTCGTTCTTCTGGGTGATTCGGAACAAATGCCACCTAACTCATACTCCTACCTGAGCCGCTCGGTGGATTATCTCCTGAATGATGGCAATCAGGGCATCATCCCGGGTACCTCACCTGCGCTTTTTCCAGAGACCGGATACGGTATTTTGCGAACGGATTGGCGTGAAAAACCCTTCAACAAGCATAGTTACCTTTTTTTCAACGGAGCGAACCACTCCAACGTGCATAACCATCCCGATTTTTTAAGTATTATCTGGACCTCTGGAGGAACACCAATCCTCGTTGATTCCGGAAAGTACTCTTTAGATAATTCTGACTACCGGAATTACACGAAATCAACCCGTGCTCATAACACCGTTCAGGTTGACCGTCTCAATATGAGTGCTGCAGAGACCTACCCTAAAGGTTCATCAATCACCTACATCCATCACGACCACAACCTTAAGGTGGGTTACGTATCCGGGACCATCTCACGAAATCGCACATCCACCAGTCACACGCGTCATGTGACTATGCGAGAAGATAAATGGCTCCTGGTTACAGACTCGCTACACACAGATAAAAACCGAGAGTTTGACCAGTGGTTTCATTTCCATCCATCGATTACCGCAAAAGAAACGACAGCATCCACTGCAACTTATGCTATTGGAGGAACCGGGGACTACCTGCACATCTATGATCTTCTGAAAAATGCAGCAATCACCCAGTTCAGAGGGAGCGAAAGCCCAATGACTGGATGGTATAGCCCTCGACTATTCGAAATCCAATCTACTGAGAGCATAAGCCTCTCAAAAGAAGGACTGCGTTCGACGTATCAAACTCTGCTCTTGATCAGCGATTCGCCAACGCCGCCTGCACTTGCGAGTGAAGGTATCGAGTTCAGCTCATCAGATGGTAGGTTAGAATTCTGCGATCAAACAGAACCCGCTGTGTGCGTAAAAATCACGGGCTCAACGGTTACGCTGCAATGACAACGTAACCGTTCACACTGAGTCTCATGATTTCAGATTCTGGCGGGAAGCATCCTCTTGCCAAAGGAGCTTCCCCAGCCAAAGCGACAAAAGAATATAGAATGCGAACATCACCCAGGAAAATAGTGAAATCGCTAGCTCAACGCTCCAGCCAAAGGCATCGGGCAGGATAAGAACCGGAAAAGCCACCAACAACCTTAGTAAGTCCCATGTAAACAGGCCTCCCTGCCGACCCAACGCATTCATAAAGTTTGCCAGCGGCGACACAACAAATTGACCCACAAAAAAGGGCGTAAGCGCCAATAGAAAATCGCCAGATCCGCGCCATTCAACGCCCAGAATTGTTGGTAAATATGGACCGGCAAATACACCAACCAGGGCTATTGGAATGCCGCCCAAAATGGCTAAGCCCACAACGGCACGCGCATACAGTCGGAAACAACCCCTGTCACCAGAAGCCAACTTCCTAGCGAGCTCTGATGTCAAAACCTGAGCAACGGATTGCCCAACCAGTGCAAGGGGCGCCGCCATCAATCTCTGCACCAAGAAATAAATGCCCGCGACTGAAGGCGAATACACGAAAGCCAGCACCAAGGGCACGCCCTGCATAACCATAACATTTACTAATGCGCCCGGCGCAGCCACCAACGGAAACCGCCGATACCGTCGCATCGCAAACCACACCCGCTTTGCGCTAAGCAATACAGACTCGCGCGCAGAAATGAAGAGCCGACCGAGAACCCATACACCGGCAACACGGCCGGCCAGGTCTCCCGCCATGAGCCCTCCGGGAACAAAACCGGTAACGCCAGCGCCACCCTGCACACACACCTGCATGACAGCTCGACTAACTCGCGTCCGAACAACAATGGCTACCCTATGTCGGCGAACGGCCCAGTTAGAAAGCAGGTTGTAAACAGCCAGCAACGCGCCCGCCAGCGGAACCGCAAGCCACCAGGCCCCGAGGGCGGTTTCATCGAAGACCCATAGAATCAGTGCACCGATTCCGGTAAATAACACCAGGAAGATCGCGGCACAGAACAGGCCGCCTGCCACCAACAAAAGCGCCGTTCGATCGGTTCTGGGAATGTACACCGCCTGCTCATAACGTAGGCAGAAAACCGCGCCGAGGATGCCCGAAGTGCTGGCAAACATGGCCAGGAGACCGAAGTCGTCCGGGCCGTACAGCCGGGTCAAGATTGGGGTTGCAGCAAGAACAATCAGATTGCCGAGGGCTGCACCAGACAATAGCATCAACAGACGCTTTATTATCGGTGGTAGAATCATCCGGAAGCAATGCCAACCGGCTTAATAGATTTGAAATATAAGCCCATTGCCAACCCCGTCAACGGCCAAAATACAGGTTTCGATACAATAACGAGCAGCAAAACAATAAACATCATCGAGAATGCGACTCTTCGGTCAGCCTGTTCAGGGCTTCGGTCTGATCTCAAGACGGCAAGAGTGGAAATCAGAAATGCTGAAACGATGCTCAAAAGATACAAAACGAATCCGACACCACCATAGTTCACCCATGCCGACAACGCATTATGGGAGTACGCGCCCGCATGCCCTCCTTCACGGATATGGGCTCCGAAATCACCGAACACTGGCGCAGAGTCAACAATAGATAACGTACTTAGAAATAGTTCCTGACGAGCGACCCAGGACGTAGATTCAGAGAGGTTCGTAACCTCCAACTGCCGAGAGGCAGTAAGAGTGTCCCAAACCGAACCTAATCCCAGCAACACGACCACAGTGCCAGCCAACCCGGCAATCAAAAATCCCCTAGAGCGGGCCATGAAAAGCAAACAAAAACAACATAGCCAAAGCAAGTAAGAAAAGAACTCAGACCTAGCCCCGAGGACAAAAAGAACGTAGGTCCCCACAATGATAATCAGTACTTGATAACCTGTAGACCTAGACATAGCGATCAAGGGGAGTAGCGTCAGAAGAGCGCTTCTTGCGAAACCTTGATATGTCGCAACGCCATCATCTGCATGAAAGAATTCTCGAGCATAAAACATTATGTTCCCGGAAAACAGACTATAAATTATCAGGAAAACGAACATAGACAGGAGGGCAAAGATAAGAAAAATGGAGAAAAAAGGCTTCGAAAAATCTGTAAAATACCCCACGAAGAACATGGCCAGAATGAGCACGAAGGCCTGAAGAGACTGCGTGGCGGCCGTATTTCGATATGCTTCCCCACCCGCAACAAGAAAGTAAACAGAATAGCCCAAACACAACATCAGAAATGCGTACCAGAGTAGCGCGGTAAGCTTATCTCCTTTGAGAGTCTGCGGAAGCCAGGTAAAGACGCTCAAAACGGCAAAAACAAATCCAGCAATACCGAAGACAGCAATGCCACCCCCGAGAATGGGGGGCATTAATCCGAGAGCAATAAAAAGATGGTAAAAAAAGAAAAGTGGAAAAAAACAAAAATAAAGCAGATTTGCAAGCCAAGACCATTGATAAGTCACGTTCCTGCCCCCAACTCACTCTCGCTAATCAACTTGGCCAAAACAATATGGAGTTCCGCGAAGCCATTTTTCCAGTAATTGTTTTTACTGAAAAACGGATGCCGGTCACGTGAAGAAAGCGGTCCTTTATACTCCTCCGGAATAGCTTCTTTAGAAACGATGCGCATTTCCAAGGACTTGAAGGCCTCCTGAAGCTCCTTCCCACCAAGAAATGCATACCAACCATGCACGAGAGATCCACTCATCTCATTAGGCCCATAACCCTGAGATTCGCCGAGAGTTGCATAGCCATATCGGTAAACTCCATTAGACCCATCTAAAAAGTTTTCGAGAAGCGGCAAACTTGAGGAAGACTTTACAAGAACTCGATTAACGAACTGTTTGCGAAAGCCATCCAAAGCTTTCATATAAAGCTCATGACATTTGCTGCCGCTAGGCCCTCTGGCAAGACTCCTAAGCCACAACGGAAATCGGTGCGCGTGCCCGGTATCCAGACCAATATCCGCCACAATTCTCTTTTGAAGGCCCGGAGCAACTGAATCATTACCTGCGTAAAGGAAGTCCGGGTGCGTAGACCAGACACCCGGCTGAAAACGCCATGTGCCATCCTCATAGAAGCGCCCTGCCTTTCTGACCGCATCGCAAGAATCTTCAGCGATCTTTGCAAGCACCTTTTGCTTATCAAAATCCGCGGCCATTCCGATGGCGATAAGGTCACCAGTAATCGCCATAATAAACCACTCCTCATCGACTACCGCACGGTTGTGAGGCGGAGTAGTTGACTCACTTCTGGCCTTCCAAGACACACGCTGCGCCAGTCCCGCAAATTTGTATTGGAAGGTCACGTCATAACGGATTCGATAAAACCAGAAGAACTCGACCAACGTCAAAAGCCGCTTATACAGACGCTCTTCTGTTTCACTCCAATAACCGCGCTCTCTTGCCAAAACCAAGTACTGAGAGATCAGATAGCTGAACTGGGACACCCGAAGCGTATTTTCATCAAAGAGCAACGTCGTCTCGCTCAAGTATCGGTCCATTACTGCTCGGAATTGCGAACGATACCCCGCTGTTCCGGCACCCGAGAAGGAGTAATGCAAAGGAAGCATCAATGCATTAGCGGCATCGTAGCTCAGCTCAGGCAACCAAATTGGTTCTCGAAGTAACTCGCCGGCTGTTTTAGCCCACAAATCGTCAATTCGCGCTTCCCTCTCCGACCTGTGAGTGCCAACGATCATTACCCCGACCAGTAACACTAAGGCCAACGATCGGAAGAAAAGACTTACACGAGGTGAGGAATTCATAGAGAAGCGTCAGCGCTTTGCGCGCACCATGGGCGCAAGTAGAACACCAATCATAGCCATAATCGTCAGAATGACAGCACCAACCACCGCAAAGAAAAAGCGTTTTGGCGACTGAAGCTTCTCGTCCAATGTGGGAGACAGGAACTCAGTGTGGAAACTGTCACCAGACACCTCAAGCTCTACATTGTTAACTGCTTTGATTCTACTTTTTATGTTGGCGAGCCCAGAGATGTAAAGGTCTGGGTTTTCACGGGCGTTAATTTGTTCCATTTGACGCTTTACAACATCCAATGCAGACATCAGGGTGGAATCGGATAGCAAATATATCGGGATAGCTAAGTCTGGCTTTTGCGTATCCAAAACGATGGAAACTTCAGACCGTGCGTCATTTTCCGCACCCGAGCGCCTTAACTGGATCACACCTTCGAGCAAAGCTTGCCTCTCTCTCAACGCCGCCAGCGTTTGCTGACTTTCAAAACTGTAGTCCTCACGCAATTTGTCGGCAGACTGTCGTAATGCAGTCGCCATAGAATCTTTGAGCGACTCGAAATCGGATTTGAGAGTTTCAATGGCGTTCTCCTCCGCCAACGCTTGATAACTTTCACCCAACCACAAGGCCAGCTCAGGATCTCCGGCGAATACACTGAATTGCGCCGGTGCCAATATCTCGGCAGGATCTCCTTGACCGGTTTCAGGTGGGGTAAATTGCACAGAACTCAGAAACGCACTAAAGGACAAATCGTCCGACTGGCCGGACTTGGCAGCGAACGCCTCATATAATTTCCGCTTGACCGAATTGGACTGAGCTGCGTTTGTAAAGATCTGGAGCATCGAATTGACGTCAAAGACAAACTTCTCGTCACCATCACGGTCAATGAGAGGCTCGCTCAGCAACGAGTTGACTTTCCCTTCGGCAGGGGGCAAATAAGCCGCCTTGACGCCAAATCGGTCCGGTATCAACTGTGAAAGGACGAAAATGCCGAGTAATGCGACAAGAAATACCCCAATCAATAGCCATTTGGCTCTCCACAGGTGATTCACTGCAAGCGCAACTGAATCACCAGACTCGAAAGAGTCTTCATAAAAAGTTTTTTTTGCTTTATGTTCGGTCATGCGTGTTCCACCATCGGGCCTATTCACGATCATCCAATTAGTACTTCAAACACTCTGCGACGACGGCGTTTTGCCGATGCCATCGGAACTTCCCTGAGAGCCTCTTGGCGTTATCACGATATTGTTCAGACAGGAGTATTGTGCGCACCGCGGCAACCAGATCATAAGCATCACCACCATCATCCTCTAGTATAACGCCAGCTTCGGTTTCCCTAACTACATCTGCCATCGGAGGATTATTGCCAACGATGACTGGCAGGCCACGGCATAAAGCCTGGTACATTCTGTTTGGTTCACAATAGATCTGGTTTGGAGAGCTTGCTCGATAAAAGATGACACTAGCCACCGCGTGATCTGCAAAACGGGCGAGGCTTAACTGAGGCACCTTACCCTCGACCCAGACCAGTCGCTCGAACCGTTCAGGGTAACGTACCTGAAAACGCTCAACGAGCTCGGAATCTGCACCACCAACGAAAACCACTTTCAAATCTGGCCACCGGCCGGAAAACAGCGCGCTGAACACCGTCTCTGCATGACGCAGAGAGGTTCCACCACTTTGGACCAATAAGTATCTCTCCCCATTTAACCACTCCTTTAAGTCTGAATTCAGCGGTTCTACGGGCTGAGACGCATACTCGTCGTCAGCATAATTGTGAAGTATGAAAACATTGGAGTCGGCCTCCAACATTTGACACGATTCGAGATATCTCGCTCTTGACTCGTTTGCCACCACTAGACAATCTGGAACCCGAAAAGCTTGGCGCAACAACGGCTTAAATAGGACAGAGCTTAACCAAGACTCAGGCGGCAGCTCATGTTGATCCCAAACGATTCGATCGACTCTTCGCAGAAGGCGCATGAGAGCGGCAACAGGCAGAAAAGGCATCAGCACCGGGTCATGAATCCAAACCACTTTTTTCTTAGATTCGCCTCCTCCCAGCCCCCAGTTAGAGAGCAATAACCTCAAAACAAACTCAAGCACATGTACAACAACGAACTTGTGTCCCGGCAACCAGCGACGGCTCCAAAGGGAGAAGGAGCGGTACTCCACGCCTTTCCAAACCTCTCCTGACGATCTCTGATTATCGTCAAGCAGACAACTGATGGATACCTTATAGCCTAGTTCCTGGCAGGAAATTACCTCTTTTCGTAAACGGTCATCAAACTCCAACGCGCTGGTCTTTATGACCATATTTACCTGACCAACCGAAACATTCTCACTAACCAAAAGGGTTATCTCCTTTCAAACCAGGATTACTACTCCTGACAAAAACAGTAGTGAGCCCGCAAGAAAAATTGCATAAAAATGCGGACTGGACTCAGGCAGGCCAATCCGCGAATACTGCGGCCTCACGAGCGCTGCGATATTACCGGCTTATGTGGCCAAATCCAAATTAAATGGCCGGAGTCTACAAACTGGTTTGAAGTAGCGCTACTTGAGCCAAGGATCAACAATGTTCAAAAGAAGCGAATTGGACCGGTCCGGAACGTTCCGTGCTGATCGGTGGTACTGCGCCGCTGCGCATCAATTTTGGCAGAAGATGATTTACCTTATGAACCATGGCGAAATTGTTTGCACTAATTACTCAAGCTCACCGACGAGCCTGCAGCCTGGCTTCCTTCCTAGCCTTCTTGATACTCATACGCTCAGCCTTTTCGAATGCCCACTGAGCGTCCCTGGCAACGCTTTTCAGGGTTGCATCAAGCTCCTTCACTTCAATCCACTCCTCGAAACCGAAGCCCGGCTGTCGGGCTCCGCGAAGACTTCGGAAATACTTCTCGCCTCGGCGTGCAAATTCTTTCTGCAAGGCTCGCAGATCAATATCAGAGTGCAGCCGTGCCACCGCCTTTCGCCCAGCGCTGAATGATTCGAACAAACTTACGAATGCCCTCGCGAATGTTTTTACAATCAGCATGGGAACAGCCGAAGCAAGAAGCGCTCCAGCACACAAAATCACAACGATAGCAATCAAAAGATTGGCAGCACCACCACTTGCCGCGCCCATTGCAGCGCCACCGGCGCCTCCAACGGCAGCGCCTGTAATCGTTGCTGCCCGCGCTCCATCACGCCCATGGGTGTTGACGTAATTCGCACCCTGCTCGAGCATGCTCATCCCAAGAAACCAAGCCACGGTGACTGGTTCTACCGCGAAACACTCCCTGAAGAGGGTTTTCAGCTCGTACTTCTCACTTGCCATACTGGCAAGGGCGCCTACCAGCAGAGCTTTCAACTCCGTTTCATTAGCCGTGTCCAGTACAACCGGCGATATACTCACAAAGCCTGTCCCGGTTTCACGCTCAATGTAATAGTTAATCGAGTTACCTCTCCGGCCACTGTTAATAACGAGAACAACATCCCTGGCCGGCTTGCACTCAGTCACAGCTTCATCAAATAGACTCATCAGGTTTTGCTCGGCATCGGTTAACTCATCTCGTCTCAATAAACCAATTGGCCGAACGTCATCAAATATACCGATATCAGCCACTAGCAGCACAGCGGCAGCGAGTTTATTCACCAAAAGGTGGACAGGAACGGCAAGAAAGATACAGATGGGATAGAGATTACCCCAGAACAACGTGAAAAACTCCGGCCAGTCTGCTGGCATGCCATGATCGAGCGCGTCCTTGGAAACACCCAGCATGGCAAAACCCGATGCCCAAAAGACCAGCGCAAGCAGATGAACCGAAAGCCTTGCCACAAAGCCGACAAAGGTCTTTTTGCAATACCGCCCTCGGGGTAGCCTGTTGGCCAGATCGTATCTCTCGAATTTACTATGACTTCCCAGAGATCTCAGATACTTCTGAATGAAAGCGTCCTTAGCTTGAGGCGAGGCAAACTTCTGTCTCGCCTCCGCAACTTTCTTCTTGGCAATATCATGCTCTAGCTCAATCTCAGCGTGATCTGAGCGGGTGCGAGCCACTTTGGATAAGCCGGCACTTCTCAATACAGAGGGCAACAGAACCAGACACGCCACCAGGCCCAGCAATGCAATCCCATGAAGTAACGCTACATCAACCGGTTCCAGATTAGATGACTGGTAAGTAGGCAAAGCGACACCTACGACAGATGGGGCGATTACCAAAGGTAACGATGCAAAAAGATAACCCAAATCAGATGTGCTCGCCTATAAAAACGCTGATGAGACACGGCAGAGGCTATCCAAACCGACACCAGAAGCGTCGTAGCCAGGAGCCACATGGCATAGAGTTGTATGTAACCGGCGATTGGGTCCTGCCTAAACACGGCGTTCGTCATCGAACCGGGCACATTAGCACCCTGAACGTTTACCATATAAACAAGCAGCGCTGAGACTGTCACCAGTGCAGTTGCCAGGGAAATGAACGCACCGGGCCTGAACACCAAGCGCAGAACTTGCCCGGTTAATCCCACGGCCACCATTAGAGACACCAGCACGCCGGCGTCTACAGCCAGGTTCGCACCCGGCAGCCTGAGCCCCGTTTGCCACTGAACCAGAGATACAAACTCTTTGGGAAGGAACTCTCCTGCCCCCGGTAAGTCCGGCATTGCCTGCCCAGCCAGAGCAGAGGCTATACCAATGCAACACGCGGCGATCACCCAGACCACGAAGGCGGGCGACAACTTCTCAAATCGTTTGCAAAGAATCCCAACTAACAGTGCCGAAAAAACAGCCAGCACAAAACCCAGCGTGTTCCATAACGCAACGGTTTTACCCAAGGCGCCCCCACTCGATTCCGGAAACCAAAAAGACCTAGGAGTCTGCGCGGCAGA
>NZ_AXBW01000075.1:0-259 GCF_000475355.1 Marinobacter sp. C1S70 | reverse complement strand
CTTTATCGGGGCCTTGCTTCCTCTGGATAGGCCAACTCAACCACTGGCAAAAAACAATCCTCCCGGAATCCTCTGCCGGGACAGCCCGCTATTGTCTGAACACTGCCTGCGGGTCGTTTATTGATCAATCCGGGACCGTCGCCCGCTTCCAGTCTCAACTTGCTGGCCCTCAAAAAACAGCTTTTCACCAGATTCTCGTTCAAGTTGGCGCATGGGGCCACCTGACGGGCATATTGGCGAGCGGAGTCACTGATTCAGG
>NZ_AXBW01000074.1:0-730 GCF_000475355.1 Marinobacter sp. C1S70 | reverse complement strand
AAAATAAATGGCCATTGACATCTACTCAAATGAGCGGTTAAAAATGGGGGGATTACAGATCCACTACCCAGTTACGGCCTTCCCGGGCGCAATGCTGTCCGTATCGGACTGCCTGATGGGCAGAACGCCCCGGGCGAAAACCGTAGCTGTGTGGATGGAAGCGGGGTTCCCAGTCCTGCTGGATCACCTGAGCGATTGCTTGCTGGATAAAGCGGTCCAGCACCGTCGGGATGCCCAGAGGGCGGAAACCGCCGTTGGCTTTGGGGATGGTGACCCGCCGGACCGGTTTTGGTCGGTAGGTCTGCTGGAGCAGTTGCTGCCGGATCTCGGGCCAGTGTTGGCGCAGATAATCCGGCAGTTCATCCACGGTCATGCCGTCGATGCCCGGCGCTCCCTTGTTACGTCGAACCTGTTTCAGGGCGCGATTGAGGTTGTCCCTGCTCAATACACGCGCCATCCATGGTGAGGGTTGAACGGAGTGCGAGTGCTCCCGATTTCCGGTAACGGGTTCATCCCCTGGCTTTACCAGGGGCAGCGCAAGCTGCTTTACGGATGCCATCCCGTTCCCCTGCACGGATACTCGACTCCTGTCACTGTTCGGGCCTTCGGTTCACGGGCGAACCTACTATGCCCTCGGCTGATTTCTGCCACGCGATCAGAGGCGATCGCTCGTCTCTCAGTGGGTCCGTCCACACGTGGCAGACCTCCCGGGGTAAGGCACAGAGCTTTC
>NZ_AXBW01000073.1:0-480891 GCF_000475355.1 Marinobacter sp. C1S70 | reverse complement strand
CGCCCCGAAACTGGACCCGGTCACCTGCAATACCAAAGCCGGTGGCAGCACCCAGCAGGCCTGCGTGTTCCAGTTCGCCTACGAAGAACGGGTCAAAGCCGCCTCCGTGGCCATGAAGGACTACACCTTCAAGAACCCCGCCTACGCCCTGATGCATGAACAAAATGCTGGCGGTGTTAACCACCGGGAAGACTACCAGCACTACGACTACCCCGGCCGCTACAAAGCCGACGCCAGCGGCCAGCCGTTCACCCAGAGCAGACTGGATGCCCTCAGAAACGACGCGTCCATGGCCAACGGCAAAAGCAACCGCCCGGACTTCACCCCCGGCGCCAAAGTGGAACTGCAGGACCACGACAGCCAGACCCTGAACCGGGAATGGCTGCTCACCGCCATCACCCATACCGGCAAGCAGCCCCAGGCCCTGGAAGAAGAGGGTGGCAGCGAGCCCACCAGCTACCACAACACCTTCAGCGCCATCCCGGCCGACAAAACCTGGCGCCCCCTGTGCAACCACAAACCCGTGATGGACGGCCCCCAGATGGCCCTCGTCACCGGTCCCGAGGGTGAAGAAATCCACTGCGACCAGTACGGCCGGGTAAAAGTACGATTCCCTTGGGACCGCTATTCCAAGAACGACGAGCACAGCAGCGCCTGGCTGCGCGTGGCCCAGGGCTGGGCCGGTGGCCAGTACGGCTTCATGGCCTTGCCCAGAATTGGCCACGAGGTCATCGTCAGCTTCCTGGACGGCGACCCGGACCAGCCCATCATCACCGGACGAACCTACCACGCCACCAACACACCGCCGTACGCGCTGCCGGAACACAAAACCCGGACCACCCTGAAGACCAAAACCCACAAGGGTGAGGGCAGCAACGAACTGCGCTTTGAAGACGAAGCCGGCGAAGAACAGATCTACGTGCACGCCCAGAAAGACCTGGACCTGCTGACGGAAAACAACCGCACCGAAGTCATCAGGAACGACAGCCACCTGACGGTGGAAAACAACCGATTCAGCCATACCAAAGGCAACCGCCACCACACCGTGGACGGCGAAAAGCGCGAGCAAACCGGCAAAGACCACAGCTTCAATGTCACCGGTACTCTGCACCTGAAAGCCGGCACCGCCTGGCTCAGCAATTCCGGCACCGAACTGCACATCAAAGCCGGCCAGAAGGCCGTCATCGAAGCCGGCGCTGAGATCACTCTGAAAGCCGGTGGCAGCTTCGTAAAGATCGATCCCAGCGGCGTGGCCATGGGAGGGGCGAGTATCAAGATGAACGCCGGTGGGGCTGCCGGGAAAGGCAGCGGGCAGAAGGTGCAGGTGCCGGAGATGCCGGGGTTGGTGACGGCTGCTGGCGGTTCAGTGGCGCCGGAGGCGTTGGCGGAGGTTAGCCAGAGAGCGAGTGCTCAGCCAAAAGCCATCGTTGCCCATCGACTAAAACAGGCTCGGATGAATCGAACGGCCATTGTTGAGCAGTGCCAGCAGAAACCCGATGGCACTTGTCCGCTTGGGAACTGTCCTTGCGGTAAGAATCAGACAGCGTGATACGTGAAGGAGCCCATGGTGGTATTTGCAAAACCTTCGACTGACAAGGTGCGTTTTTTAGTGCTGGAGGCGCAGCAGAAACCATCGGTTGTGCGGTCTTTGTATGAGCAGACAGACGTTCCGAAGTGGCTTTATCTGTTTGCTGAGACCGACTGGCAACAGTATCTGGCCGAAAGCCCCGTTGTTCTGGAGGCTAAACAGCAGAGCCCGGAGTATCAGTGGGCTTTGAAAGGCTTGAAAGAGGGGCGGCTTATCGGGCTGATTCTGGAGTCCTCTGAGAGCCTTGAGTCCGTGACGAGTTGGCTAAGGGCTCGCTTGACAGTGCGCTTCGACGGGGAAAGGCAGGGCCTGCTGCGACTTTACGACCCTGAGGTATGGCAACGCTTATCTCCGGGGACTCAAGACCAGGCGGATGTGATTGAACGGGTTATTTATTGGTACGGAGAAAGCGGTCAGGAACGTTGGCAAACCACCGACAGACCAAATCTGTTCACTATGTTGCCCGTACCAACGCTTTCAGAAACTCAGTGGCAGGCATTGAACACGCCTGAGGCCTGAGTCCGAATTGATACGTTTAGAACGCAAGGAATGACAGGGATGTCTGAGAATAGTGCAAAGCAGTCTACAGCTGGTTGTAGCCCGACTTGCGAGGACGAATCGCTGATTATTGAGGTTATCGGCAAAGAGCACCCGGATGGGCATGCTTTTCGAATCTTTGATGAATCCAACTACGAGCAGCAAGAGTGGTTGGAGAAACAGGTTGAAATAGAACCTCTGGAAAATTCCATTCTGCATGTCTGGCCCTGGAAGGGGCAGCCCTCAAGGAATGTCTGGATAGAAATCAAGTCTGAAGATGGCCCGATTCGGGTGCCATTTCTGGATGATGCGACCAGCACCGAAAGGGAAGTTGAGCATCAACGCCACGTCGTACTACCGGTCGTGCCGGCGACCCTGTTGTCTGGCATAGAGCTACATGGGCAGAAGCCTGCCCGCCAGGTTCTGGCTCGTGCAGGGTTCCTGTATATCTTTTACAAGGAAAAGCTATGGCGTGAAATTGAAATCCGCATAGATGAAGAAGGGCAAACTTCGTATCACGACGTGGCGCTTACCAAACATCGTTCGCGCAGTGGTCAGCTAGAGCCTGGATACCGGAAAGTCACTGGGTCGGCAATGAGTGAAATCTGGATACCGGCCCGGATTAACAGTGATTGGCTGACATTGGAGATGGCCTTCAGCGAATCGCAGTGGCCGGGAGAGCGCGTGATGCATTTGGAGCGCTCTGCTACAGACCGGGAAAATCGTTGCGTTAGCATCGATATGCGTTTTGGATCAGAAACGAAGGTAAGTGTAGAGAATTCCAATGCTTCCAGCGGTAACAGTGTTGCATTTCTTGCGGAGTATCTTTCACCGCAACGCTCCCGGGTGCCCGCATTGGAGTGGCAGTTTGACCGCCCCGATGACTATCTGTTGGATTTAGAGGGAACCTATCCGGATCGGGCTATGCAAAAAGCAAAGTCCATTCACCAGAGGCAGGAAAGTCCGGATCCCGAAGACCCGATCGCCGAAGATGAAAGACCGGAGATGACTGCTCTCAGCAATTGCCTGCATCGATCATTGCACCAGGCTGAGGAGGCACTGATACAGCAGTGTCGGCCAGAGGATCCAGAGCCCTTCACTTGGCCTGGTTCTGGAACTGCTGAGACGGATGCTACGATCAATGCAAAAAAACGTGGCATTGGCGTTATTCTGCTGGACGATCCGATCTACCAGCTTCGATACAACCAGCGTCGTCGACAGGTGGCGGCCTGGTATATGAATGCCGCTGTGCGGCGCGCCAAGGCGAGACCATACTTTGACTCTGCCTTGCTGGTTCATTCTGTGATCGAGCCAGAACACATCGCGTCGGAGCCTAATCAGCTTCACAAGCACATGGCGGAAATAAATAATCAGGGCAGAGCAGAGCTTGAACGCTCGCTTGCGGTTTCTGAGCGTCAGATGGGGCGAGCTTATCTCGAGAAGGTGCATTCTGAGCTATTGGAATTGCTGTCAAACGAACGCACCCATCATGTTCTGACGGACTTGTTCACTCATGACAGCTATGATTACGCTGGTGCATTCAATTTCGTAACATCTCTGGTTATGAACCTTGTCACCGAACCGGCGGAATGTGATGCCCTCGACATTGACGTTGAGGGTGCGGTCGATGGTGAAGGAAAACACTGGTTACAGGGGCTGTGTGAGGGCCGGCACAGTCGAGTTCTCTACTCTCTGCTGTTCCCCCGCTTCAGCCCGGAAGATCAGAAAAAACCGTATCAACCTCCGGCAGAGCCTCAGGTCAATCATGGCAACGGGCAGTTCCGCGAAACGGAACTCGCTGCCATGTCTATTACCGATCTTCCCGATATTGATGAACTAAAAACGATCGATGGGCTTGAATTAGCAGTCGAAGCTGCCGCAGGGTCCTACGAAACACTTCTGACGGCGAATATGAGGCTCGGTAGTCAGGTTCTAATGAGTGTTCACGGCAATATGTGGGCGGCGATTCATCATGCCAGCCAAGCTATTGAGGCGAGAAATGCAAAGCTGGCGGCTATAAAGAAGCAGTTGGCAGAGCTTCGAATAGAAATCTCCAATCTTGAAAACCAACGCTGGAACATCGAACGGAGAATTAACAACCTCAGAGGGAAAGAAGCTGAACTTGAGGCGATCCGGAACAAACTGATCGAGCTCGACGTACGCTTCAAAGAACTGAGCCGGCAGAAACAATCAATCATGAAAACGGCGGTTGCAGGCAGAATGAAGCTTTATTCTGTTTCGTTGGAGCAATTACGTCGGTCCCTACCAGAGCTTCTAGGGAAAGTAGAGTTGATGCGACTCTCGAAAGCGCGTCAGAAAGATTATTTCATCTTCGAGTTTAGTGAGGCTGAGCTCAGGTCTGGAACTGGAAAGCGGGCTGTAGAGCTTTTTGGGGACTTGATACAGGCAGGCGAAGAACCTGACGTTCGCGCGTCAACAAGTAGAAGACGCAGCAAGGCTGCGGGTATCGCATCCGAGGTTGCTGAGGATGTATACGTGCTGGCAGTCCCTAAAACAGAAACGGTTGTGACGTTAATTGAGGATATCCGGAAAGCTGAGTCTGACTTCCGGCAAGCGGTGCGTGCGTTAGCTGAACTCGACGAGCTCGTTGGGCCGAGTCCCGGCACCCCCGCCGCGGCAATGGCTGCCGCTGCGCAAAGAATCGAGGCGGCAAAAGCTGAAGTTGCCCGAGCGGAACGGGAACTCAAAGCATTCGAGCAAGAGATTGATAGCCGGAGAAGCCGTGTTGCGAAGAAAGAACAGTATATCCGTGACCTGGAGGCCGCGAACGATGCGGCGAACAAGGTTGATCAGGCAGAAATTAACAGTAACAGATCCAGTCGTTTATATCGGGTGTTGAATAAGCCAGCTTTTCCGGTATTTGTTGGTTTGATTGAGGTATTTAACTCAGCGAGCGTTTGGTCAGGGCGGTCTCAAGATGCAAGGATTAAAGGGAACAATCGTGCCGGCCTCCGAGTATTCAGTGCGGGTTTTGATCTGTTTGTTGCGGGCACGGCAATTAGTGAACGGTGGGTGCTGGGGCCATCCAAGATCTTGGCGCTCGAACTGCCAGAAGACATTGGAAGAGTTTTCGTTAAATCTCTTGGTGCTCCACTAACAGTAAGAAGTGGGCTTGGCGCTGCAGCCGGTTTTCTTATGGCCTTGGATGCCGGGTGGGATGCCTATTACGAGTATCGGATGGGAAATCACAAAGCGGCGTTCGGCTATGGATTGCTGGCGGGTAGCGGGATCGCTTTCGGATTCGCAAGTGTTGTAGGTAAATCAGGACTTCTTTTGGTGTTAGGGCCGAAAGGTTGGCTGGCGGTAGGTGTTATCCTGGCCGTAGCGGGCCTGGCGACGGTTTTCGCATTCAGCGACGAACCGCTCGACATCTGGATGCGGCATGGGCCTTTCGGGCCTTTGGCGGAGAAGCCCTTCTTGAAAAAACCAGATGAAGCCTACTATCGCTTGATCAGCCAGTTAATGGGCGTCACGGTCAGACTTGAATACAACCCCTTGCGACGAATGGCGCGAGACGGCGTTCTGGAGGGCTACAGCGATGATCAGGTGGCCGCTTTGTCGATGGCTGGTGAGCGTTTTGTGATTGAGAGCGCCATTCCTGAATTGTTCAATTCGGGCGGGGTTGTCACTGTTTTACCGAAGCTTCAGCTCAACGAAACGATTGCTGTCGCTAAAGGTAGATCGGGTCACGTTCAGAATAACCGAATAGAAGGGGCTGATCTGGAGCCTTATGTGCTAATGACAGAGGAGTCTGGTACGGGTTTGCATATTTATCTGAATGCACCTGAGAGCGCGAGACGCAAATTAGAGACTGCAGTCTGGCAGAGCGATACGTGGGAAACGCGAACGTATAGATGGAAGGCCAAAGTCCAGATTCAGGCGAGGCAATCGCTTGAATCCATGTTGATGGTCTTCCCGGCGCCTCCACCGCAAGACCCTCTCGTGTTTAGTAAATCGGACGAGCGTCATACCCAACCTGACTTTAGCAGTGAAGACCAGCCATTTTGGTACAGTCAAAGAGTTCAAGAAAATGTCGATTGATGTTTCTCCACATGGTAGCTCGAGTGATTATTATGGATCGCATAGCTACCGTTCTGACTCGATTCCCGAGCAAAGCAATCAAACTCAGGAATTGAACCGAACCGGATTAGATCGCTCAGCCAGCTTACGATTACCGTGGGGTAATACCCGTGAAGTGATGCCGCCCACCTTCATGTCAAGAAACCCACCCAAGAAGTTGCGGCGACTGGAGAAAAAAGAGGATCTGGCAGAGAAGTACGGTCTTCACGTTGAGAGTAATCATGAATGCTTCCGGCATGCACCATTGGCTCTCCAGGCTCGATTAGTAAGTATAATTAGTGTTACAGGTGCGTTGTGGGCCTACATTGTTTCTCCCGGATATTTGATAACACTGATTTTGATGTCGCCGTTGTTTACGTCCATTAGTAGAAACTATTCCGAGTACATACAAAGTCTTGGTTTATTCGAATTTATCATGCTTGGAGGCGGCTGGATTCTCATTTTGATGGCCAAACTGGCGTTACGCCTCTTCCCGAAATGGCTTTTACGGAATGGCCGAGGCCCTGAATGGGAATTCAACCGTCGCACTGGCATGATCAAGGTCTGGCAATACCCGAAAAAGTTTCCTTTTCTCCCCAGAAAGCCTCCGGTGGCGGTTGAAAAACCTTTCTACGAATTCGATGCCTGGTGCTGTGCGAGGGTTGATCGCTTCGGCACCTTGTTTGACCTGGTGCTTTCCCACAGATACAGCAAACTGGATGTTACCGTTGGCGATATTCTCGGCGCCCACGGCAGTCCCACCATGTGTTACGCCTACTGGGATTTCATTCAGAACTACATGGATGTCACAAAGCCGTTGCCGGAACTGCCCATGCTGGAGCAGTATCGACACCTTGACCCGACCACCGCAAAGCACGACCAGGCGACGGGCCGTCCGTCACGTTACTGGCGGGATATGGATGATAAAACCTTCAAGCAGAAAGTGGACGACATGTTTACCGATGTCTCCATCATCGATACCACACGCAGGCCAGACCTGATGGCGGAAAAGCTGAATTATGCGTCCTGACTTGTGAACCGGGGGCTTCCATTGCCAATCAGGTAGGACGGCTCTTGTGACTACCCGGTCAAAGTTCCCAAACACATCATCGGGTAGACTACTCCTTCGAAAGTTGTCCAAAGCATTATTCGAAAAGGAATTCAGTTATGACACGCAAGCTTCTCATCTCTTTATTTCTGTTATCCCTTGGTCCGTTTTCTCACGCTGCCGTCTACCAGTGGACAGATGCCAACGGTCAGACCCATTTCGGCGATCGCCCCCCGGCGAAGGCCAGTTCCAAGGAAGTGCGCGTCAATGCAGCGCCGGCCCAGGCTGATGCCACAGCCCGTGACCGGCAGCAGAAAATGACGGAGTTCCTGGAACAGCAACAAAAGGAGCGGGAGGAGCGTCAGGCCAAAGAGGCGAAAGTCCGGCAACAGGCCGAAAAGCAGGAGGAGCTATGCCGGAATCTCCAGGCCCGTCTCAAGCACCTGGAGAGTGTTTCGACCTTCTACGATATCAATGAGAAGGGTGAGCGGGAGTACGTGTCTGAGGAAGAAAATCAGCAGATTCGGGACCGTTTCCGCGCCAAGGTTAAAGAAACCTGCGGCGAGTAGGTACCTATTGCGATTAACCGGCAAGGCTACCGGTTAATCGCAGCCTCCGGCTGATTCAGCATCGCAATCAGCGGATTCTTCCGCAGCACATAATCCCGCAACAGGTAGCCCAGCAGTAACCCCAAGCCAAAGCCACCCAGATGCGCGGCCCACGCCACACCGCCCTGGGCGGTGAACATCCCGAACAGGTTTATCAGGCTCCAGATCAGGAAGTACCAGTGAGGTGCGAGTTTCTTCTGGTAAACAATGATCATGAAGGTAAGACTGGCGTGCCGGAACCACATCAGGTAGAGACCGAACAGGGCAGCGATGGAGCCACTGGCCCCGACCAGCAGCAGGGGCCCCTGGCTGGCATCGAACAACAGCAGTTCCGCAAGGGCCGCCATAATGCCGGCAAACAGGTAGAGTGCCAGGAAGGCACCATGCCCCAGCGCATCTTCCAGGTTGTCGCCGATGATCCACAGAAAGTACATGTTCCCGACCAGGTGCATCAGGCCACCGTGCACAAACTGATAGCTCAGCAACTGAAGCACAAAATGTGACGGGCTTTGGGTGTCGGAGTTCAGTCCCAGGTTTACGAAGATCCACTCATTAGCCTCAGCGGACAGCGCTCCAACACCAAACACCAGGGCACAGAGGAACACCAGGGTTCGGGTAACCCAGGGGGTGCGGTGGGGTTTTACGTTGTATTCCACCGGCATGGCGGTCAGGAACTGGAACAGCCAGGATTTCCAGCTCACCTTCTGGTTCAGGTCTTTAAGGGCCTGCTTCAGTTGCGGCGACTGCATTACCTGATCGACTTCGTGTTTGTCGAGCCAGACACCGTCACAGCCGGGGCAGCAGTCAATTTCCGTAGTGTAGTGAGCCAGCAATTGGTAGTGGGTCATGGGCACGCGACACCGCCGGCAAAGCCGGTCGCTGGTGCGAAGCGCGGGGCCGAGGTGCTGCTCGTGATCGTACTGGTCTACGCCGTCATGATGCTCGGCAATCGCCTGATTTAATGCGCCATCTTCAAACCATAGCCCGTGGCACAGGCGGCAGTCGAATATGGAGGGATGGCTGGAGGAGTCCAGGCTTGCGGTATTGCAGGCCGGGCACTGTCGATAGCGGTTTCTGGGCATGACGTCCTTTTCCTGGTAAAGCGGTTTCTGAAGCGCCTGGCGATTACTGGTCCGAGGCAGTCAGATACTGCCTGGCAAATCCCTGCAACTCCTCCGCCACGCGCTGGCGAATAGCGGCACGATCCTGCGGATCCAGTTCGTACTTGCGTGCCAGCAGTTCGAAATCCTCGTCTTTGAGGGTTACCGTCAGTCGCGGGCGGGCACGGCCTTTACGGTAGGGCAGGTGGAGCACCTTGCGCACCATGTCGGCGGTCGTCATATCCTGCATGGCCGCCGACACGCGAAAGGCGCGCTGGATGTCGTTGGACAGGTCGAAGGCCATCTGTACCGCCTGAACGGCCTGTTCTTCTCGGGACCAGTCCTGTTTCTTCGCCATGGGGTTGCCTGTGAGAGCGCCTTTGAGGTGCTTGAGTGAGCGCCCCGAACTCGGGGCGCTCAGGGTTTACGGGTTTGCGTTGCCGCCCTTGAGGCGTGCCAACACATCGTTGACGGCATCCTGTTCGCCATCAATGCCGGCGGCTTTCAGTTTTTCGTCCAGATCTGCGCCGGTCAGCTCTTTTTCCAGGGTGGCACTGGCGGTCTGGCGGTCTTCTTCCCGGGCCTGGCGCTCGCGAATCCGCTCCAATGTCTCTTTCGCGGTGCTCAGGGAGGACTGCTGGCTGTTGATGTTGGTGTCAATCTGCGCGGTGGTGCGTAGCACCCGCTCGTTGGTCTTCACTACGTGCAGTTCCCGGCGGTAGTCGGCCAGCTGTTTCTCGGCTTTCTGAACTCGCTCTTTCAAGCCCACAATGCGCTGTTGCAGCAGTTCCCGGGTTTGGGTCAGCTCCGAGGCGCGGCGCTCATGGCCAACAATTCGCTCGGCCACTTCTCGGGCCAGATCTTCCTGGCCAGCCGCGATGGCTTTGCGGGCATCGTCTTCACGCTTGGCGGCGCTGTCCTGCTCGGTACGGATCTGTCGGGCCAGGGAGGCCGCTTCGGCCATCAGTGACGCCAGCTCTTGCTTGGCCTGTTTCAGCTCATGCTCGGAATCGCGCAGTTCCTGTTCCAGAATCCGGTTGCCCTGGCCGTCGACAACGGCTTCACCCAGTTCGTTCACACCCCCGCGCATGGCGGTCAGGATTTTTTTAAGTACGGTTCTCATGTCTCAGCCCTCACTCAAGCCAGGTAGTCTTCAAAAGTCTGTAACAGGTCGATGGCATTCTCGGCGAGGGTTACCAGTTCCTGCATGATCTCGCTGGTGCCGGACGTGGGGCTCAGTGCGCCATAGACCACATAGTGCTGGCCGGTTTTGCCAAGAGAGCTTAAGGGCATGGGAACACTGATGCGCAACATGTTTTCATGCAGCTCGTTCAGACGTTCCGGGGCCAGTTCCTGTTCGTCGAAAAGGTACGCAAGGCACAGAATCTGGGTGTCGGTTACGGTAATATACACCGGTGTTTCTTCGGCGCCGGACACGATCACCTGCAGCACCGGTTCTTCGCCGGCAATGGGCATGACATCGAAGGTTCGGCCAGCATGGGTGGCGTCACCCAGGGCCAGGGTGAGAGATTGGGTATCCACGAATAGCTCCTTCCTGTGGCGTTGAATCGGTTCGGCCGATCCGGACGAACCTTGTCCTGTCGCTTGACATTTTATGTCAATAATCCGAGTCTATACCTCGCAATTAAACATTTGCAAGAAATAGTTTGTTTACGTTATAAACAACTCGTCAGTCTGACACGGACTGTCGCCCAGTGGATTTACCAGAACGGATGTCTGGTCGCGTATGGATACATTCTTTGCAATTGCCTTCTCCTTCCCCACGGTCATTTTTTCCGTATTGCTGTGCGTGGCCATCGTTTACTGGCTGATTTCCCTTGTGGGTCTGGGCGATATCGAGGCCGATGGCGATATTGATGCCTCCGGCGACTTCTCCGGCCTGATGGTAACCCTGGGGCTCCAGGGTGTCCCGCTGCCACTCGTGCTTACCCTGTTGTTCCTGATTGCCTGGTTGGCGAGCTATTTTGCGGAGCTGTTGCTCGGTGCACTGGTGCCTGATGGTTTCCTGCATGCACTGTTCGGCCTGGCGGTCATCGCCGGCGCTCTGGTGATGAGTGTTCTGGTGACAGCCGTTGTTATCCGCCCACTGCGGCCACTGTTCCGGCGGGCGTATTTACCCCCGCTTCAGAAACGTATTATCGGTACCGCTTGCGTGATTACCTCCGCAACGGTGACTGAAACCAAAGGCCGGGCAGAAGCGATTCTGGACGGTGCCCATCTGGTGCTGCAGGTCCGCAGCCATACGCCTTTGGCGCATCGCGAGCGCGCGGTGCTGATCGAACATATTCCGGACAAGAACGCCTGGTGGGTGGTTCCGGAAGCTGAATTCCTTGCCGGCGAATCGGCCGGTTAATCCCCGCACCTACTCCCTTCAATCAGCGCAGGAGAATGACTAAATGGACTTATCTTGGATGATGCCAGCAATCATGACCGTCGGGGTCCTGGTTCTGCTGATACTGGGCATACTGGCCCTGTTCAAGGCGTTTTACCGCAAGGTGGACCAGGGCCAGGCCCTGATCGTGAACGACCTGTCGCCCACGCCCAAGGTGTATTTCACCGGGGCCATGGTGCTGCCGGTTATCCACCGCGCCGAGACCATGAAAATCTCGGTCATTACCCTGGAGCTTAACCGTACCGGCAAGGAAGGGCTGATCTGTAAGGACAACCTGCGGGCCGACATTACCGTTGCCTTCTACCTGCGGGTGAATGAAACCCAGGAAGACGTTCTGCGCGTGGCCAAATCGGTGGGTGTGGGCCGTGCCTCAGACCGGGATGCCGTGAACGAGTTGTTCAATGCCAAATTCAGTGAAGCGCTGAAGACCGTTGGCAAGAAGCTCGAGTTCATGCAGCTGTTTGAGGAGCGTCAGCGCTTCCGCGATTCCATCGTCGAGACCATCGGGGAAGACCTGAACGGTTACGTGCTGGAAGACGTGGCCATCGACTACCTGGAGCAGACGCCGAAGACCTCGCTGGATCCGAACAACATCCTGGATTCCGAGGGCATCAAGCGGATTACCGAAATTACTGCCCTCCACAATGTGGAAACCAACCGTCTGGAGCGGGACCAGGAGCTGGAAATCCAGCGCAAAAATGTGTCGGCCCGGGAAGCGTCGCTGGAACTGGAACGCAGCCAGGCCGAAGCCGAAGCGCGCCAGCGCCGGGAAATTGAAACCCTGCAGGCCCGTGAGACTTCGGAAACCGAGCAGGTGCGTGAGCAGGAGCGGGCCCGTGCCGAAGCCGCTCGCATCAAGACGGATGAAGAACTGGCGATTGCGGACGAAAACAAGCAACGCCAGATTGAAATGGCCATGAAAGCCCGAGAGCGTGCGGTGCAGATTGAAGAAGTGCGTATTCGCCAGGCCCGGGAGCTCGAGGATGTTAACCGTGAGCGGGCGGTGGAAATCGAGCGCATTGGCATGGAAAAGGCGCTGGAAGAAGAACGCAAGGAAATTGCCGATATCACCAGCCAGCGTATTGCCGTTGAGCGCAACGTGGCGGAAGAGGAAGAGAACATCAAGGATGTTCGCAACCGCTCCGAAGCAGACCGCTTGAAGGTGAAGAAAGTGGTGGCGGCTGAAGCCGATGCCGAAGAACTGAAGCTGAAAGATGTAAAAGCGGCCGAGGCGGCGTTTGAGCGCTCCAAGCTGGAAGCCGAGCAGGTTCGGGTTACCGCCCAGGCGGAAATGGACGCGGCCGAGAAGAAATCGGTGGCTGATGAGAAACTGGCCCGTGGTCGCCAGGCCATGGCGGCTGCCGATGGCCTTGCCGAGGCACAGGTCAAGGAAGCTCAGGCGTCTGCTATCCGGGCTGATGGTCTGGCCCGCGCCGAGGTCAAATCGGTTACCGCCAAGGCCGATGAAGAAGCCGGCATGGCCGAGGTTCGGGTGCTTGAGCAGCGTCTGGAAACCGAAGCCATGGGTGAAGAGAAACTGGGTGTTGCCAAGGCCGATGCCCGTAAGGCTATGGTTCTGGCCGAAGCCGAAGGTGAGCAGCGCATGGGCCACGCCAAAGCCGAAGCCCGCGAAGCCATGGCCAAGGCCGAAGCGGCTGGTCTGGTTGAGAAACTCAAGGCCTACGATGGCATGTCTGAGGAATCCCGTCACTTTGAAGAGTTCCGCATGAACCTGGAAGTTCATGAGAAGGAAGTGATGGCCCAGATCGACGCCCAGAAGGCTGGCATGCTGGAAAATGGCCGGGTTATGGCTGCTGCCCTGAAAGACGCCAAGTTCGAAATGATCGGCGGCGACGGCGGCATTTTCGAGAAGTTTGCCCAGGGCCTTGGCTACGGCAAGAGTGTTCAGGGCGTGCTGGACAAGTCCCCCTCGCTGCAGGCGGCGCTCTCGAACATTGCCGGCCGGGTGGCAGGTGAAAAGCCTAACCGCAGTTCCGAGACGGCCTGATAAGGCCGATGGCTCCCGGTACCGGACCCAAGGTGCCGGGAGTGCTTTCCCCTAACCGCATTCCCCTCTTTGGTTCAGGATGATTTGGTATGTCGACGGATCGCACCGAGCTCGAAAGCATTGTTCAGGAAGGTTCAGCCTTTGAAACCATCAAGCGCCGGCTGAAAGAGCAGGGCGGGCAACTGCGTGAGCAGGTGTCCGGGCTGAACCAGGCCCGCGAAGAGATCTTTGGCAGTGCCGGCATGAACGTGCTGGGCCGGGCCCGGGTGCGAACCGAAAACAACGCCATCGCCCGGGATGTGGTGCGTCTGGGCGACAAGCTGTTGTTCGGTTTCAATCTACAGCTGGGCTTGCGCAAGACGCTGGTGATTGAGGACGTGTTCCGGCTGTACCACCTGAACGACGGCGACAGCGGCTTCGAGATGACCGAAGCGGCCATTGAGGGCTCGTTTCTCAAGGATGAACGCTTCGCCACCGACTTCCGGGAACTCCAGCAGTACTACAACACCGCCACGCTGTCGCAACTGGTGATACTCAAAGGTATGTTGCTGATGGCGTTTCGCATCGGTGACAAGCTTGATGATCTTCGGGTGTTTCGCTGGGAACTGAAGCCCGATGGTGAGGTCAGCCGCTACATTGATAATCGCGGCGAGCGCGATCTGTCTTTCCCGGAACGTTTCAGTTTTCCCTGGAAAACCGTGGGCCGCGACAGCCAGGTTCAGGGCCGCTCTCCGCACCTGAACATCGCCGACACCCTGTTTGTGGATAACCTGCGGGGCAACATTACTTTCAAGGTGGAGAACAACACCTCCACCGGCGAAGGCATCTACTCGGACCCGGTGGAGTCCGATTCCCAGTCACTGGACGACGCCAGCTTCGATTTTGCCGATCTGGGCGAGATTCTGCTGGTACGGATTCTGCCGTTTAACGAAGAACACTGGCGCTATTACCTGTTCAATCGCACCGAGCGCAAGATCGAGCGGGTTGACGCCATGGCCGGTTCCGTCGCGTCGCTGCCGGACAATCACGGACTGATTTTTCCGTCGGGTTACTACCTGAGTACCGGCGAGCTAAAAACCTTCCAGATTCCCGACGGGGATTTCCGGCTCAAGCGTACCTTGCGGGCCCCCAACGGCGAAGACATGCTGTATGTCTTCTTCGAACAGCGCACCGGTCAGGTGATCCTGTTCCGCTACAACCTGATTCGCAAACAGGCGGATGTGCCACTGATTGGCCACGGTTACGCCCTGTTCGAAAACGGGCATTTGGTGATTTTCAATGCCGACAAGGAACCTACGCTGGTGCACCCGTTGCAGGTGTGGGAAACGCCGTTCACTTCTGAAAGTTTCCACGCTGCGGCGAACGTCGCCAACGATTCCGAGCTGGCGCGCATTGGCAATCCCGAGCTGGTGCGGGGAATTGCCGAGCTGAATACGGTGGTTACCCTGGTGGAGGGCGCCAGCGCCAGTGAGCGGCATTTCACCAACCTGATTCGTACCGTGGACCGTATTCTGGATCAGTTTTTCTGGCTGTCAGCGCGCCAGGAAGAAGCCCTGTTTGCCGGGTTAAACCAACAGCTCAGCACCATCCGAAGCACCGCAGAGCTGGTGCTGGATGAGTATGAGAAAGTCCAGAGCATTCGCGCCCAGACTGAAGCTGCCATTACCGAGGTCGCTCAGGACCAGGGCGCGTTGATGCGGGACCTGAAACCGGATAGCTGGAAAGCACCGGATCAGTTTGTCAGTTACCTGGCACGTTTGCGCGATCATCGCGGCCGGGTGCGAACCCTCAATGATCGGCGTTACGCCGACAAAGCCCGTATCGACACTCTTGAAGAGGAGCTGGCCGAGGCTGAGGACCGGCTGACCGAGCGCACCTTCCGTTTCCTGGCGTCGCCGGAGGCGCTGGATGGCTACCGCCAGACCCTGACCGAGTTGCAGACTGCGCTGGCCGAGGCCGACAGCCGGGATGCCCTGAAGAAGATTGTCGATCGCTATCGGGAATTGACCGAAGGCCTGGACATGATCCAGGGCATGCTGGCGTCCATGGGCGGTGACGATGCCGCGCTGGAAACGGCGATCACCGATAACATCTCGGGCATCTACGCGACCATCAACCAGCAGCGTTCCGAAGCGGAAATCCGGCTGAAAGAGCAGGGCAGTGCGGAAGCCCGGGCCCAGTTTGCGGCTCGTATCCGGCTGTTTGAGCAGAGCCTGGCGAACGGCGTCAGCGCGCTGTCGGATGTGCGCGAATGCGATGGTCTGATGACCCGGATGCTGGATCAGCTGCAGGAGCTGGAAAGCCAGTTTGGCGAATATGACGAGTTCCTGGCGGCCATTCTGGAGCAGCGCGAGAACGCCCACGAGAGCATCGAGGCACGGCGCCAGCAGCTCCAGGATCAGCAACAGCGCCGGGTAACCACGCTCACCGATGCCGCTGCCCGTATTCTCAAGAACCTGGGCCGCCGTACCGAACGTTTCAGCAGCCCTGAAGAGCTGCATGCCTTCTTCGCCTCTGATGCCATGGTTAGCCGGTTGCGCAGTATGGCCGGAGAGTTACGGGAGCTGGGCGCCGCCATGGAAGCGGACGATTGCCTGGGCCAGCTCAAAGCGGCTCAGGACACCGCCCTGCGCAGCGTTCGGGACAAGGCCGATATCTTTGAGGATGGCGGTGCCGTTATCCGGCTGGGCAAGCACAAGTTCAGCGTTAACCAGCGGGAGCTGGATCTGACCCTGATTCCCCGGGACGATCATGTGCTGCTGCACCTGACCGGAACCCAGTATTACGAGCGCCTGGAGGAGCCCGAGCTGGACCGCCTCCGGGGCTACTGGAACATGAGCCAGCCTTCGGAATCCGACCGGGTGTACCGGGCGGAGTATCTGTCGGCACTGGTAATCGATGAGTTCCGCAAGGCCGGAGACCTGCCGGTTAACGTCGCGGATCTGGATGAACTGACCGGTTACATCCGCAAGTTCGCCTCGCCCCGATACCGGGAGGGCTACGAAAAAGGCATCCACGATCACGACGCAGCGCTGATTGTCAGTACACTGTGGCCGGCGATTCAGAACGCCGGGTTGCTCCGTTTCAGCCCCAGGGCGCGGGCACTGGCCATGCTGTTCTGGGCCGGGTTGAGCCAGCAACAGAGCGCGGGCCAGCAACTGCGTTCCCGGTGCCTCTCTGCCGGCATCCTCAGCCGCATGATGCAATCGGATGAGCTGCTGGAATCCCTGCAACAGGAACTGGAACCGCAGCTCGCAAACTTTGTGGAAGAACAGCAATTGAGGCTGGCCGGGCCGGGCAGCGATGGCCGCAGCCTGGTGCACTCGGCTGCTCAGTATCTGGTGCGGCAGCTGGCGGAAGAATCCGAAGCCTTCGATATCACTCGCTATGCCGGGGATCTGGCGACCGGCTTTGTCGAAGCCCTGAAACGGGATAACCAGTTTGCCCAGTATCAGCAGGCACTGGAGGTTGTGGCCGATCAGCCGGCCGCTCGCTGGAGCATCACCAGCCACTGGCTGAAAGCCTGGATGGCCAAGACGGATCAGCAGCATCTGCTGCACTATCTTCCGGAGGCCGTGGCGGTGTTGAACGTGGGTGAAACGGTGAAAACCTCGGTCCGCAGTGTCGAACTGGCGTTTCAGATTGAGGGCCTGCTGGGCCAGCATCCCCGCATTGAAGAGCGCACGCTCAGTCTGCAGCTGGATGAATTCGACGAGCGCCTGCGTTATCACCAGCAGGAGATCATTCCTGGCTGGCAGCAGCTGCAGGAGGTGCGGCAGCAGGTACTGGAGAAATGGCGTGGCCAGTTACGGCTGGACGAGTTCCGGCCCCGCCCGCTGTCGTCGTTCGTGCGTAACAAGCTGATCAGCGAGAGTTACCTGCCGATCATTGGCGATAACCTGGCCAAGCAGATGGGCACGGCGGGTGAAGACCGCCGCACCGACCAGTCCGGGCTGCTGATGATGATCTCGCCGCCGGGCTACGGTAAAACCACGCTGATGGAATACGTGGCCAACCGCCTGGGTCTGATCTTCATGAAGATCAACTGCCCGAGCCTGGGCCACGACGTGATGTCGCTGGACCCCGAAAAGGCACCGCATTCCACCGCCGAAGCAGAGCTGATCAAGCTTAACCTGGCGTTGGAAATGGGTAACAACGTGATGTTGTATCTGGACGATATCCAGCACACTCACCCCGAATTCCTGCAGAAGTTTATCTCCCTGTGTGACGGCACGCGCCGCATTGAAGGGGTGTGGCGCGGCAAGACCCGCACCTACGACATGCGTGGCAAACGTTTCTGTGTGGTGATGGCCGGGAACCCATATACCGAGAGCGGCGAAGTCTTCAAGGTCCCCGACATGCTCGCCAACCGGGCCGACATCTACAACCTGGGTGACGTGCTCTCCGGCATGGAGCATGCCTTTGCGTTGTCCTACATCGAGAACAGCCTGAGCTCCAACCGGGTGCTGGCACCGCTGGCCACCCGGGGCATGGCGGACTTTTACCGGTTCGCCGATCTGGCCGAAGGCAAAACGGTGGCGGATTCGGACTTTGAACACGACTACAGTGCCGCCGAGCGCGATGAAATCGTTGCCCTGCTGAAGAAAATGATCCGGGTGCGGGAAACCGTGTTGCGGGTCAATCAGGCTTACATTGCCTCCAGCGCCCAGGCCGAGGCTTACCGAACCGAGCCCACCTTCAAGCTGCAGGGCAGTTACCGGAACATGAACAAACTGGCGGAGAAGCTGTCACCGGTAATGAGTGACCAGGAGCTGGAAGCCCTGATTGATGACCACTATCAGGGCGAGGCTCAGCTGCTGACCTACGGTGCCGAAGAAAACCTGCTCAAGCTCAAGCAGATGCGCGGCACCATGAATGACGAAGAAGCGGCACGCTGGCAGACCATCTGTGAGGAATACCGCCGCCGTCAGCAAGCCGGTGGCGACGAGGAAACCGGGGTGAAAGTGGTTCGCCAGCTGGGCCTGATCTCGGAACATTTGCAGCAACTGGGGCAACAGCTGGTTGCCGGACTGGACAACGGAAAACACCCGGAACCCGATCTGGATAAAGCCCTGAGCCAGCTGTCCCGTTCCCTCGAAACCGGCCTCACCGAAGGCCTGCAATCGGTACAGCTGAATCCCGCTGTCACCGTCAACCTGGACAGCCCGCCCCAGGTGGGCGACGCGCTGATGGCCTTCGCCCGGATCTTTGAAGAATCCATTGTGCCGCTGGTGAAAACCATGGATGGCAAGCTGGACCTGGATTTGAAAACCCAGAGTGACATGAGCCGGGTGTTGCGGGTGATCCGGGAGCTGCAGGAGCGTTTGCTGGCCGGTTGACCACGTTGATACCGGGGGCGAATGTCTGGATCGCCCACCCCGGTATCAATGCGTTGGCTTTACTGAGGGATGGTCTGTCCTGAAGACCGGCGCAACTGCTCCATAGCACCAAGACTGGTAAATACTTCCAGGCTACTGACTGGGCTGGCGCCTGCGTCGGCCCCGACATAGTAGTCCGGCATATCGATGGTTACGTCCTTCAGGGCCGGGTACATTACCTGGGCGATATCGCGCTGGATTTCGGCCATGTAGATATCCCGGGCGGCCTGTTTGGCCAGCAGGTGTGCCTTGGCGACTTCGGCTTCCGCCAGGCCTTGCTCACGAATGGCTTTTGCAGCGTAGGTGGCGGCTTCGGCATTGGCTTTCTGGATGTCTCTTTCAGCAACCGAGATTTCCAGCTGCTTCTGTTTCTCCAGCACGGCTACGGCCTTTTCTTTTTCTTTGCGGACGGTTTCCAGTTCTGCCTGCTGGCGCTCCATTTCCACTTCTTTCTGCTTGGAAATAATGGCCAGTTCTTTGCTGCGCTGGGCGTCCTGGATGGCCCGAGCCTTCTCGATCTCTTTTTCCAGCTGCGCGGTTTTGGCTTCGGCGCGGGCGGTTTCCTGGGCCTGGATCGCGGTAATCCGCTTGGCGACCAGGTCCTTCTTTTTCACCAGCAGCTCATCCAGTCGCTTCTCGGGCAGCGGACGACCAATGGTCACCTGGCGTACCTGAATGCCATAAGCATCCAGCGGGTTGGCAATGCGCTTGGCTTGGCCGGCGCTGTCCTGCAGGATGATGTTCTTCCAGACCAGCTGCACTTTCCGCTCCAGCCGGTCGCCGTCGTCATTGGTTGAAGATACGGCAGCCAGGTCGGTCTGCTCCACTTCCACCTGCTGTCGCTCGGTTTCGTAAAGGCCATTCTGCAACTGGTCTTCCAGTTGAACCTTGAACTTGTTCAGACCACCCTGGAAGAACTCTTCGCCGGTGTACTGGGTGGCGGTCACTACGGTCACGTTTTTGGCGTTCTTGATCAGCAGGGAATCGATCAGGTTGTCGTAGCTGCGGAACTCACGATGCATAGCCACAATCTTTTCGGGATCTGCTGACAGTCGGAACCGGAAAGTGGCCGGAATCCGGGCGGTGTAGGTGTCAGCGAACTGCACTTCCACTTCGCCCAGCTGGCGGGTGGATTTGATCTTTTCACCGCTCTCCTGGTTACCGAAACTCAGGGTCATGGCCTGATTGTAGGTATAAACGTTTGAGAAGAACGGCACTTTGAAGTGCAGGCCGGGCTCGGTGAACACGCGGATGGTGCCAAACAGGGTGTCCTGAACCACATAGGTGTAGCCCAGCTCCGTGGTAAAGAAGGAAGACATGGCCAGGAAGACCGCGAACAGCGAGCTTGCGATGGCCAACAGATATTTTTTCAGATTATTCAGAACAGCAGAGAGCATTTTCTCTGTCCGTGAGATTGCCGGGGCGTCCATTCGATACTCCAGATGGGTTCTTGGGGCGGCCGAATGTACCGGAATGTCGTAAATAGTGTGTAGGAAGATCAGTCAGATCCTTGTAGGAAAAGTCTGCATATGAAGAGAAGTTGATCGGCTGGTCAAAAAAACGTCATGCGGTGGTCATGGCTCTTGTGAACACTGACGCTGCAGTATCATTCATTTCACAAGGAGCAGGTTATGAAGTTACGCGTTATCGCAAGTGTGGTGTTGAGTACTCTGATGGCCGGAGCCGCCAATGCCACACCGGGCTGGCATGATGAACGTCAGTGGATGCCGCCTGGGCTGGAAAAGGCATGGCACGATCACCAGGGGCATAAAGGTTGGTACAAGTATCAGGGCAAGCCATCGGTTCAGGTGGGCGCGAGGCCGTACTGGTTGGTTGAGGATATGGATGACGGCCCGCTCAAGGAACGTCTCAAGAGCTGTGACGTGCGCAACTTCCAGGCTACGGACTTCTCGATTGGCCACCGGGGAGCGCCCCTGCAGTTCCCGGAACATACCCGGGAGTCCTACATCGCCGCCGCCAGGATGGGCGCTGGCATTCTGGAGTGTGATGTTGCTTTCACCAAGGATCGCGAGCTGGTGTGTCGCCACGCCCAGAATGATCTGCACACCACCACCAACATTGTCACCATTCCGGAATTGAACGCGAAGTGTACCCAGCCGTTCGTCCCTGCTGATCCGGCATCCGGCACTCCGGCCAAGGCTGAATGCCGGACCAGTGACATCACCCTGGCGGAGTTCAAGACCCTCGAGGGTAAGATGGACGCCTACGATCCGATGGCGACCACACCGGAAGAGTATGTCGGCGGCACTGCTGACTGGCGCACCGATCTGTATGCCAGCCGGGGCACCTTGATGACCCACCGCGAGAGTATAGAGCTGTTCAAGTCACTGGGCGCCAAGTTCACACCGGAGCTTAAAACGCCAGTGGTCGATATGCCGTTTGAGGGCGAGTACAGCCAGCGGGACTACGCCCGTCAGATGATTCAGGATTACATCGACGCTGGCATTAACCCGAAAGATGTGTGGCCGCAATCGTTTAATCTGGACGACGTACTCTTCTGGGTGAATGAAATGCCGCGCTTTGGTGAACAGGCAGTGTTTCTGGATCAGTCGCCGATCACGCCGGATACAGAGTCTCTGGCGCACATGGAAAGCCTGAAGTCCCGGGGCGTGAACATTCTGGCGCCAGCGCTCTGGAAAATGCTGGCGCTGGATAGTTATGGCGAGATTGAACCGTCTGAGTATGCCCGCAATGCCCGCATGGCTGGTCTTGATCTGATCGCCTGGACCGTGGAGCGTAGTGGTCCCCTGGCAAATGGCGGTGGCTGGTATTACCAGACAGTTTCGGATGCCATCAATAACGACGGCGATGTCATGAATGTGATTGATGTGCTGGCTCGGGAGGTGGGCGTCATTGGTGTATTCTCGGACTGGCCGGCCACGACCACCTATTACGCCAACTGCATGATGAACCCGAAAGGGCGCCGTTAGCTGGAGCTGTAACACCTGTCTGATGCCTACATTAAAGCCGGCCTGTAGGTTAGACTGGCCGGCTTTAAACTGGCGTAAGGAGCCCAACATGATCTGGACCGTATACCTCTCCGGCGAAATCCACACCGACTGGCGCGAGCAGATTGCTGCGGGTGCCGAGGCGGCGGGCCTGCCGGTAGAGTTCACGTCTGCCAATACCGATCACGAATCCAGTGATGCCGCAGGTGACTTCCTGGGCAAGCCGGAGAACAATTTCTGGCGTGACCACCAGTCGTCCAAGGTAAACGCCATCCGCACCAAAACCCTGCTTGAGCAGTGTGATCTGGCGGTCATCCGCTTTGGTGACAAGTACAAGCAGTGGAACGCGGCCTTCGACGCCGGTTATTGTGCGGCCATGGGCACGCCATACATTACCCTGCATGACGAAGACATTGTGCATCCGCTCAAAGAAGTGGACGCCGCCGCCATGGCATGGGCTCAAACGCCGGAACAGGTGGTAGAGCTGCTGAAGTATGTAACGGCTTAAGAGCCGCAATATCGGAATTCTGTAAACAGGGACGTAACAGGGCAAAGGACTATGCCACTCTGCAATACCACCCGTGTCAGGGCGATGCCTCTGGCATTCAGTTTTATTGTTGTATCAATCTTCCTTTCAGCGTTTGGGCACGCCAGTGGCCGGCCGCCGGCTCTTCCGCTCGCCAATGTCTACCATCCCGGGGTCAATCTGGAAGAGTACTGGGTCAGTGAAAAGCTGGACGGTGTCCGGGTATTCTGGGATGGCGAGACGCTCTGGTCTCGGGGCGGGTACAGGTATAGCGCACCGGCCTGGTTTACCCGTCAGTTTCCCGCTCAACCGCTGGATGGCGAACTCTGGAGCGGTCGTGGCCGTTTTGCGGAACTATCTGGCGTAGTCCGCAAAGTTCAGCCAGTAGACCAGGAATGGCGTCAGGTGCGCTTCTACGTCTTTGATTTGCCCGAGCCAGATCGGCCTTTTGAGCAACGCTATAGACGCTTGCAACAGCTGGTGACCGCAGCAGATTCGCGTTATCTGGTACTGGTGGAACAGCGGGTAGTTGCCAGCCACGATGAGCTGATGGCCCGGCTTGAGCAAACGGTCGCGGCCGGTGGTGAGGGACTGATGCTGAAACGCCGCAAAAGTTGGTATCAGGCGGGCCGTTCAGATGACCTGCTCAAAGTGAAAAAACATCAGGATGCGGAAGCCACAGTGGTTGCTCATCTTCCCGGCAAGGGCAAGTATGAGGGATTATTGGGGGCACTGGAGGTAGAGCTGGAAAGTGGTCGCCGGTTCCGGCTTGGCACCGGGTTTACCGATGAGGAGCGGCACAATCCGCCTGCTATTGGCGCCCGGGTTACGTTCCGCTATCGCGGCCTCACGGCTACAGGCTTACCCCGGTTCGCCAGCTTTCTAAGAATTCGTAATGACGAACCGGAGAGTATCGAATAGTTCAGCCTGCCAGCGCCTTCTTACTCTCGGCGAGTTCCTCGAGGGTGCTGTATTCACACTCGTTTTCAACGATAAAGCTGCGGCCTGAGTCGATCAGGATGTTGTCATCGCGCATGAAGCGACGGCCCAGCAGCACCGGATAAGAGAACTTGCCCCGATCCGTCAGTGAAAACTGGGTTTCATGGGTTTTGCCGCCAATACAGAAGTCCATTTTTATCACGTATCGGCGTTGTGACGGCGCGCCCTTGCGCTTGATCAGAACGGTCCGGTATACCGGCCGTTCGAATTCGAGAATCACTTCTTCGTGATCAATATCCCCTTCACTGGGCTGGTCTTTGTGGTCGCCCAGTGGAAGTTGGAACCGGACCCACTCTTCATTGTCCTTCTCGAACGGTTCAACATTGACCGCATGCAGAGAGGAGGTCTTGGCACCGGTGTCGAGACGGGCTTTCAGGCGTATGCCGGTTTCGCCCATTACCACCCATTCCACGAACCCCATAACCTCGGGTTCCGGTGTGGCCTCTTCTGTGCTTTCGGCCGATGCCGGAAGCGCGGAGAAAATCAGGCTTGTCAGAGTGAGTAAGAGAACAGCAGATCGCATTGGATGCTTCCTTGTATTTTCCCGGTTAAACGACAAATACGGTTCGAAAGCGTATCAGGATTCCCTCTCTGTCGCCCTTGCGGGCAGATTAAACTTCCTTGAGCCGAAGCGTTGGCAGCCATTCGCCCGTGAGCCGTATTCTGGCCCGATTATCGCCATAGCCATTGTCCCTGGCAGGCGTACACTGGAGTTATCAACAGGAGAATGATGATGGCACCTCAGGTCTCAACCGGGCGAATCCAGCAACAGGTAGCGGCCATCGCCAGTGGTTTTCTTGGCGACTGGCTGGAGCATCGTGGCAATGGTCTTGCCGTTCCTATGTCCGTATTTGCCGGAGATACAGAGCTGCAGGTAGAGAAACCGGAACCCGAGGCGCCCGGCCGTACCCTGTGCCTGTCGATCCACGGCCTCATGGAACTGGAGTCGGTATGGGATTTTCCCTCGCGACCGGGTTACCACTATGGGCGCTACCTGGCGGAACAGCTTGGCGATGCCAGCGCCCTGAAACTGCGTTTCAACACCGGTCGGCCGATTTATCGTAACGGTCAGGAGCTGGCGGCTCTGCTTGAATCCCTGGTCAGTAACTGGCCCGTTCCGGTGCAGCGGTTGATCCTGATCGGGCACAGCATGGGCGGATTGCTGATTCGAAGTGCCTGCCACTATGGTCTGGTGAATGGGCACTCCTGGGTCACACGGAACCCGGATTGCGTGTACATCGGTTCGCCACACGATGGCTCCTGGCTGGCGGTTGGTGCCCACCGGGCGGCCGGCTGGTTAAACCGGAGATCCCGGGACTATCTGAGGGTGATTGGTGAAGTGATCGACCTGCGTAGCGAGGGTATCCGTAACCTGTCCCGGGGCGATGTCCTGGAACCCGGTGTGGAGCCTCAGCCACTGTTACCGGAGGCCCGGCATTATGTGATCAGTGGCTTGCTCCTGCGCGGTCAACAACACCCTGCGAACCTGCTCTTTGGTGACGCCTTGGTGCAGCAGGCCAGTGCTGAAGGCGCTGGCCAATCCGGCTGGCAGCTGGCGGGCTGTGCGAATTTTCCGGGTGTGGATCATATCCGCCTGGCTCACCATACATCGGTGTGCCAGCAACTGGAGGACTGGTTGGTATGAACAAGGGTAATGGCGACATGCACTGGTGGCTGGACCTGGTAGATCTGCTCGCTCACGGGGTGCAACACGGCGCGGTGAAACTGCAGCGGGTTCATTTGTCGGTGGCCGAAGAAAGCTTTCGGATACTGGAAGCTGTGCCGGTTACCCGGCCCGGAGCGAGAGTGGTTCGGGTATGGCACCACGGCATTTCCCGGCTGAGTTATGGCAGTGTGGCGATGGCGGGAGCGGCCGTGACGCGGATTACCGACGGTTATCTGCGGGAACGAGATGACAGGAATGTGAAGAAATCTTAGTCCGGTTTTAACCCGGTACCCCTGAATTCTTCTGTAGGCTGGTTTTACGCAATCGGGAAACAGGATTTCCGATTGATCGTTTCGACGAATGGAAAACCCAACCACAGAGGAAAACGCGTTATGAGCTACAAAGCTGGATTTGCGTGTGCAACTGTTCTGACTGCTGCCGTCTTCACTGCCCCTGCTGTCTGGGCTCAGGATAATGTCAGCCGCGACAAGTCAGGACCGTACATCAGTGGTAGTTACGGGGGATACAAGGCCCACGGTGGCGAATTCGAGGACGAGAACGATCTGCTTGGCGCGGCTCTGGGCTATCAGTTCAACGAATTCTTTGCCCTTGAAGCCGAATACATCGATTTTGGCAATTTCGGCGATGATGACGTGGAAGGTAAGCTTAAAGGCGCGGGCCTGAGTGCCATCGGTCGCCTGCCACTGACCGACAGCTTTGGCGTTTATGCCAAGGCCGGTGCGTTTGCTTCCGCGTTTGATGTTGAAGCCTTCGATGAGGACGAAACCTACGATGAGGTGAATCCTTTTGTCGGTGCCGGTGTCGACTTCCGGGTAACCGAACAGCTGACGGCGTTTGCTGAGTACAACCGCTACAATGTGGACATCGATGAAGACGACTTCAACGGCCAGGTAACCAACGACGGTCCGGATTTCGATACCGGTCGGGTTGGTCTGAAATTCCAGTTCTGACACTGACGTCAGTCGTTAAAAAAAGCGCAGCCCTTAGAGGCTGCGCTTTTTTGTTTTCAGGCACGGTGAGAATTACTGCTGGTTCTCAAGCTCGCCAAAGGTATCGGCAAACAGGGCCGACGAGAGGTAACGCTCGGCCGAATCCGGCAATACCACCACAATGTTTTTGCCCTGGTGTTCCGGCTGTTTGCTGACCCGAATCGCGGCCACCACCGCAGCGCCGCAGGAAATGCCGCACAGAATGCCTTCTTCCCGCATCAGGCGATGGGCCATGGCCATGGCGTCCTCGTTGGACACGGCCTCTACCTGATCGACCAGGTCAAGGTCGAGGTTCTTGGGTACAAAGCCGGCCCCGAGACCCTGAATCTTGTGGGGGGAGGGTTTAATCTCGTCGCCCCGCAGTGTCTGGGCAATGACCGGTGAATCCGCCGGCTCCACCGCCACGGTGGTAATCGCTTTGCCCCGGGTTTGCTTGATGTATCGGGATACGCCGGTCAGCGTGCCGCCGGTACCAACGCCGGCAACAAAGATATCCACTTCACCGTCGGTATCGTCCCAGATTTCCGGGCCGGTGGTGTCCTCGTGAATCTTCGGGTTAGCGGGATTCTGGAATTGCTGCGGCAGGAAGTGGTTGTCCGGGTCGGAGGCAAAAATCTCCTCGGCCTTGGCGATGGCGCCCGGCATACCCTTGGCGGGTTCGGTGAGTACCAGTTCGGCTCCCAGGGCCTTGAGAACCTTACGCCGCTCCAGGCTCATGGAGGCCGGCATGGTAAGAATCAGCTTGTAACCGCGGGCAGCGGCAACATAGGCCAGGGCAATGCCAGTGTTACCACTGGTGGGCTCGACAATAGTCATGCCGGGTTTCAGGGTACCGCGTTTTTCGGCATCCCAGATCATGGCGGAACCAATCCGGCATTTGACCGAGTATGCCGGGTTCCGGCCTTCGATCTTGGCCCAGATCGTTGCGCCATCGTTTACCCGGTTCAGCTTCACCAGCGGTGTGTTGCCGATGGAAAGGGAATTGTCGTTATAGATACGTGCCATGTTCTGCTCCTGTTCCTTATGTCTTGCGTCCGGTCTGTCTTGCTTCCAGGCGGTTTCGACCATTGCCCTTGGCGGCGTAGAGCGCCTGATCGGCCTGCCTCAGATACTCTGCCGGTGAGCCGGTCGGCTCGGGCACGCCATAGGCGAGGCCAATACTGACCGTCAGCTCGATCGGGCTACCCTGGCAGGTATCGCACTGCCGGTTGGCAACCGCTGTCCGGAAACGTTCCAGTCGGTCCATGATATCGGATGCGTCTTCGTAACTGGTGAAAATTATGAATTCCTCACCACCAAAACGCGACAACCGGTCGGTTTCCCGGCGGAAGTGCTCCCGCATCACATCAGCCAGTGCCTGAAGGCACTGGTCACCGGCTTCATGGCCCCAGGTGTCGTTGATTTTCTTGAAGTGGTCGGCATCCACCATGGCCACCGCGAATCCGGTTTTATGGCGCTGGCACCACTGGAAGCTGCGGGGAAACTCGCGGTCGAAATAGCTGCGATTACCCAGTTGAGTGAGATTGTCGGTTACGCTCAGCCGTGATAATGCTTCGTTGGCCTCGGCCAGCTCCCGGTTCAGGCGGCCGAGCTTGCGATTCCAGTACACCAGCAGAGCCGTTATCACAAGGCCGGCAATCAGAATCTGCCAGAAACGGGTGTAATCAACCCGTTCCTCAATCCGGAGATTACGCCAGGTACTCTCCAGGTTTTCCCTCTCCTCTCGAGTGAGGCTGGAAACCAGCCGCTGCATGATGTTGTGCAGTATAGGCTCGTCATTTCGAGTAGCAATGGCCAGAGACCAGTCGGCAGGAACCCGGCCGATCACTTTCAGGTCGGCCAGGCCGAGTGACTGCATGTAATAACTGGCGGTCGCCAGCGTGGTGATGTAGCCGGCCAGTTTGCCGTTTTGCAACTGCCGTAACCCTTCTTGCTCGGAGCCAACCGGAACGAGCTGCAGCGAGGGGTAACGTTGCTTGAGGAGCTCGGCAAACGCGTAGCCGTCGACCACGCCAACGGGCCTGTCGCCCATATCACTCAGCCGTTCGATAAACGGTGCCTCAATGCGCCCCATGATGACATTAGGCACTTCAAGGTAGGGTGTGGTGAAGCTCATATAGCTGGTGCGTTCCGGGGTTTCCATAGCCATAGGGAACATGTCACAGCGGCGGTCGCGGGCGGCGTCAATGGATTCCCGCCAGCTGTCGGTTGGCACCAGTTGGAAATTGAGGTCACCCCGTTCCCGGAACAGCTCCAGTACCTGGGCTGAGAGTCCAACATGCTGGCCATTCTCGACGGCTTCCAGCGGGCTCCAGTCTGGATCGACACAAATACGGACTCTGCGATTATGCTGTTGCAGCCAGTCGGCTTCCGTTTCATTCCACTCAATTCGGCCACCTGACTGGTCAGCCCGGCGGGCCGTGGCGCCGAGCCAGCGGGTTTCGATGGTTCTCTGCTCGGTGGGTGAGATCGACGCCAGAGCCTGATTCAGGATATCCGCCAGGGGCGACAGGGTCGGTCGGATGCCGAAGCGCAGATCCTCTCCGGTAAAACCGGGAAGTACCAGTTCGCCGGCAATACGCACGCCGCTGATGCCAAGTTCATGTATCCAGTAATTGCCCGAATGCAGGGCATTGATCACTACATCCACGTCGCCCTTCGCCAAGGCGTGGAACATAGGCTCCTGGGTGCTGAAGGTGAGCAGATTTTTTGTGCCCAGAATCTCTTTGACGGCCTCTTCGTAATAGATGCCGGCACCGATGGCCAGGCGGTAGTTTCTCAGGTCTTCCAGCCGGGTGTAGTTCAGGCTGTCACTGCGGGTAAATATGACATTGGGGATAGTGTGATAGGGCTCGGTGAAACGGGCAAAGGCTTCCCGTTCCGGGCGATAGGACATGTTTGCCATGATATCGATATCGCCGTTCTGCAGCATTGGAATCAGCTCGTCCCACTGGCCGCGTACCGGAATGATCTGCAGGCCGGTAAGGTCGGCCAGACGATCCATAACGTCCACGCTCAGTCCCAGGGTTCGGCCGCCATCGGTAAAGCTGAACGGAGCATAATCGTCCATGAAACCAACTCGAACCGGCCCGAGGCTGGCCAGGAACCGTAGTTGTTCGGAACTTAAAGGCAGCCTGGCGGATTGTTCTGAAGAATAGCCACCGAACTCCTGCCAGCGTTCGCGCAGATTACTCAGACGGTTTGTCGGAATGGCATCCAGCCCGGCCTGTAAGCGGTCGAGGAGTAGCCGGTCGCCAACTCTGACGCCAATTCGAAAGTCTTCCCGCGATAACTGGTTCAGAGGTGCGGGCCCGGCCATCTCCAGAAAACGGAAGCCGGCCTGGTTGGCCAGGTACTCCATGGTCAGGCGTGGGCCAACGGCTACATCCACCCAGCCAAAGGCCAGGGCCCGCACCAGGCTGGGCAGGGTGTCGTAGGTCTCTATGGTGAGGTCTTCTTCCTGCAGCCGATCCAGGTAGTATATGTTCTCCACCACCCCGATTTTCAGGCCTGCCAGGTCCTTCAGTTTCTGGATTGGGGGCAGGTAACGAGCGCTGTCGCGCATCAGGTAGACTTCGCGAAAATGGTAGGGTTCGGTAAACAGGATCTTTTCAGCCCGCTCCGGGCGCCAGGAAATACCATCAATGGCGTCCAGATCGCCCCGCAGGAATGCCGCGTAAATGTCTGGCCAGCTGCCGGCCCGGAAATCGAAGGTCAGGTTGGCGTTACGAGCGACTTCTCGCAGGACGTCAATGGAAAATCCCGTTGGAGTGCGCCCTTCGAAAAAAGTGTATGGCTCGTTGTCGGCGACTACGCCGATGGTAATCACCGGAGGCCTGTCCTCAGGGGACTCTGCCTGGGCGAGCCCGGCAACAACCAACGACAATAGCAGAGCCATGAAAGATAGCCGGGAGACGACTAAGATCGGGCGCTGTAGCGTTGAAAACGTGGGGAATGTCAAAATGAACCTTCTATGTTGCTTACCGCTACAGTGTAGTTGCAAATCGTAACCTCTGACAGCCATAGCTGGCCAGAATTCATACAGACTTTGTGAAATCTTCAACGAGGAACCGCAGCCCATGGCAGAACAGGCGTTTGATTGGCAACACACACCAGCCGCCGTCTGGCGGAGGCATCGTTCAGGCTTGCGGGCCATTCGCCGGCTGGACCCGGTGCAGTGGCCGGCGCTGACCGGCATCGACCACCAGAAGCAGGCGTTGGCAAGGAACACCGAACGTTTTCTGGCGGGTAAGCCCTCCAATAATGCGCTGCTCTGGGGATCGCGGGGGACGGGCAAATCTTCGCTGATCAAGGCCCTTCTGAACCGCTATTGCGATCAGGGCTTGCGCATGATCGAGGTGGACAAGGACGACCTGGTCAATCTGCCTGAAATTGTCGACGACATCTGCGATCTGCCGTTCCGGTTTGTGATCTATTGTGACGACCTGTCGTTCGATGTGGGGGAATCCGGGTACAAGGCACTGAAAAGCGTGCTGGAAGGCTCACTGGAGCTGCCGCCGGAGAATGTGCGGGTGTATGCCACGTCTAATCGGCGCCACTTGATGCCGGAGTTCATGAGCGACAACCTCAAAAGCGAAGTCCGGGATGGCGAACTGCATCCGGCCGAGGCTATTGAGGAGCAGGTGTCGCTGGCCGACAGGTTCGGTCTTCAGTTGTCGTTCTACCCGTTTTCGCAGGATGTCTATCTGCAGGCGGTGGATCTGCTGTTTCCCCAGGTACAGGACCGTGAAGCTCTGCACCTGGAGGCGGTGCGCTTTGCCACCGGCAAGGGCGTGCGCAATGGCCGCACTGCCCAGCAGTTCTATCGCCAGTTCGCCGGGGATCCGCGCTTCTGCTGAACCGCTACTGCCGGCGTGCCATGCGGATGAAACGATGGTGGATGATGCGGATGCCGATGAACACCAGCACCATCACCACCGGTATGGCCAGGGCTGTCACCAGTGATTCGTTGATCGGTAGCCCGGTACCCTTCAGGGCGTCCAGCCCAAGTTTCAACAGGCCAATCAGGTAATAGGAGATGGCCACCACAGAGAAGCCTTCCACGGTATGCTGCATCATCAGCTGGATGCGGGAACGGCGGTCCATGGAACTGAGCAGTTGCTGGTTCTGGCTCTGGATGGCCAGCTCAACCCGGGTGCGCATCATTTCAGAGGCCCGGTCGACCCGGCGTGACAGATCTTCCAGGCGTTCGTTGACGGCTTCGCAGGTTTTTACCGCCGGGGTCAGGCGCCGGGTCATGAATTCAGTGATGGTCAGGTGGCCGGAGACTTCGTCTTCCCGTAGTTCCTCCAGCCGGGTCAGCACCAGCCGGTGATAGGCCCGGGTCGCCGAGAACCGGAAGGTGGTATGGGCACGGTAGGCTTCGATTCGGGCTGCGATGTTGGTCAGTTCGGCCAGAATCTGCTGTTCATCCAGGCTCTCGTTGTCCGCCAGAGACTGGGTGATGCGGGCAAGCTGCTGGTCCATGTCGTTCAGGGAAGGGGTGATTTCCCGGGCCACGGGTAAGGCCAGCAACGACATCAGGCGATAGGTCTCGATCTCCATCAAACGCTGAACCAGACGACCAAGCTGGCTGTTGGACATATGGTGGTTCAGCACCATGAACCGCCCGAAATTGTCGCTGTGCAACTGGAATGAGCCGAGTACCCGGGCTGCCCCTTCCTGCGGGCTGCTACCCACCAGGCGCATACCTTCAAAATGTTTGCGCATAAAGGCCAGCTCGCTGCGTGCGTCCTCGGAGGAGGCGCGCACCTCAACGTGAAAGGCCCCCACCACGGTACCCTCCAGCTGCGCCAGCCAGCCGTCCGGCAACAGGCTCAGGCCGGTTTCGGCAAACGGATCCGCGTCTGAATCGGCCAGATTGATGAAGGTGTAGGAGGTAAACTCCATATGCACTTCACGCCGGATCCGAAGCTTGCCGAAGCTCTGTTCGTAGCAGCTTACCTCTTGCTCCGGCCAGGGTTCACCCAGCAGCCGGTGCAGTTTCTGGAGATGTTCAAACTGCCGGGTTCGTTGTTCCGGTGTGGTGATCACCGCAATCTGAGTGACCCGGGCATGGGGCGGAATAATCTGGAACGGTCGGGAATGAAGTTCCTGGTACAGATCCGCCCGGAGCGGGTGAAAATCCAGGCTGCTGGTGTCGGCACTCACGGTAATGTCCTTGTTTTGGCCTCGGTAGCGGGGATGATAACCCGGAAGCAGACCCCGTCAATGCCACTCTGGTGCTGGTTTCTGGCCTCTACCCGGCCACCATGGTAGTCGGCAATCAGTCGCACGATCAGCAAGCCCTGGCCAAGATGCCCGTCGTGGGCGCCGCTGCGTTGCGAGACGAACGCGCCGAAAATATCGACGCCGTCATGGTCAGGCAGTCGGGAGCCTTCGTTAAACACCTCGATCAGGTAATGGCCATCGTGAATGTGCAGGCAAACATCAATGCCGCCGCCTTCTGGCGTAAAGTCCCTGGCGTTGTCCACCAGCTTGTCGAGCATCTGCACCAGCATTTCCGGCGAGCCGTTCATCACACAGTCAGAAGCCGGGCCTGAATAAACGATTCGATGCCCGGTATCCAATTGCTGGTACGCGGAGGTGGCTTCGGCCAGCACCCGGGCCAGATCGAACGGCTCTTTTTCGGTGTCCTCAAAGCTCTGCTCCAGCCGGGCGGCTTCACTCATGCTGTGCAGGATACGTCGCAGGCGTTCGGTGGCGGTAGCTGCACGCTCAAGGTATTGCTGCCGTTCTTTCTCGGCGACTCCCTGGGCCAGGTTCTCAAGGGAAGAGCGCACCACCGCGACCGGGGTTTTCAGCTCGTGGGAGAGGCGTCTGGAAAAGCTCTCCAGATACTGATTGTAGTTTTGCAGGCGGGCTACCATCTGGGCAAAGTGCTGCTGCAGTTGCCCGAGTTCGTCCCGGCTTCGGGGTGAGGGAATGGCGGCCAGAATGCGACCATCGTCATCGACACTGGCCTCAACCAGTGCCTGCAGCCGCGTAATGCGCCAGGAGAGCCAGCTGGCATAACCCAGAAGCACCAGCATCAATGCCAGAATGATCAACAGGCTCCGGGCCAGAACGCTCCCCAGGGTTGAACCGGACAGGGTCAGTAACTGATCCAGGGACTGCTCCAGTAACAGGATTCGGCCGCCGAACAACTCATGCCGCGTGGCCAGCCAGACCGAGCCATCGTCGTGTCGAACCAGACCGTTGTCGGGCAACCGCGTCATCTCCAGCCGATTGTTTTCCTTCGGCAAGTGCATCGGTTCCGGCTGATACAGGCGAATCAGCCCACTCAGTGCGTTGAGGCTGATCTGTTCCAGAATCTGCCCGGGGGACAAGTCATCAAACACCGAGGCTGAGGCTGGCGCAGCGACCCGACTGTGGGCCAGTATCCAGGACCCCGGTTCCAGTACTGTGGCCTGCTGTCCGGGGCTGATCTGACTCTTCAGCAGGTGCTCCAGACGGTTGTCCTGTTGCACCAGCAGCGGTGGTGGCGCCAGTGTTGTGCCCGTGTTGTTGTTTGGCTGACCTTCCCTGGTGGCCTGAAAGCCAAGCCTGCTGCCTGGTGATGGCAAGGGGAGTTTAAGTTCCAGTTCCCAGCTTGCGCCTTTGTCCTGCCAACTGGCCTGTAGCCGGTGATCTCTGGCTTGTGCCGGCTCAGCCCGGTACACCGGTACGTCACCAGGGGCCACCGCACGGATAAACCAGCGTTGCCCCTGGTTGTGGGTGCCCAGTTCCCGGGCCGGGGCCTGAAGCCATAATTCGAGGCGTTCATGGGCCTGGTCTGGTCGGGCGGGATTATAGAGCGCCAGGCCCTGATCCAGTCGCTGGATCAGCAAATACAGGAACTGGTCATCGTGACTGGCCTGCCAGCGTAACGGGGACGTTGTGCCGGCGGTTTGCCAGGGGGCAGGCTGGTCACCCTCGTCGAATCCGGGCCACTCATGGCCATAGCCATCAATGGTGATGGCCTGGTCGGTGCTGCCTGCGTAGATGGCGCCCTGGTCGGTGGCGACCGGGGTATCCAGCAGCCGGTCGCCGGCCACGTCTGCCAGACGGGCGCCCTGGGCCTGAAGCTGCTGCAGGGCCTGTTGGCGCAGGGCACTGTCCAGTTCCAGCACAAAGCGTAGCCCTGCCCAGGGAACCAGCAGCATCAGCAAACTGGCCAGCAGCAACTGCCGTTTCAGGCTCAAGACTCAGACCTCACGGGCATTCCAGCGGTAGCCCATGCCATAGGCGGTCTGAATGCCGTCGAACTGGTCATCGAGCTGGCTGAATTTGCGACGGATGCGCTTGATGTGGGACGTCACGGTATTGTCATCGAGCACGGTGCTGGCGGCTTCCATCAGCTGCTCGCGGCTGCGTACATGGCCCGGGTGCTGAACCAGGGCATGCAACATCCAGAATTCAGTTACGGTCAGGTCCACAGGCTGGCCCTGCCAGGCCACCGTCATCCGGTCCACATTCAGGGTCAGCTTGCCCCGCGTGAGGATGTCATCGGGTTTCTGCAGCGCTTCGGCCCAGGCTTCCGCGCGCCGAAGCAGGGCGGTGATGCGCGCCAGCAGGTGTTCCAGACTCATGTCTTTGGTGACGTAATCGTCGGCGCCCAGCCTAAGGCCGTGTACGGAATCGATGTCGCTGTCGCGTGCCGTCAGGAAAATAATCGGCAGGGTGGCGGACAGGCTGCGCAGATCCTGACACAAGGTAAAGCCCCCCTCGGCTTCCTCGCCCAGCCCGACATCGATAATGGCCAGATCTGGCAGGCTTTGGCGCAGCACCTGCCAGGCCGCCGGCCGGTCGCCATAGGTGGATACCCGGTAACCCCGGCGTTCGAAGGCCGCGCGATAGTTGTCGCGGATGCCGGCTTCATCCTCAATCAGGACGATGTGCTTCTTCATGGTCGGTTCAGTCTGCCTTGTTGACGAAATCGCAGTGCCATTAAATCACGCTGACCATGGCACACAAGCGATGTAGAAGCCATTGCCATAATTCATCATTTTTCATCGTCGGCCTGCCTGTTTCTGCCATCGGGTTGCCCCGTGGCTGAGCTGAAATAGTGGCATCATTATCAAGACAAGGAAAATCAAATGATGCTGCTATCGCTGCTTGCTCACCCGGTCGTTCGGCCGGAATGTCACCGTCCCTCCTTAAAACCGTTGCTGTCGACCCGGGCCAGACGAAACATGATCCGCTGCGCCGAGGGCATCAGCCTCTGGCTGGCCATGGTGTTGATGTTGTTTGTGCATCCGTTGTATGCCGAGGCCCGCGCCATGGAATCCGAGCAGCCCGGGCAGCTGTATCTGGTTGATCGCAAAAGTGCATGGCAGGAACCGGCCCTGGTACTGGACAGCCGGTTTGACGTGCAGGTGACCGGGTTGCTGGCGCAGACGCACCTGACCCGTACCTTTCGCAACACCAGCGATGTCTGGCAGGAAGGCCTGTTTGTATTTCCGTTACCGGAGCAGGCCAGTGTCTATGGCCTCACCATGACCGTTGGCGAAAGGCGGATTGTGGGCCAGCTACAACCCCGGGCCCAGGCCCGCCAGAACTATGAAAAGGCGAAGCAGGCTGGGCAGAAAGCGGCGACCGTGGAGCAGAACCGGCCTAACCTGTTCACCAGCCGGATTGCCAACATCGCACCGGGCGAGGAAGTGACCGTGGAGGTGCAATATCAGCAACCGGTAAATTATCGTCATGGCGAATTCGAGTTGCGTTTGCCTACCACGCTTACACCCCGGTACATGCCGGGCGCCCCTGTTTCCACGCCCGCCAGTGCATGGCAATCCGGCTGGTCATTACCGACCACACAAGTAGCCGATGCCGATGAAATCAGTCCGTTCACGGTGCTTGCGGATGACGTAAACCCCGGCAGTCACCGCGCAACCATTCAGTTGGATATCGAAGCCGGATTGCCTGTTGATGAGGTGACCAGCCCCAGCCACCCGCTGCAGGTCAAGTTGGAGGGTAGTCGTGCAACAGTAGCGCCGGAACAAGGGCAAATCCTGATGGACCGGGATGTAATTGTGCGCTGGCGGCCCGCTGACAACCAAGCGCCGACGGCCGCGTTGTTCCGTCAGCAATGGCAAGGCGAGGATTTTCTGATGGCCATGGTCATGCCGCCGGCAACCACCGGCCAGGTTCTTCGCCGAGAGCTGCTGTTCGTTATCGACACCTCCGGCTCCATGGCCGGGGAGTCTATCCGCCAGGCCCGCTCGGCTTTGTTGAGGGGGCTCGACACCCTGCGCCCCGGTGACCGTTTCAATGTTATCCAGTTCAACAGCCAGGCCCATGCCCTTTATACGCAACCTGTGCCTGCCAATGGCCACTATCTGGCCCGGGCGCGGGATTATGTGCAGGATCTGAATGCCGACGGTGGCACAGAAATGGCCGGTGCGCTGTCACTGGCGATGGGAATGAACAGCTCGGAGCCGTCCGGCCATGTGCAGCAGATGGTGTTCATGACGGACGGGGCCGTCGGCAATGAATCGGCACTGTTCGATCAGATCCGCACCGGGCTTGGAAACCGCCGGCTGTTTACCGTCGCCATCGGTTCTGCACCAAATATGCATTTTCTCCGGGAAGCCGCGCGCTGGGGCCGGGGCCAGTACACCGCGGTACACAGCGCAGCGGAAGTGGATAAAGCCCTGGGTAAGCTGTTTGCCGCCATGGAAGCGCCGGTGATGACGGATGTCGAGGTGCAATGGCCGGATAACGCTGCACAACCGGTGCCGGCCAAGCCGGGGGATCTGTTCCATGGTCAGCCTCTGGTGCAGGTGGTTCGTGGTGCGCCGGCCGAAGGGGAAGTGACGGTCTCCGGCCGTTTGCCCGGTGGCCGGCCGTGGCGCACCAGCCTGGATCTTGCCAGTGCGGCGCCGGGTAAGGGCCTGGACCGACAGTGGGCCCGGGGGCGCATCGATGCAGTGATGGACAGCGCGCGCCTGGCGGGCACTGGGCCCGATGAAGCGGCCATCGTTGAGTTATCACTGAGCCACGGTGTGATGTCGCCGTTCACCAGCTTCGTCGCCATTGAGGAGCGTGTATCCCGACCAGAGGGGGAATCCCTCAATCAGGAGGCCGTGCCCACCTTGCTGCCGGCCGGCAGCCAGCCCGGAATGCTGCGTTACCCGCAAACTGCCACCTTCGGTCCGTTGCTGACCGCCCTGGGGCTGGTGGGGCTGATGTTCTCGCTGGCCATTGTCATGCTCAGCCGGAGGCAGTCGCTATGAGCCGGGCGTTGCTATTATTGGTGGGTTGTTCCGCCACCCTGCTGGTTTTTGGTTTGTGGATTCCCTTCAAGGCACTGGTGGCCCAGGAAATGCTGGAGTTGGCCTGGGCCGAGAGCCAGGCCCGACAGAGCGAGGCGAGGCCCTGGCCCTGGGCCGATACCTGGCCAGTGGCGAAGCTGGATATACCGGAACAAGGCGTGTCCATGATCGTGCTGGAGGGCGTTCATGGTGAAAGCCTTGCGTTTGGTCCGGGGCGGGTGCCCGGTAGTGAAGGCCCCGGTGCGCCGGTGGTGCTCGCGGGCCACCGTGACACTCACTTTCACCATCTGCAGCATCTGGAACCGGGCGATGCGGTCAGGCTGCAGGGCATGGACCGGCAGTGGCGACGTTATCAGGTGACAGCCACCCGGGTGGTGGACAGTTCCCGGGAGTCCCTGGATACACGGTCTCTGGCCCGGGATACCCTGGTATTGATCACCTGTTACCCGTTTGACAGCCTGGACGCTTCCGGCCCGTTGCGTTATGTGGTGGAGGCAAAGCCGGCTTACGGTATGGAACAAATTGATACTGTCGCCGCTCTGTGATGTTGGCGTACACTTGTGCGCCAAAATGCAGTGGATCGGATCAAACAGAATGTCACAAGTTCGAAAAATCCTGGCCTGGCTCAGTGTTCCTGTCGTATGCCTGGTTATGATGTTGCTCTACCTCTTACGGCCTTTCAATCCTGACAACAACCGTATCCTGGGCTGGGTCGTGGCAAGAGTCGGCCGATGTATTCTGGGTATGAAGCGCCCCCTCTACGGCGCTGAAAACATGCCCAAGGATCGGCCGACCGTGATTATCGCCAATCACCAGCAGAACGATGACCTGTTTGTGATGGGTGATTTGCTGCCGCCTCGTGGGGTGGCGGTTGGTAAATCTTCACTGGTGTGGGTGCCATTCTTCGGGCAGGTATTCTGGCTGGGAGGCAACATCATCCTGAATCGCGGCCGTGCGGCGAAAGCTGTGGCCACCATGCAGGCCACCAGCGATGCCATTAACCGGGAGCGCAAGAGCATCTGGGTGTTTCCGGAGGGAACCCGCAGCCGTGGCCGTGGCCTGGGTAGCTTCAAGAAAGGGGCATTTCACATGGCCGTTGCCGCTGGCGCACCCATCACCATGGTATGTGCGGGCGAATACCATGGCAAATCCAGAGGCTGGACCGGACGACGGGAGCCTGTGCCTTTGCGGATTCTCCCGCCAGTCGAAACACAGGGCATGACCAGCGAGGACATTCCCGAATTGATGCACCGTTGTCGCCAACAGATGGAAGAGGCCATTGCTGACCTCGCACTTACCCACGGAACTGCTTGAACAGCCAGTGAAAACAGGGCAGTCTTTCGGACGAAACTGACGCTGATTCTGGACATCTGGGGAGTGACATAATGAACCTGATCTGGTTTCTGATCATTGGCGGTCTGGCCGGCTGGCTGGCCGGACTGATCATGAAGGGCAAGGGCTTTGGCGTGTTGGCCAACATTGGTATCGGGATTGTCGGCTCGTTTATTGGCGGCTTCCTGTTTGGCCTGTTGCAGCTGTCGGCCCACGGCGCCATTGGCCGCCTGGTCACCGCAACGGTAGGCGCTGTACTGCTGCTGGCCATCGTTAACAAGATCAAGAAGGGCTGACATGATCGTACCTGTCACTGCTGTTTTCGCGGCTGTCACCGGCCTGTTGTTGCTGGTGTTGTCGGCTCAGGTGGTCAAGTACCGGTTGAAATACCGCAAGGGCCTTGGGGTTAATGATGACCCGGAATTCGAGGCTGCCGTGCGGGCCCACGCCAATCTTGTGGAATACGCACCGCTGGGTTTGATCATGCTCGCCATTGCCGAGCTCAATGGCGTTTCCAGTTCGCTGATCTACTGGACCGGAATGGCGTTGGTGGTGGGCCGCATTCTCCATGCCTGGGGCATGATCAATGGCAAGGGCGGGCCACATTGGGCACGCATGATTGGTATCCTGCTAACCTGGCTGGCGATTCTGGTTGCGGCACTGTTGCTGTTCTGGAACGTCTGGCAGGTTTATGGCTGAAACTGTGTCCAGCCATTGAAGAACGGGGCCTTGGGGCCCCGTTTGTGTTTCTGTCGATTACAGCGCCCGGGCGACGTCCAGGCTCAGGTATTCCAGTTCCACACGCCGGTTGGCGGCGTGGTCCTCCGGCCGGGTCAGCGGGCGATCCGAGCCCCAGGTGGCCAGCAGGATGGACGATTGCGACACGCCTTCCTGAATCAGTAGCCGGGCCACGGCGTTGGCCCTGAGCCGGGCCAGAAACCGGTTGTATTCGGCAGAGCCAAAGTTGTCGGCGTGGCCGTGGATGCGAACCTGCATGCCGGGGTGCCCTTTGATATAGGCCGCGTGCCGCTTGAGCATATCGATATCCGGGGCATCCAGAGTGTGTTTGTTGAAACCGTAGTGGAATCGGGTACGGTGGGGGCGGTCGGCGTCGGCCGACAGTTGCCCGTTGGCGCCGGCGAATGCCAGGGCGGCCTTGGCCAGCATATCGGGGTTGTCCAGAACAAGTACGGTCATTTGCTGCTTCCTCGAGTCGAGTGCCCGGCGTTTTTTTGTTATGTCCCCTTCACTATTGATGTCAGAGGCCATAACGGCAATTGGCGAATGGTCGATAGCCGCCCGGGTTCTATAGCTACCGATTGAATGGCATTTGTGTGACTGTGTGATTACACCGGGAAAAGAAGGCCCCGCTGTGGTAAAAAGCAGCTTTTCAGGGACAGATTATGATGAATTGTGACCGCCCATGCTGATTATTCCTGCCGAGAATGCCGTAAACTGGAAACGCCCACCCTGGGTAACCCTGGGCCTGATCATGGCCTGCCTGCTGGTCTTTCTGTTCTACCAGGGCGGAGACGACCGCAAGTTCGAAGCCGCACTGGAAGACTATCTGGAGAGCGATCTGCTGGCCCTGGAGGCCCCCGCCTACGAGGACTACCTGCAGCGGGAAATCCAGTTCGAAGGCAGCCAGCAGCGGGTTCTGGAGTTGCAGGAATTCCAGCAACTTCAGGAAAATGAGGAAGCACTCTGGCAGGCGGTGACGTTGCTGCTGGATCGTGAGTTTTACCAGTATCTGCAGCAGAACCGGGATCTGATCTGGGCCCCGGCACAGCGCAACCTTTGGCTGGAGCAGCGCTCGGCGATCGAGCAACAGTGGATCAGCCGGATGAGTGCCTATCAGTTGGGACTGGTGCCGGCAGAGCTCTCGCTGTACACGCTCATTTCCTACCAGTTCCTGCACGGCGGCTGGGGCCACATTATTGGTAACCTGCTGTTCCTGTTCCTGCTGGGTTTTACCGTGGAAAAAGCGCTGGGCCCGGGGCGCTTTCTGGTGGCTTATCTTGTCTGCGGTGCCTTGTCCGGCCTGGTATTTACCGCCTTTTCCATGGGTAGTCAGGTACCTCTGGTGGGCGCGTCCGGCTCCATTTCCGGGTTGATGGGTATGTATGTGGCTATTTACGGGCTGCAGCGCATCCGCTTCTTCTACTTCCTGGGCGTTTACTTCAACTATTTCCGGGCACCGGCCATCGCCATGCTGCCGGTCTGGCTGGGCAAGGAAATCTATGACTACTGGTTTGCCGGTGCCACCGGTATTGCCTATATGGCCCATGCCGGTGGCCTGGCGGCCGGTGCAGGGTTGGTGTGGCTGCTGGGTCAGAGCTGGCTGCAGGTGAAAGACGAGTTCTTCGAACCGGAGCAGGAAGAACAGGACGAACAGTTCACCAAGGCCTATGGCCAGGCCATGGCCAGCCTCGGCCGCATGGAGTTCGACCTGGCCCGGCGCCAGTTCGAGGCGTTGCGGGAGCGTTATCCGGAACGGCCCGTGCTGCTCGAGCACCTGTATCAACTGGCTAAATTAAGGCCGGACCTGGACAGCTACCGGATGCGTGCCGAAGAAATGATGGCCGATGCCATCGCCCGGCGGCAGCCGGAACAGATGGTGGATGTCTGGCAGGAGTATCTGAGCAAGGGCGAGGCCTATCATCCGTTGGCACCGGAGGCGCACAATCGTGTGCTGTTCGCCAGCCTGAAACGCCATGATTTCAAAGCCGCAGAGAAGGCGTTTGAACGCATGCGAGCCAAGGCCGAACCGGACATGGTGAATGAAGCCTGCCGGCTACTGGTGGCGGAGTTCGAGAAACTGCAGATGGAGCCGAAAGCGCGCCATTACCGGCAGCTGTTGCAGGTTCACGGCTGAGGCGTGGCAGGCACGCCCTCAGTCTGAAACCTGAAAGCTCGCTTTTGGCCCTTTCAACGGTTGTTGGTTCGCCGCCTGTTCCAGCCAGACATCAATATGCTCGTGGGCCGGATGGTTCACGCAGCGCTTCTTGATGAACGACAGGAAAGCACTGGCTTTTTCCCATTGCTGCAGGCCATTGGCCAGGGCCTGGGCCACAATCAGATAGGCGGGTGCCAGCTGCTCGCTGTCCGGGAAGCGTTTGTGGAAATCCTGCAGTAAACGGATGGCCGCTTTGTGATGGCCCCGATGGTACAGGGTGCCGGCACACTGCACCGCCAGTTCCGGGTCGTCCAGCTGGAACTTCGGCTCCACCATTTGCAGCGTCTGTAACAGTTGATTCAGCCCGTCTCCATCATGCCGTTGGGCCAGCCAGGCCATAATCCTGGGGTGGTAGCGGTACAGCTCTTCGGCATCATTGCGGGCGGTCAGCAGCTGGTAAAGCTGGCCGATGCGGGCAGGGTTGGTCCGGTCCCGTTTGAGGGCTTCCTTGAGCATGCTCTGCACACGGTCGTAGTTGCCATCCTTCAGGTTCATATCCAGATCGGCATCAAACCGGCTGCTGCGATCCCGCTGGTGTTGGTCGGTTTCCGAAATCTCGTCCTGAAGGTCTGAGGCAAAACCGAGTTCTTCCTGATACTGGAACAGCAGGTAGCCCAGCATGTGAAACAGGATCAGGGTAAAGGTACTGTTCAGGAAACCGGCCAGGGGTTGGGCCACCCACATGGGGAAATGGTTCACGGCAAAATCCTGCGCCGCGCCGGAAGCCAGGGTGAGCAGAATCAGGTACCCGTAAAGCAGGAAGTAGGGCGTGCCGATGCGTGAGATCAGCACCGCCAGGTTCATGGGGTTTACAGCAGCGCCCACAGAGCGTTCCATGGCAAGCACCATGATGCTGGCCGGCAGTGCCAGTACCACAAACGCCACGGCCAGCATCATCAGTATCGGCCCGCCCAGCATGGCGGCGGCGCCTACCAAACCGCCCATCAGCACAAACACCAGCAGTTGCAGCACCACAATGTCAAAACCGCTGCCGGTAAACGCCACCGACACGGGTGGCGGTTTCAGATGGCCTTCCGCGGTGTGGTTGATCACCGCATAGGTGTACTTGAACAGAGCCAGGGCCAGCACGAGCCAGATGATCAGGCCAATAATATTGGCCGGCGCCACCACAGGAACCAAAGTGCAGATGGCGATCACGATCAGCGGATCGGTGTGGAAGGGGTAACGGAAAAACGCCCCCACCCGCTGCCAGAAGGGCACCACCTCAGTGGCGGCGCCCAGATAACGCATGGCTTTACTGCAGCGGGGACATAGCGCCCGGCGCTGGCGGGTATCGGCATCCGGCATGCAACGGCTGCAATAGTGCATCTGGCATTCGCCACAATGCCACTTGGCAGGGTCACCCGGATGGTAATGACAATCGTGCTTCACGTGAGACAGTTCCTGATCCGTCAGAAATCAGCCGCCAATCATGACAGAACTCGACCCGAGCCGCACCCGCTGTGTTCACAGTTGAGAGGCGGACATGGCCGCCTCTCAACTGTGACGCGATCAGGATTCCTGCCAACGCTGGCGCACCTCAAGTATCGCCGGCAGGCAGCGGAAGAAGGCTCCGACCAGTTCCGGGTCGAAATGCTTGCCGCTTTGCTCGCGAATCAAATCCGTTGCCTGTTCTATCGGCCATGCTTTCTTGTAAGGGCGCTCGCTGGTGAGAGCGTCGAAGACATCGGCCAGGGCCACAATCCGCGCAGAAATGGGAATAGCGGCGCCTTTCAGGCCTTGAGGATAGCCGCTGCCATCCCATTTCTCGTGGTGGTTCTGTGCCACTTCCCGCGCCATGTTGAGCAGATCTGAGCCGTCTTCACCGATAATTTCCGCCCCGATTTCCGCGTGGCGCTGCATGACAGCCCACTCATCCGGATCCAGTTTGCCGGGTTTCTGAAGGATAGCGTCCGGAATGCCGATTTTGCCGATGTCGTGCATCGGGGCAGCATTGAGCAGGGTGTCAGACCAGGCTTCCCCGAGCCCAGCCTCCAGTGCAATCAGCCGTGAGAAATGGCTCATGCGGATAACGTGCAGGCCGGTTTCGTTGTCCTTGTATTCTGCCGCTCGCCCCAGCCGCTGAACGACGGCCAGCCGGGTCTCTATCAGCTCGTCCATACGCACCAGAGACAGATGATTTTTCACTCTGGCCCGGACTATCGCCGCATTCACGGGTTTGGTTATATAGTCCACCGCGCCCAGTTCAAAGCCCCGGGCCTCGTCATCTGCGTCCGACAATGCGGTGACGAAGATCACCGGAATAGTACGGATATCCGGGTCTGCTTTCAGGGTTTTGCACACCTCGTAACCGGACAGGCCCGGCATCATCACATCAAGCAGGACAAGATCCGGTTTCTCTCTGCGTGCCAGTTCCAGCGCCCGTTCACCATCTTTGGCGAACAGTAGCCGGTAGTGGTCGGAAAGTACGTTGCGCAGCACCTGAAGGTTGGCTGGCTCGTCGTCCACCAGCAGCAGGGTCTTGGTGTCGGTCAGCATTGCGAGGCCTCCAGGGTATCGCGAAAAGTGATCAGAATTTTGGCCGCTTTCTCTGGTTCGAAGTCGTCGAGAGCCTCGTTCATCGCATCGGCGATCTCCGTGGGCAGTCCTGGCTTCAGCTGGTCGATAGCGCGTTCCGGAATTTCGCCCTGGCTCAGGCGTTCGATCACTTGTGCCAGCGTTTTCGGGTCTATGGCATCCGGTTCAGTCCAGCTTGCGGGGCGCGTTTCAGAGTCCGCTGCTTGTTCGGTCAGCCACTGGCGTGCCCGATCAAAATCGTTCTGGAGCTCCTGCCACAGGGCCTCCGGCACCGGTTTTTCCGATTTCAGCCGGGTCTCCAGGTTTGCCAGCGTTGCCGCTAAACGCCGGAAACCCAGATTACCGGCAATGCCGCTAACCCGGTGGGCTTCGGCTGTCGGGTTATCGGGGCAGAGCCGGATTGCTTCGGGTTGATTCTCTGGCGCTTGCAACAGACGTCCTGCCGCCCGTAGGTGTTTTTTGGCGTCCGGCCAGAGCTGCCTGAGCGTGACGGTATCTATCGTACTGTCGTCGACATCATGACCTGCATTGCTCGGTGCCGAAGCCTCTATGCCCAGGACTCTGGCCATCTCGGCAGTGAGTTCCGGCAGATTGAGTGGTTTGATGGCGAAGCCGTCCATCCCTGCCTCGGAAGCCTGCCTCCGATCGTCTTCCAGCACGCTGGCGGTAAGAGCAATTACGGGCGTGTATCGTCGCTGGGCGGCTGCTTCATGTCGACGTATTGCCCGGGTGGCTTCGTGGCCGTTTATTCCGGGCATTTGCACATCCATCAGAATCAGATCGAAAACCTGGTTACGATAGAGGTCTATCGCTTCTTGTCCGTTCCCGGCCGTGGTGACCTCATGTTTGCGGTGAAGCAGCAGGGTTTTCAGCAGTTCGAGATTTTGTGGCACGTCATCAGCCACCAGAATGCGCAAAGGGGGAAGAGCGACTTCCTGGTCTGCCAGCGTATCCTCGTCCACGGCCAGGCCGGTAGGCAGGGGCAGTTCTACCTGGAAAACCGAGCCCTTACCCGGGCTGCTGGTCACGCTGATGGCGCCACCCATCAGTTTTACCAGTTGTCGGGCAATGGTCGTGCCCAGGCCAGTGCCACCAAAGCGACGGGTCATGCTGGAATCGGCCTGGGTAAACGGTTCGAAAATCCTGTCGATGCGATCGGCAGAAATGCCAATGCCGGTATCCTCAACCCGGATAACGACCATACGCGCAGAGGGCTCCTGCACCTTCAGGGTGACACCGCCTGTCTGGGTGAACTTTACGGCGTTGCTTAACAGATTCAGCACCACCTGCTGAATGCGCAGGGGATCGCCCTGATAGTATTCTCCGGCCTGGTAATCCAGTGTCAGATACAGCCCTTTGCGCGCCGCATTCAGGGATTGCGTGGCAATCACCTGGTCACAGAGGCGTCGCAGGTTGAAATCTTGCAGTTCGAGTTCGGTATGACCACCGTCCAGTTTGGCGGTGTCCAGTATATCGTTGAGCAGGTTAAGCAGAGACCGGGCCGAGGTTTTCACCACGCCAAGATGCCGTGCCTGGGTTTCATCCAGCGGTGTGTCCAGTACCAGGTCTGTGAAGCCGATAATGGCGTTCATCGGGGTGCGGATTTCATGGCTCATGTTGGCCAGAAACGCACTTTTGGCGGCGGCAGCCTGCTCAGCTTCCTCTTTCGCCCGGCGCAGATCGGTTTCCATTCGATGGCGTTCGGAAATGTCAGTGATGAAGCCTACGAAAGTGCTGATGCCACCCAGTCGGGATTCCCCAATGCCTAGCCGAACCGGAATCTGGTGGCCGTCTTTATGCAAAGCCCAGACTTCCCGGCCGGAGCCGATGATTTTGCGTTTCCCGGTACGCAGGTAGTTTTTCAGATAGCCGTCGTGGGCGTCCCGATGAGGGTTGGGCATCAGCATGTTGATATTCTTGCCCACGACTTCATCGGCTCGGTAACCGAAAATGCGTTCTGCCGATTCGTTAAAGGAAAGCACAATGCCCCGATCGGAAATTTTGATAATGCCATCTACGGCGGCATCGACAATGGTGCGCAGTTCGCTGGCGGTTTCCTGACTGCGCCTCATCAGGGCGCGATAACGGGCTACCGCGTTGACCCCGGATGCGAGCAGACTGAGGGTTACCGTTACGAACGCAATGGTCAGTGCCAGAATGGTGTGGCGGTTGCTTCCGGGCAGAAAATCCGGATCAGGCTGGCCGATAAACCGGGCGGCTTCCATCGCAGTGTAATGCATGCCGGCGATGGCCAGCCCCATCACGGTACCGGCGAGTAAACGGCGCTTGTAACCCCGAAGGCGAGTTCTATGGCGCAGCCCGAAGCTGATCCACAGCGCCAGGGTGCCCAGTATGACCGCCACCACAATCGACAGCGCAAACAGCGTTGGGTCGTAGCGAAGTGCCGGCCCGATCTCCATAGCGGCCATGCCCAGATAGTGCATGGCACCGATGCCGGCGCCGACCACCACGCCACCGCCGATCAGTCGCTGCCCGGTCAGGTCGTGCCGGGCCAGGAGGCTGAGCGCTACCCAGGAGGCAAACAGGCTCGGAGCGGCGGAAAGCGCGGTAATCCAGGGGTGATAGTGCACATGGGTGGGCATTTCAAAGGCCAGCATGCCAATAAAATGCATGGACCAGATGCCAAAGCCCAAAGCGGCTGAACCGCTGAACAGATGGAGGCGCTGCATGTAGAGGGTGTTGCTGCGGCGCGCAGCGGCCGCCAGGGTCAGCCCCATGTAGGAAGCGCCCACTGCGATCAGCAGAGACAACATCACCAGGCCATAGTCGTATTGGCCCGATACCAGTTTGTCAGCCTCGGGATTCAGAACAAAGAAATGATCAAGCGCTAGCAAGCGAGATTCCTGTAACAGTCGGGGAACGCTAAGGTGTGTACGGTATCAGTACGGGAATGGCACAAGTATCGTCTTTTTGTGTCATTTGTATACGCCAGGTCACGGATGATACTGACAGTATTCACCGGGGTAATGCGGAACATTCACGGGACTGCAGTTGAACTCTCGCCATTCGATGCAATAGTTAAAGGAGATTTCCGAAGAGGAGGCATCGCATGTCGAGTTCATCCCTGAGTAAAGACAGCCTGAATACCCTCTCCACCCTGAGCGCGGGTGGCCAGACCTACCACTACTACAGTTTGCCCAAGGCAGCGGACACCCTGGGCGACCTCAACCGCCTGCCGTTCTCGTTGAAAGTGTTGATGGAGAACCTGCTGCGCAACGAAGATGATACGACGGTCGACCGCTCCCACATTGATGCCATGGTGCAATGGTTGAAAGACCGGGGCTCGGATACCGAAATCCAGTTCCGTCCGGCCCGGGTTCTGATGCAGGATTTCACCGGGGTGCCCGGGGTAGTGGACCTGGCGGCCATGCGCGAGGCCGTGAAGAACGCTGGTAAAGATCCCGCCCTGATCAACCCGTTATCGCCGGTGGATCTGGTGATCGACCACTCGGTGATGGTGGACAAATATGGTAACCCGTCTGCCTTCAAGGAAAACGTCGCCATAGAGATGGAGCGCAACCAGGAGCGTTACGAGTTCCTGCGTTGGGGCCAGCAGGCCTTTGACAACTTCCGGGTGGTGCCGCCGGGCACCGGCATCTGCCATCAGGTGAATCTGGAATATCTGGGCAAAACGGTGTGGCAGAAGGAGGTGGACGGTAAAACCATCGCCTACCCGGACACGCTGGTGGGCACCGATTCCCACACCACCATGATCAACGGTCTGGGCATACTCGGCTGGGGCGTGGGCGGTATCGAAGCGGAAGCCGCCATGCTTGGCCAGCCGGTCTCCATGCTGATTCCGGAGGTGATCGGTTTCAAGATCACCGGAAAGCTGAGGGAGGGCATCACGGCGACCGACCTGGTGCTGACCGTCACGGAAATGCTGCGCAAGAAAGGCGTGGTGGGCAAGTTTGTGGAGTTCTATGGGGACGGCCTGAAAGACATGCCAGTGGCCGACCGTGCCACCATTGCCAATATGGCGCCGGAATACGGTGCTACCTGTGGTTTCTTCCCGGTGGATGAACAAACCATCAACTACATGCGCCTGACCGGGCGGGATGAAGCACTGCTGGAACTGGTTGAAAACTACGCCAAAGCCCAGGGATTGTGGCGGGAACCCGGTCATGAGCCGGTATACACCGACACCCTGGAGCTGGACATGGGTGAAGTGGAAGCCAGCCTTGCCGGCCCGAAGCGGCCCCAGGACCGGGTCGCCCTCACCAACATGAAAGCGTCGTTTGAATTGCTGATGGAAACGTCGGAAGGCCCGGCAGAAAGCCGTGAGGCCAAGCTGGAATCGGAAGGGGGTGGTACAGCGGTCGGTGCTCAGAGCGCCTATTTCGAACACCCCGCCAGCCAGCCACTTCACATGAATGGTGAATCTACCCGGCTGGACCCGGGCGCGGTAGTGATTGCGGCGATTACCTCCTGTACCAATACATCCAACCCCAGCGTGATGATGGCGGCTGGCCTGATTGCCAAAAAGGCCGTGGCCAAGGGTCTGAAAACCAAACCCTGGGTCAAAACCTCACTGGCGCCGGGCTCCAAGGTGGTGACCGACTACCTCAAAGTGGCCGGCCTTCAGGATGACATGAACCAACTGGGTTTCAACCTGGTGGGTTATGGCTGCACCACCTGTATCGGTAACTCCGGCCCGCTGCCGGATGAAGTCGAGAAAGCCATTACTGATGGGGATCTCACCGTGGCCTCGGTGTTGTCCGGTAACCGCAATTTCGAGGGCCGGGTGCATCCGCTGGTGAAAACCAACTGGCTGGCCTCGCCCCCACTGGTCGTTGCCTATGCTTTGGCTGGCAACGTACGGGTGGACCTCACCAAGGATCCTCTGGGCGCAGACCAGGATGGCAACCCGGTGTACCTGAAAGACCTGTGGCCAAGCCAGGCCGAGATCGCGGAAGCGGTCGAGAAGGTCAAGACCGACATGTTCCGCAAGGAATACGGCGAGGTCTTCGAGGGCGACGACATCTGGAAATCCATCAAGGTGCCGGAAAGCAAGGTGTATGAGTGGAGTGACAAATCCACCTACATCCAGCATCCGCCCTTCTTCGAAGGCATGGGTGAGCAGCCCGAGGCCATCGATGACATAACGGATGCCAACATCCTGGCCCTGTTGGGAGACTCGGTGACCACCGACCATATTTCGCCGGCCGGTTCCTTCAAGCCGGATACGCCGGCGGGCAAATACCTGCAGGAACATGGTGTTAAACCAAAAGACTTCAACTCCTACGGCTCCCGCCGGGGCAATCACGAGGTGATGATGCGCGGCACCTTTGCCAACGTGCGCATACGCAATGAAATGCTCGACGGCGTGGAAGGCGGCTTCACCAAATTTGTGCCCACCGGGGAACAAATGGCCATCTACGATGCCGCCATGAAATACCAGGAGCAGGGCACGCCGCTGGTTGTGATTGCCGGCAAGGAATACGGCACCGGCTCCAGTCGGGATTGGGCCGCCAAGGGCACCCGGTTGCTGGGCGTAAAAGCCGTGGTAGCGGAATCCTATGAGCGCATCCATCGCTCCAACCTTATTGGCATGGGCGTGATGCCGCTGCAATTCCCGGAGGGGACTGATCGCAAGAGCCTGAAACTCACCGGGGAGGAAACGATCAGCATTCAGGGACTGTCTGGCGAGATCAAACCGGGCCAGACCCTGACCATGACGGTGAAATACAAGGATGGCTCTACCGAAACCTGCGAGCTGAAGTCACGGATTGATACTGCCAACGAGGCAGTGTATTTCCAGCATGGTGGTATCCTGCATTACGTGGTGCGGGAGATGCTGAAAAACGCCTAGGCGGCCGGGACTTCCAGCCAGAAGGTGGCTCCCTGGCCAGCTTCTGACGTGAAGTCGACGTCGCCCTCCATCCTGGCCATCAGCTCTTTGGTGATGGCCAGGCCCAGGCCAGTGCCACCCTTGCTGCGTCGATCCGAACTGTCGGCCTGGGAGAACTTCTGGAACATGCGCTCTCTGAATTCCGGAGCGATACCAGGTCCCTCGTCCTGCACGTAGATTCGGAGCCCTTGACCATGCAGTTTTGTCCAGATACGAATCTGGCCGTTGACCGGTGAGAACTTGATCGCGTTTGACAGGATGTTGTTGAGTGCCTGTGCCAACCTTTGCTTGTCCGCCTTAACCGTGGTTGTTGAAAGTTCTTGTGCGTTCAGAGTGATGTTTTTTTCGGTGGCGTAGTTCTGGATGTTTTCCAGGCTTTCGGTGATCGCCTCAGACACAGGAAATTCGATCACATTGAAATCCATCTTGCCCGCAATCAGTTTCTCGATGTCCAGCAGGTCATTGATCAGAAAACCCAGCTGATCGCTGTTTCTTTGGGCGATTTTCAGCAATTGTTGTGCTTTTCCTGAAAGCTCTCCGACAGCATTGGTCGTTAACAGCGACAGCGCCCCGGAAATGGAGGTGAGAGGGGTTCTGAGTTCATGACTGACGGTCGAGATAAACTCGCTCTTTAATCGTTCCGCCTCTTTTCGTTGGGAGATGTCCTCGACGATGATCCAGATAACGGATTCTTTTCCCTGAAGGTCCAGGCGCAAACCGTGGAGCATGAGCGGCTGGAGAGTCCCATCTGCCATTGGGAAGAAGCCTTCAACTCCGGTGAAGCGAACCTGGCTTGCCAGGCGGTTGGATATTGAAGGTTCGCTGCGTTGTTTATCGCCGGAAAGGCTGCGCACATCGTCGAAATACCCGATGTTGTTGGCTTTCGAGTCCAGTATTCGGGTGAAGCCCGGGTTGGCCTGTAGCAACTCCCCAGAGATCGCGTCATAGAGGGCGATGCCGAACGGGGCGAGTTCAAACAGGCCCCAGAATCGGAGTTGCATCTGGCGATCACGGAGGATGAGTGTCGTTATCCAGAGTGTGCCGGCAATGATGATCAGAGTGACCAGGCCGAGCAGACTACGCAGCAGCCACGGAGAGTCCGGATGGTCCGGCCATCCATCCGCTGGCTGAGCGTAGAGCTTCCAGGAAAACCCCGGCATGGCCATGGTTGTTGAGACCGGCTCTTGCCAGGCTGCATCGGGCTCACCGAAAAACAAGCCTTTATCTATGTTGCCTGAGCCTGTCGTTGAGAGCGCAAAGACAACCTCGGGAGGGAGGCTGTCCAGCCCAATCGCGGTGTAAAGTCGATCCAGATCCAGAATGGTGGAGATAACGCCCCAAACCCGTCCCGTGTCGTTCTCGAAAATGGGAATACGCGCGGCCAGGCCCTGGCCTCCCTGTACCAGATTAATAGGGCCGCTGAAGACTGCTCGCCGGCTTTCCAGTAGCAGGGCCATTTGATCTCTTGACAAGCTCTGAGCCTGAAGGTCGAGCCCGAGGGCAGCCTCATTTCCATCCAGAGGGTAGATGTGTTTTATGACAAATCCGGGGGCCAAACCGATATTCAGCAGTTCTGGTGCCAGTTTGAAGATGACGGAAGCCAGCCGCTGAAATCGCTCTTCACCGATATCTGGTTGGACCGCAACGTTTGCAGCGAGCCCCCACACTGTTTGTGTGTTTTGCAGAATGGTGGCGCGCAGACGCAGCCCCAGATCATCTACCTTCTCTTGCCATTTCGCCCGCACATCAGCCCGGTGTCGTTCCGTTGCGGTTGAGTCGATCGCCAGCGCGAGCCCGACCGTCAGCAGGCAAACCGTCAATCGAGCAAGCCAGACCAGGCCGAAAAAAGCTTGTTCTTGTTTTTGTGTGCTCATGTCAATGCAAGCTCATGTTAAGGGTAACTCCAGCCAAAAGGTGGAACCCTGCCGCTCGGCCGAGTTGAACCCGACACTGCCACCCATCTTCGTCATGATTTCTCTGGTGATTGCCAGTCCAAGGCCGGTCCCGCCTTGTCCGCGGGTAACAGAGCCATCTGCCTGCGCGAACTTCTGAAAGATCCTGGATCGGAAGCTCTCAGGTACGCCGATCCCCTGGTCTTTCACCGAGATGCGGACCGCCGATTCTGACGATTCAATATCGACGAGGATTTCGCCGTGCTCGTGTGAGAATTTGACGGCGTTGGACAAAAGGTTGGTGAGAGCCTGTTTCAGCCGGATGCTGTCAAACAGCGCCGTGAGCCCCGGTGAACCGTCCCGCAGAGTGATGCGCACCTGACGCTGTTTGGCGAAGGGCTGGATTTCTTCAATGGCTGTGGTTACGCACGTTCCAATGTCCTGTTCCTCAGACGCGATGGGCATGTTGCCCGCAATCAGTTTTTCGATATCCAGGAGATCGTCTATCAGCAGCTTCAGGTGGTCGGCGTTGCGCTTTGCGATGGAGAGCATGTGACGGCTTTTCTCGTCGATGTTTCCCGTAACGCCGCCCAAAATCAGCCCCAGGGACCCGGAAATCGAAGTGAGGGGAGTGCGCAGTTCGTGGCTGACGGTGGAGATGAACTGGTTCTTCATCTGTTCGGCTTCGTATCGCTCGTTGATGTCTACGATATAGCCGTGCCAGAGAATGCTGCCATCCGGCAGTTTTTCGGGGTTGGCCTGCCCCTCGACCCAGTGCCAGTTCTGGCCTTGCCACTGAATTCGATAACGCTGGTGCCAACGGCTCAAGTTGTCTGCGGACTCTTGAATGCTCTCAGCAACCTGTGGAAGGTCTTCAGGGTGGATGACGCCGAAGACTGGGCCGGCATCGTTTGCCGCAGCTTCGGCGCTGATGTTGTAGATCTGCTGGATACCTTGGCTGGTGTAGGGAAAAGTGCTGTGACCGTCTGGCCAGAGGCGGTACTGGTAGAGCATTCCCGGGGCGTTGCTGACGAGTTTTTCCAGGGTCTCGGCCTGCCGGGACTGGTGAATGGCGTCGGCGACCCAGCGGGCCAGCAGGTTTACAAACATCTTTTCCGTTTCGGTAAACGGTGGTTTGCGCGGTATGGAGGATGAAAAGTTCAGGGTTCCGAACAGTGTGTCATCTATCCAGATTGGCGCGGCCAGGTAGCTTTCCAGACCAAACTCGGCGTAGCAGGGGTGGTCCTGAAATCGCGAGCGCCCCATGTGGTTGATGGCGAGCACGTCACCCCGCTCGAGAAGAATGGAGCAGTAGGTTTGCTCAACGGGCAAGGTGAGTCCGTTCTCAAGCGCCTTGTTTCGGCGCGCATGGTGCCAGAGTACGGTGTAGGCGCCACCATTGATTTCGCTGACAATGGCCGTTTCTGTCCCCAGGAAATGGTTGGCCTTGTTGAGCGCTAGCGGAATGGCGGTATCAAGGTTGCCTTTCACTTCCAGAACGATTTCGTTCAGTGCATTCAGTGCCCGGGTGCGCTCACTGTAGTAGTTGCCCAGCTCCTGAAACTGGAGTTCGCGTTCGATGATATCGGCCAGGTCTCTGAGTGTTTTCTCGTCCCGGTTCGAAAAGCCTCGAGGTTTTTTGTCGATAATGCATAGGGTGCCAATGCGAAAGCCCGAGCGGTCTTCCAGCGGCGCGCCCGCATAGAAACGGATATGGGGTTCTCCTGTGACCAGGGGGTTGTCGGAGAACCGCTCATCGGCCAGTGCGTCGGAAACCACGAAAGCCTCGGATTTCAGGATGGCATGGCCGCAGAACGAAATGTCACGACCGGTTTCCCGGACTCCCAGGCCATAGCAGGACTTGAACCACTGGCGTTCCCGGTCGACCAGTGACACCAACGCAATGGGCACATCGAACGCCTCGGCGGCAAGCCTTGTTACCCGATCGAAGCGCTCCTCCGGGGGAGTGTCGAGCAGCTTTGTCGCCTCCAGGGCGGAGAGCCGTTGTGGTTCTTCGAGTGGGTACTCAGGTGACTTCATGATCAGGCTCCCTTGAGGTCTCCTGGCGGGGAATGTCGAGCCAGAAATGGGCCCCTTGCTGGTAATAGTAGCCCACTTGGCCGTGCATCAGATGGGCCAGCTCACGGCAAATGGCCAGCCCCAGGCCAGTGCCGGACTGTGCCTGTTTTGAGGATGGGTTGGCTTGTGCAAACCGCTCGAACAGATGTGGAATAAACTGCTCATCCACCCCCGGGCCGTGGTCCGAAATGATGAATCGGATGGTGTTCTGATTAACCGCTCGGGCGGACAGCTGAACGGCGGCGCCAGTGGGAGAGAACTTGATGGCGTTGCTGATAAAGTTGTCCAGTATCTGTCGGAGTCGCTGGGGGTCGGCTCGGACCACCAAGGGTTCAGCGGCCGGGACTGCGCACAAAGAGACACCATAATGGGTGGCCATTGAGCGATTGCCTTCAATGGCCTGCTCCAGGGCTTCACTGACCTGGATTGTGCCAATCTGCAACATCATTTTTCCGGCGATGGCTTTATTGAAATCCAGCAGATCTGAAATCAGCAGCTGCAGTTGTTCGCCGTTGCGCAGCGCTACTTCCACCATTTTCTTGGCCTTTTCCGGAAGCTCGCCGGCCGCCTCCCGGTCCAGCAGTTTCAAAGAACCGTTGATTGAGGTCAGAGGCGTTCTCAATTCATGACTCACGGTGGCCACAAACTGGTCTTTCATCTGGTCCAGAGCTTCCCGTTCCTCCATCAGCCGGTTGAAGGCCAGCGCGAGATTGCGGGTTTCCGGTGGCCCCTTGGGCTTCAAGTGGCGGGTATCCGATGCGCCATCCACCATGGCCCTTATCCGCGTGGACATGTGTTCCAGGGGCCGGGTGGCAGTGCGCCCGAGTAGCCAGGCTGCTGTGGCCAGAATCAGTGCAGCCATTACGCTGAGCAGCAGAAAGTTTTCAAATGAGGCCCTGGCCGGGCCGGTCACGCCTTCATAGGGCTCGGCGCGCAGAAACAACCAGCCGACACGCTCCAGATGACGGGTCGCATAAATCCAGCGTTTACCGGATTTGTCGGTCACTACCCCCGATGTGACGCCAGACAGCGCTGCGTCGATAATCAGGTTCTCGCCGGGTGGCGGTAGCTCAGGCATCGGAGCGCCGGGGGTCAGCGAATCCACCTGTGTGAAGTGCCCGGTATCGAGCACCTTGAAGATGGCGTTACTTTTTTCACTCAAGGAGTCGGGAATGATGCCGGATTCAGCCAGGTTGATGCTGCCGCCCGCCAAGCCCAGCAGATCGCCGTCGTCACTGACAATGGGAGCCAGAAAAGATAGCAGTGGCAATCCGGTGGTGCGGCCGATAATGGGACGGCTGATCACCGCTTGCCGGCTAGTCAGGGCTTCCCGGAAATGCGGGCGGTCTGAGTAGTCAGTGCCGATTCGTCTGGGCACAAAACGGTTCTCTGCAATGGCGACACCCTTGTCATCAAAAATGAGCAGGCCGCCTTCGAAATAGCGTTCAAGACTGGGCTGGCGCCCGAGAAGCTCTTTCAACTCAGGCAGAGGGCGCAGGTTGTCGCCGTCCGTGAGAAAAGCCGAGAAGGCCTTCAGTGCCTCCAGGCGAATCTGAAGCTGTTGGTCCACAATGCGCGCAGCCGAGTCGGTTTCCAGCAGCTGCCTTTGGGTCAGAACGTTCTCGAAATCCCTTACCAGCCCGTTGTAGGCAAAAAACAACACGGCTGCCATGGTCGCAATACTGCTGGAGATCGTAATCAGGGTAACGCGTATACCTAACGATGGGGATCTCAACGGTAATCCTTAGTGGCGTGGTCGAGAGCGGAAAAATGTGCTTACATAGAGCTTAGAGTATTTCCAGAGTCGGAAAAACCAGGATTCGGGGAGTTTTTTTGGATAACCAACGGCAAGACGACATCAGTGATCGCCTGAACGTTCTGAAACTGCGTTTTATCGAGCGTTTAAGGGGCGAGTTGACCTACCTTTCGGGGTTCGCGACCCTGATTCGAGAGGGCCGGGTGGATGAGCTGACCCTCAGCGACTGTAGTCAAAGGTTGCACAAGTTGGCGGGATCTGCGGGCACGTTTGGTTTCCCCTCCCTTGGAGAATTTGCGCGAGAGCTCGAAAAACGTCTCAAGCGGGAGCAAGAAGCTTTGGCGGAGGAATCCGACGACCAGTTCGATTGTCTTCCCGTTGATGAAAATGTCGCCGACCAGCTTGAACTCCTGATTGGCATCGCCGATCTGGATAACCCGTTGTCCACGGAGCGGGAGCGATCGGCGCAAGCCGATGAAGAGCTGGTCTCCCATGGCATGCAGGTTCGGCTGATCGTGGTTCTTGACGCCACGGATCAATTGGCGTCCTTGCCGGATGAATTGCAGAAATACGGGTTTTCTGTCGAGACGATAGAGAGCCGGGAAGGCGTGGTGCAGGCTTCAAGTACTGATCCTGGTAATGCCGCAGCCGTGCTCTGCAGCGATGCCAGTATTGAAAGTGTGGCTCGTTGGTTGGAGGCCCATCCCCGCGGCGCCTATCAGCCACCGGTGCCGGTTGTTTGCATCGGACAGGCCGAAAACTTCGATCGTCGCTATCACGTTGCCCAGCACGGGGCACGTGCGTTCATGTCGGCGCCGGTGGACCTGCCCGAACTGGTGGAGCGGCTGGAAACCCTGGTTCAGGAACTGGCCGCCGGCACCAAAGGCCGCGTGATGATCGTCGACGACGACCGGGAACTGGCCGAGCACTATTGCCTGGTGCTCAAGTCTGCCGGTATTGAGGCCCATGCCGTCTCTGACCCTTTGACGCTGCTGTCAGAACTCTATGCGTTCGAGCCTGAGCTGTTGCTGATGGATATTGAGCTTGGCGCGCATTCTGGCGTAGTTCTGGCTCGAATGATCCGCTTCCATGCCCGCTGGTTGAGCCTGCCGATTGTTTACTTGTCTTCCGAAGATGATCCGGAGCGCCAGCTTCGGGCGCTGTCCGGCGGTGCCGATGAGTTCCTGGTCAAACCGATTTCCGATGATTACCTCATCCGGGCCGTCCAGATGCGCTGTCATCGGGCTCGGCAGCTGTCTGAGCTGATGAACCGCGATAGTCTGACGCGACTGCTGAAGCACTCGGTAATCAAACAGGAAGTGGAAAGGGAGCGTCAGCGTTGCACCCGGGGCGATTACAGCTCTGTTGCGGTACTGCTGGACATTGATCATTTCAAGCAGGTGAATGACACCTGGGGGCATGCACAGGGTGATGTCGTCATCCGGACTCTGGCCAATCTTTTGCGCAACCGGCTGAGGGAATCCGATGCCATCGGTCGCTACGGTGGTGAAGAATTTCTTGTGGTACTGCCGCATTGTGAGCCGTCAGCAGCCCTGCGACTGATGTCCGGTATTCTTGAGAGCTTTTCTGAACTGGAGTTTTCCAGTGAAGACGACGTGTTCCACGTGACGTTCAGCGCCGGGGTCGCAAAAATCAATGATTTTTCTGCCGGTGATCAAATCATTGAAGCGGCTGACAAGGCACTCTATGAGCGGAAACGAAACGGCCGCAATGGCGTTACGCTGTATACAGCTAACGCGTAGGTCAATCATGCTACGGAGAATGCCTTGAAAGCATTGGTGCTTGAAGACGATGATCTCTTCGCGGAACTGCTGGAGACCGTAGTGGCGGGGCTCCGTCCAGGCATGCGGGTGACGGTGGCGAGCCGGCTGTCCGAAGCCTTCCGATATGTTGAAGATGACGATTTTGATCTGATTATTGCGGACTGGAACCTGCCGGATGGCTCGGGGCTGGAGCTGGTTCGCAGGGTGCGTTCGGCTAAAGCGACCATGCCCGTTGTGATCGTCTCGGCCCGGGCCGATCGGGACTCCGTTTTGAAGGCCGCCCATTACGGCATCAATGGCTATATCACCAAGCCTCTGGACGTTCGTGTCCTGCATAAGAAACTCACCGATCTCCTGTCCGATACTCCTGCGAAGCTGCCTTCGATCTCGAGTTATCTGGCCGATGCGCTGGAGAATATTACGCAGTTGCCGTCCGATCTGGATGCTGCTGAGATTCTGGATTTATACCGGCGTCAGGACGAGCTTTCTGCTTCGCAACTTGCAGAGCGGTGGCGGGATCACCCAGCGCTGACGCTGCGTCTGCTGGATGTGGCCAACAGCACCTCCTTTCGGCGCACGGGTGAACCTCTGGATACAGTCCGGGACGCGATAAGTTCGATCGGGGTTGCGATGGCGTTAAACCAGGCGCTGGCATTGTCTCTGGATGTTTCGCGCAATATCCAGCATCCGCCATTGCGCGCCCGGGCTGACGTCTATTATGGCCAGGCGCTCAGTGTCGCAAAATCCGCCCAGGCTCTGGCGCTGAGACTCAAAAAGCAGCCGATGCTGTTCCAGCAGGCTGGTCTGCTCAGTCGCCTTGGTGAGATGGCCCTGGTCAAAGTGCTGGACGAATACGTAGCGCTGGGTGGCGAGGTTGAGGAGACCGCGTTTGAAGCGCTGTTCCGGGAATGGTCGGCACCGTTTGGTAATCGCCTGAAAATTCATTGGCACCTATCTCTTGGTTTAAGGGAGCTCATTGGTGCAGTGCACACGCTCGGTTCCGATTGTACCCGGGAGGACAGACTGCTGATGCGGGCTGCTTCACTGGAATCGTTGGGTTTGAAGTCTGGCGAGGACTGCCAGCGTTTACTCCGGCGGCTGGGCTTGGATGAGACTGAACCAAAGGAGTTAAAGCCCTCGTGAGCCAACAAGTTGATCGCGTGCTTTACGTTGAGGATGATGAGGACATTCGCAGTGTGGCTGAGTTGGCACTGGTGGATGTGGGCGGCTTCGATGTCTGCCTGTGTGCCTCTGGTCAGGAAGCCTTATCGCGCATTAAGGAGTTTGGACCGGATCTGGTTTTACTGGATGTAATGATGCCGGGTATGGATGGGCCTCAGACTCTGAAAGCCCTGCAGCAGCGCCCGGAGGGGCTGAATATTCCGGTTATCTTTATGACCGCTCGTTTACAGCCCTCGGAAATTGAGGAATACCGGTTGCTGGGCGCCATCGGTGTCATTCCGAAACCCTTTGATCCCATGACTCTGGCCGATGATATCCGGCGTCTGGTGGCCGACAACCCGGAGCGTTGAACCGGGTGCGTCGTCATTGGTTTTAGGGTAGGCTGGCGCCCCGCAAATGAACTGATCACCGAGGTTGTCATGTCATCCCCCCAGTCGCCGGAAGAAATCAAGGCCAAGCTCAACCTGGAGACCTCCCGCATTCACTGGCATGAGCTGCAAACCTATTATGCCCGGGGCCAGGTAGTGCGAGTAGCGCCAGAGCTGGACCTGCTGAATGTGGCGGCCCAGTTGGCGGCGGACAACAAGGCCCAGTTTGAGCACTGGATGTCCGGTGGGCAGGTGGGCGAGGTGGCGCCTGACCTCGCGCGCGCCTGGTACGACCGCAATGCGGAACTCTGGGCAGTCGTCATTGCCCCCTGGGTGCTGGTACAGGACCGTTCTGGTGAGCGTCTTCACTGAACGTCCCCGGTTTTCTCCCTAGTTGTCCTGCTCTTTATCCCTGTATTCGTTCGAGGTTTTCATGCTGACCGGTGCGCTCCTGATCCTGGCCCCGTTATTTCTGGGCTTTGCCATTGCCCTCTCCAATCGTCAGTTGATGACCGTGATTCACTATTCGGTGGAGGGCCTGGTGTATTTCATCCTGGCCCTGCTGGGATTGGGGCTGGGACAGATGGAAGGGCTGCTGGGCCAACTGGGTACCATGGCTGCCCAGGTAGCGGGGCTTGTGCTGGTCTTGCTGGTGGCGAACATGGCGGGCCTGTGGCTGTTTCACCGTTGGCAGCCAATGCACACGGAGGCGGCTGAAACCGGTTCCAGGCCCGGTTATGGCCGCCTGTTTCTGGCAGGCCTCAAACCGCTTTTGTCCGTGCTTATCGGTGCTCTGCTCGGGTATTTCCTGTTCCCGGATTTGCCGATGGTGGACGACGTGGCCACCTGGGCGCTGATGTTGTTGCTGTTCCTTATAGGGCTTCAGTTACGCAATGCCGGCCTGTCATTGCGCAAACTGCTGATGAACCGCCAAGGGGTGGGGATTGCACTGGCCCTGGTGGTTAGCTCCCTGGTGGCGGGGCTGGCTCTGGTGCCGGTACTGGATATCCCCTGGCATCAGTCTTTGGCCCTGGCCTCCGGGTTTGGCTGGTATTCACTTTCAGGCATTGTCATTGGCGATGCCCTGGGACCCGCCTGGGGCGGCGTCGCTTTCCTGAACGATGTGCTGCGGGAAATTATTGCCCTCGCCCTGATACCGTTGGTAATCCATACCCGGCCAGCCATGGCCATCGGCTACGGCGGAGCCACCGCCATGGATTTCACACTGCCGGTAATTCGCAGTAGTGGTGGCCTGGCCTGCGTGCCGGTGGCCATCGCTTCCGGCTTTCTGCTGTCTTTCCTTTCGCCGGTGCTGATGGGAGTCTTTCTGTCGCTGGGATAGCTTGATTTTGCTCAATTTGACCCGGTGCAATGCTTTGGTCAGATTTACGGTTATAGTGGCTACGGATTAGTATGCAAAGAATACCCACCTCTGTCCCGGAGCTTCTGGATGCACCGCCGTCACTTTCTGCACCTGACGATAGCTGCCGCTGTTGCTGCGGGAATGAGTGGTTGCTCCCGGCGAGATCCTCTGAGAACCGGTATTCATCCCTGGATTGGTTACGAACCCCTGTACCTGGCAGAAGAATTCGGCTGGCTGCCGGAGACAGTGCAGTTGGTGAAAGGCCTGGCGGCCAGTGATTCCATCAGCGGACTGGTCTCCGGCAATCTGGACGCCGCAGCCCTGACTCTGGATGAAACCCTCAGGGTTCTTGCCGCCGGGGTGCCCGTAAAGGCCGTTGCCGTCACTAATGTTTCCGTGGGCGCGGATGTGCTTCTGGTGCGGCCTGCAATTACCAGCCTTTCGGGTTTGCGGGGCCGACGGGTCGCGGTGGAGCTCGGCGGCGTGTCCGGCATCATGTTGTTTTCTGTGCTTGAGCGCGCCGGCTTGACCAGTAACAACATATCGGTGGTGGATTTACCGGTCCACGAACACATCGGGGCCTGGCAGCGTGGTGATATCGACGCTTCCATCAGCTACGAACCGGAGGCCTCCCGGCTGGCGGCCGAAGGCGCGGTGCGTCTGTTCGACAGCAGCCAGCTGCCGGAAACCATCTTCGATCTTCTGGTGGTCACTGATGCAGCGGTCAGTCGGCAGCCAGGCGCGGTAAGGGATCTGGTAAAAGGTCATTTTCTGGGCCTGCAACATCTGGTGCGCAACACGCACGATGCGGTCTATCGTGTTGCTACGCGCCAGCAGGTATCTCCGGAGATGGTGCGTCAGTCTCTGGCGACGGTGATGTTGCCGGAACTGTCTGCCAACCACCGCTATCTCACCCACAATGGCCGGCTGGAAGTGGTGGCAAAGATGCTGGCGAGTATTATGGCTCGTGAGGGGCTGATAGATGCGCCCCTGCACTATGAGCATCTGACCGATCCGGCTTTCCTGCCTCGGAGCCTGCCATGATGAAGGGGATGCTTTACCGCTGCCTGGTTTCGCTGTTGGTGGTTGCTGTCAACGTGCCGGCGCAGTTGGCAGCCAGCGACTCGGTCACGCTCGGCGTTTTTGCCTACCGGCCTGACAATGTGATCAACGAACGCTATCAGCCGCTGGCCGACTACCTGACCCTGGAAACCGGCATGGCAGTGAACCTGAAGGTTTTCAATCAGGATGACATGAACCGTGCCCTGGCGGCCAACCAGATCGACTTCTTCCTCACCAATCCCAGCCACTTTCTGGTGATTCGCAGTGAACGCAGTCTGACCGGAGCCCTCGCAACCCTGCGCCGCAGCTGGCGGGGTGAAACCACGGGCAGTATTGGTGGCGTGATTATTACCCGTGTTGAACGGGACGATATCAACCGCCTGCAGGATCTGGAGAAAAAGAGTATTGCCACGCCAGGGCTGACCTATCTGGGTGGCTATCAGGCCCAGGCGCTGGAGTTGGCCAGCGTGGACGTGGATGTTCGGCGCCATAACCGGATGGTGTTTCTGGGTAATCACGACCGGGTGATCCGCTCGGTGCTGACGGGCGATACCGATGTCGGATTCATCCGAACCGGCATCTATGAAGAACTGCTGAACGAGAACCCGAGCCTTGCAGATGAGCTGAAAATCATCAATCCGCAGCAGCTGCGAGGCTACCCGTTTGTCCTGTCTACCCGGCTGTACCCGGAGTGGCCTCTGGTTTCTCTGCCCCATGTCGACAGCAGGACGGTACGCCGGGTTGCTTCCGCCCTGTTTGCTCTGGAGCCAGAGCATGCGGCGGCGCAGGCGGCGGGTCTGGCCGGGTTTTCGCCGCCTGCAGATTACCAGTCGGTCGAAATGCTGACCCGAACCCTGCGGATGCCGCCGTACGATCAGGTGCCGAGGGTAACCTGGGTCGACATTCTCCACCAGTACCGGAACTGGGTGATTACCGTTGCTGTGCTGTTTGTACTGCTGGTGATCACCAGTCTCTGGCTCGGCCGCAAGAAAAAGCAGCTGGCCTCTGAAGAGCGCAGGCTGCGCACACTGATTGCCAGCTGGCCCCAGCCGATGCTGATGATCCGCAATGGTGAACTGGTGGACTGCAACCGGGCGGCCGTGGATCTGGTTGGCTATACCTCCGAAGCTTCGTTGTTGGGCAAGTCGCTGGAGGCCTTCTCACCCCATAGCCAGCCGGATGGAGCTCCGTCGTCACAGAAATCCGAGGCGCTCTTTACCCGGGTGACGGCCGGAGAAGTGTCCCAGACGGAATGGCTGTTTGTGCGTTCGAACGGAGAGCGGGTGTGGGTGGCCATGACCCTGGCCCCGGTTTATGAACACGGCAGCGACATCCCTTCGGTACTCTGTTCCTGGCATGACATCACGCGCAGAAAGCAGGCCGAGGAGCAGCAGCGATTGGCGTTAAGGGTGTTCAAGAATGCCCGGGAAGCGATTTTTATCACCGATGCCCACGGCGTGGTAATGGACATCAACGAGGCCTACACCCAGATCACCGGGCGGGATCACAAGTCTGCCATTGGCAGCCTGCCGCCCATGCCGGTAGATGAGGGCAGTGCCATACTGGTGGCCGCCAGCAGGCATGGAGTGTGGAGCGGAGAGTTTGCAGCCCGGCACCAGGACGGCCAGGCCATTGTCTTGAACCTGAGTCTGAGCAGTGTGCTGGACGAGCAGGGCGAACTGTCTCACTTTGTGGGTGTCTTCAGTGACATCACAAGGCAGAAAGAGATCGAGAAGCAGCTTCGGATCATGGCCCACTACGACGCCCTGACCAATTTACCGAACCGGGTACTGTTCTCGGATCGTCTGCACCAGTCCATGGCCCAGGCCCGTCGGCAGAATTACCGGTTGGCGGTTGTCTACATCGATCTGGACCAGTTCAAACCGGTGAATGATGCCTTTGGTCACGATGCCGGTGATGGCTTGCTGGTGGAAGTGGCCCGGCGCATGCGTGCGACCCTCCGGGAGGAGGACAGTCTGGCACGATTGGGCGGCGACGAGTTCGCCGCCATCATCGTCAATGTCCCGGACGCGGTTACCCTGGATATATTGCTCTCGCGTTTGCTAACGGTCATTGCCGAACCGGTGTGGGTGGCCAATCACAGCGTTGAAGTGTCTGCGAGTATGGGTTACACCCTGTACCCTCAAGGCGAGGAAATAGACGGAGATCAGCTGCTTCGCCAGGCTGACCAGGCCATGTATCGGGCCAAGCGTGAAGGCAAGAACCGCTATTACTGTTTTCAGGATGCCGATGCCTGATCATGGCTTTGGTTGAGTAGCCCCACGCCGTCCTGCCAATACAGCGCCTTGCTCCACTGATCGGTGAGCCGGCGCACGGCGCTGAGCTCATCCAGAACCTCGGCCCCCAGGCTGGAACTGAATTCCCGCCGGATCATCTTCTGCAGGGTGGCTGCTTTCAGCTGATGGTAGACGGTTTCGGCTTCCTGTAGCTGCTCCGGTACGGGCGTTTCTGAGGCCACCAGCGCCCGAATAACCTCGAAATAGCGGTTGAAAACCGACTCCAGCGTCTCGAAATCCCTGCGCCGGGCCAGCGCCCGGAGTCGAACCAGATGCAGGGTCAGCTCGGTGGCTTCCGCCAGGTAACGGCAGGTGCGAATGCTCAGCGTCAGGGCATCCACCACCGATGGATGCATTTTCTCGGCTCTCAGGCGCCCGATGTAGTCGGTAATGGCCAGGTTCAGGTTGCGCACGGCATCGGCCTTCGGGCGCACATCGGATTCCTCGAGGCTTTCCCTGTCCAGGCATACCCGCAGCAAACCCCGGCTGTGACCAATCAACCGCTTCATTTCCTGATCCACGGCGCCGATGGCCAGTTCCGGTGTCGTCACCAGAGTGTCATCGAGATAGCGGGGTTCGGCGTTGTCCTCTTCCTTGCTGCGAAACAGCCGGCCGAGAAAACGGGCGAACGGTTGGGTGAAGGGCAGCATGATGGCGGCACCCAGAACGTTGAACAGCGTATGGAATAAGGCCAGCGAAACCGCCGGGTTGGCTTCCAGGTCCAACAGGTTGGTCAGGGTATTCACCAGCCAGAGCATGGCCGGCAGCACCAGCAGGGCGATGACGCCGGTGACCAGGTTGAACAGGATATGCCCGGTGGCCAGCCGGCGGGCGTTTGCCGTGGCTTTCAGGGCCGACAGCGCGGCGGTTGACGTTGAGCCCAGATTGGCCCCAATCACGGCCGCGGCGGCATTGTCGAGCGGGATCAGGCCGCCAGCTGCAGCGGTGAGTACGATGGCCAGGGCGGCGCTGGAGGACTGGGTAAGAACCGTGGCCAGCAGGCCAATCAGCATGAAGGCCGGCAGGCCATAATCGGCGTTGATCAGGTGGCCGTTCTGGAAGCCGAGAGCCGAGGATTCGAGCGCGGTTTTGAGAATCGACAACCCCAGGAAAAACAAGGCAAAGCCTGCCAGAGCTTCCCCCAGAAACTGGTTTCTCGGGTTGCGGCTGACCAGTTTGAAGCCCACCCCGGCGGCCAGCAGTGGCAGCGCCATGGCTTCGATCTTGAAGCCGAAGCCAATCAGGCTGACCAGCCAGCCGGTCATGGTGGTACCGATGTTGGAACCGAAAACAACGCCCAGGGACTGGGCCAGAGTCATCAGGCCGGCATTCACAAACCCAATGGTTGCCACGGTTACCGCCCCGGAATGCTGCACGATACCGGTAATAACAAAGCCGGCGAATAGTGCCCGCAGAGGCGTTCTGGTCCAGTGCCCCAACATATGGCGGAGATGATGGCCGGCGGCGTTTTTCAGACCATTGGTCATCATCTCCATGGCCAGGAGAAACAGGGCCAGACCGCCCAGAACCTGGAAAACCGATGACAGCATGATGGATTATCTTTTTTATGGATGGGGCGTTAACACAAGCCTAGCAGAGCCCGGGTAGCTTTCAGAGTGTCAGACCAGAAACTTCCGGATGTCGAGTTTGTAATCGTCTGGATCGACCGCCCGAACGATCCGGTCCTGGTTGCCGGGGCGAGACAGATCGATGGTATGCACGGTTACAGGCATTCGGAACTTCGTGTTGTACATAACGCGCACCACGGGCAATCTCTGGTCAGATTCATTCGTTTCGATGACCACGCCCAGCTTGCCGCTTTCAAGCAAGACCAATGAACCTATCGGGTACAGCCCAACGCAACGGATAAACTGTTTCACCAGCGTCGGATCCAGGTGATCCCCGGACCACTCCAGCAGTTTCTTCAGCCCTTGAGTCGGCGTCAGGCCTTTGTGGTAAACCCGGTCGGCAGTGATGGCATCGTAAACATCCGTGATGGCAACCATGCGTCCGTACTCGGTGATTTCGTCGCCTTTGAGACCTTCTGGATAGCCGCTGCCGTCCAGTTTCTCATGATGTTGGGCGGCGGTTATCACGGTGATCTCGCCGATGCCTTCGGTGCTGGCAAGAATGTCACGGGAATGGCGGGCGTGCAGCTTCATGACCTCGAATTCTTCCGCCGTCAGTCGGCCAGGTTTGTGCAGAACCTCATCGGGCGTAAGAATTTTTCCGATGTCGTGCAACAAAGCGCCTACGATGGTCTGGTGCAGAACATCCTGAGAGAGTTGCCGGTAATGTCCGAACAGTGACATCAATACGCTCAGATTGACTGAGTGTTCCAACAGGTAATTGTCTTTCTCGCGGATCCGTCCCAGGCAACTCAGGGCATTGGCATTGCGTAGTACCGAATTTTGCAGCTCGTCTGCGAGCTGGTGAATCGGGGCCACATCAATTGCACCACCAATCTTGACGTTGTTCATGAAACTGCCCACCAGGCTTTGGGCCTGGCTGTGCACCTGTTGAGCAATAACTATTTCTTCTGCCAGAGGGGCCTTCGGGGTGTATCCCGGCTTCAGGGCTCCGGCGTTCTGCAGGGCCGTTTCATTGCGCTGATCCACATGCGCCGCCGGCTCGGAATCCTGGCAGTCGGCGCCACGGGTGACATCAATGTAGATATATTGCACGCCCATCTTGCGGATTTTTTCAATGGTCTCTTCCCGCTTGATCACCCCTTGCTTGCGCTGGGTGTTATGGGGGATCCAGTCGTTGTTCAGGTCGGTGATGTACATGCCGACCTTCAGGGCGGAGACAGGAATGCGCTTGATCATTGATGGGGGAAAAACGTTCTCAGGCTATTTTGATAGGTCTGACTTAATACCTGATCCATCGGCAACTCCTTAACGTCGGCAATTTTCTCGGCCACGAACGGCAGGTAAAACGGTGCGTTTTCACGGCCGCGATAGGGTACGGGTGTCAGGAACGGGGCATCGGTTTCCAGCAGGATCTGTTCGATGGGCGTCATGCGTACGATATCGCGCACGTTCTCGGCCTTATTGAAAGTGGTGATGCCGTTGAAGCCCAGGCACCAGCCCTGGTCGATGGCGTATCGTGCCAGCCCGGGCCCGGAGGTGAAGCTGTGAATAACCCCCCGGCGCTCAAGAGAATGCTCGAACTCTTTCAGAATAGCTATGGTATCGTCGTCGGCGTCGCGGCTGTGAATCACCACCGGACGGTCGCTGTCGCAGGCAATCTGAAGCTGCCGGCGAAACACCTCTCGTTGCACGGAGCGATCGGCATTGTCGTAGAAATAATCCAGCCCGATCTCGCCCACGGCCACGATCTTGTCGTCGGTGGCATGCTGGCGGATTTCCGCTTCCACCTCATCAGTATAGGTTTCCGCTTCATGGGGATGAATGCCCTGGGTGCCAAACACCCAGTCAGCGGAACCCGCCAGTTCGCGCACGGCGGCGAGGTTATCTGGCGACACCGCAATGGTGATCACCTTTTCGATGTTGACCCGCTGGCTTTGCTCCAGAGTATCGGACAACGGCCGGTCTTTCAGGTAGTCCAGATGGCAGTGGGTCTCGATGATCGGATGATCAAATACGGGAATCTCACGACGTTTCTTGCTCATGCCAGGGTACTAGACTCCATCAGGGTCGGTGTATGGATGCTATTCTGAGAATCTGATCACGTAAGTGTATCACTTTGTACGATTATTGACCTGCAACGGGGCGATAGGGAGTTTCCTTGATGAAATATACGGCATTTGCCCGTTCCTGGTTCTTGAATCCTGATCAACCGGCTCTCGAAGGTTATCCGTCGCTGTATGAGGGCGACGACAAGTTGCCTGCGCTTGAAGCCAGTCTGGAGGAGATCGGAGAGTACCAGCGGCGGTTGTGGGCCAATCGTAAGCAGGCATTGCTGGTCGTCATCCATGGCCCGGACACCAGCGGCAAGGACAGCCTGATCCGGACGCTGGCCACCTACGCTGATCCGGCCGGCTTTCACGCCTGGTCATTCGGGCGACCCAATGCATCGGAAGCCGCTCATGATTTTCTCTGGCGGGTGACACCCTATCTCCCCGCCTATGGCCAGATGGTGGCCTTCAACCGCAGTCATCACGAGGCCGTCATCGGCGAGCGAGTATGGCCCGTGCGAGATGCCGGCACCTATCACTGGCCGGCCCGGTTCGAGGCCATACGGAATTTTGAGCGTCACCTGGTCAGCGAAGGCACCTGTGTCGTAAAAATCTGGCTCAACCTCTCCGAGGATGAACATAAACAGCGATTGCTCAAACGCCTGGACAAGCCCAGGAAGCGCTGGAAGTTTGACCGCTCCGACATCGAGGGCTGGAAGCAGCGCGCCCGTTATCAGGCCTTCGCCGAGGAAGCCCTGGCGCAGACCCACACCGAGGAAGCGCCCTGGTTCATTGTGCCCGGGGACCGCAAACCCCAGGCCCGGGCGATTGTGGCGGCCTTGCTGGCCGGGGTGCTGAAACAGCTTGCGCCGGACTACCCGGCGGAGCATCCGGATGTACTGGAAGACTATCGTCAGCTGCTGGCAGCGAATGGCGTCAGCTAATGGAGGCAATATGCACATCGCAGTGGTAGGGGGTGGCGTGGTCGGTGTCACCACCGCCAGGGAACTGATTCGCCGGGGGCATCAGGTAACCCTGCTGGAGCGACACGACCTTGCCGGTAACGAGACCAGCAAAGGCAACGCCGCCCAGCGGTCTTACGGCGTGGTTTACCCCTGGGCTGATCCCTCCATGGTCTTCAAGGCACTGCCCTGGCTGTTGAAAACCGACGGCCCGCTCAAGCTGCGGGTGCCGCCTTCGGTCGACGCCGTCAAATTTATGTTTGCCACCCTGCGCTATGCCTGGAGTCCTGGCCTGTTTGGTCTCAACAAGCGGGCCATGCTGCGCCTGGGTGTCCACAGTCGGGAGCGATTTCTGGCTCTGGAACAGGAGCATGACCTGAACTTTGATGGCGACCACAAGGGCCTTCTGCACCTGGCCAGCAGCCCTGAGGCCATGGACGGTTATCGTGAGATCCACGACCTGCTGAATGAGCTGGGCATCGCCTCGCGGCTGCTCACGCCCGAGCAGGTGCGCGCCGTGGAGCCGGGTATGACCGGAGATGGACCTCTCTATGGTGCCATCAGCTATGACACGGACGGCACCGGCGATTGCCACCTGTTTTCCCGGGCACTGGCGCAGGTGTGTGAGCAGCAAGGTGCAAGTTTTCACTATGGTGTCGAGGTTGAGCGGCTGTTGTCTGATGATGAAACTGTGAACGGGCTCGAGTATCGAGCCCGCAGCGGCGAATTGGTCACCCTGGAAGCCGATGCGGTGGTGGTTTGCGCCGGATGCTGGTCACCGCAGCTGGTTCGGCCCCTCGGGCTGGACCTCCCGATCTACCCGGTCAAGGGTTACAGCCTGACGGTGCCCCTGAGTGATCCGGACAAGGCCCCGGCCAGCACGATCCACGACGATAACCTGAAGGTGGTGTCTACCCGGTTGGGTAATCGGCTCCGGGCCACGGGCTTTGTCGAATTGGCGGACTTCAATCGCGACATTCCTGAGGCGCGCATCGCCACTATCAAGAAATCCGTGCGTTCACGCTTTCCCGGCTGCGCGGATCTTGAGGCTGCCGAAACCTGGACCGGTTTCCGCCCCATGACTCCGGATGGCCCGGCCATTATTGGTCGCGGACCCCGCCGGAACCTGTTTCTGAATACCGGCCATGGCACCTTCGGCTGGACCCTGTCGGCGGGCAGCGCCTCGGTGATTGCCCAGGTCATCGACGGTGAGGAGCCGGCGGTGCCACTGGATGCCTTCCGGCCCGGAAGGTTCCAGGAATAGGCTCAGAGTTTGCGCTCGAGGTTGCCGCACAGGGTGTGAGCAAAGCCGACGTCCCGTTCGGAAAGCATGGGCAGGCGCTGGAATACCCACTGCGACAGCTTGCTGTCGGCCGGTGCCTCCAGCGCCGGTAACAGTGTTTCCAGGCGTTGTCGCAAGGCGCCGAGGCTGGCATCCGAGGCGACCTCGGGCGTGCTGTTACTCTGGCGCGCCAGTCCGGACAGCTCCCAGGCATACAGCATGACCGCCTGGGACAGATTCAGGGACGGATAGCTGACCGCCATCGGAAAGCCGGTAAGCAGATCGCACAGGGCCCGCGCAGCGGCGCCGACATTTTCCGGGACTTTCGGTTCAACCAGTACAAAGGCCAGTTTCATGACATTACCTCCGGCGGCGAGTTTACACCAAGCCTCGGGTTGTTTTTACCAGCGCTGGCAGTCTTTGAATGACTGGCTGCGGGAACTGGAGCCACTCTGGCGCCCCATCCCGTTCATGGAACCTGCCCCCGCCTGGCGCGACGCGCATCCGGACCTGGCGCGCTGGCTGGAGGCGCTTCCAGAGGGGGACTGTCAGGACTGGGAGGAGCGGCTCCCGGAACTGTCCTCGGTGTTAGCCGGGTATGTCCCGGCACTGGCCCGGTACCGGGATCTGCTTGATTTACCCCGTCTGGCGACCGAGGCCGAGGGCCGGCAGGCGGAACTGGCGGAGGTGGCCGCCGTTGATATGCCTGGCCGAAAACGACAGCAGGCCGGCGCATTCGCCGCTGCAATTTCACCCCTGGGCTATCCGGTACTGGACTGGTGTTGTGGCAAGGGGCACCTGGGCCGGACCCTGGCCAGGCGGGGTGCGGTGCAGGTAACCGGATTTGAGTGGAATCCGGAACTGGTGACCGATGGCAACCGCCTGGCCGAACACTACGGCGACCCGGTTCGCTTGTCTCATCAGGATGTGATGGTCGATGGGCTTAAATTGCCTGAGCGCCACCATGGGGTGGCGCTGCACGCCTGTGGCGATCTGCACCGCCGGCTGATGCAATCTGGTGCCCAGGCGCGTTTGCCCCGGCTCAGTCTCTCACCTTGCTGCTACCACTTGACCGGGGGGGGACGGTATCAGCTGCAGGCCCGGCAAACCCGGGAGTATGGCGAGTGTTTGTCGGTAGACCGCAACGATCTGAGGCTGGCGGTTCAGGAGACGGTCACGGCACCGGAGCGTGTGCGCGAGCAAACCATGCGCATCAGTACCTGGCGTCTGGGGTTCGATGCGCTGCAACGGGAGCTGACCGGCAACGGGCACTACCTGCCGGTGCCGTCGCACCCGGCCCGGCTCAATAATGGCCGTTTCGAGGACTTCTGTCGCTGGGCGGCGGCAAAGAAACAACTGACTCTGCCCGCCGATGTTGACTGGGCAGAATGGCTGGCGCGCGGTGAGGCGCGATATCGTCAGGTGCGCCGGCATGAACTGCTGCGCCATCTTTTCCGGCGGCCCCTGGAGCTCTGGCTGGTCCTGGACTATGCCGTGTTTCTGGAAGAACAGGGTTACCGGGTTCGACTGGGTATCTTCTGTGATCGTCAGCTGACGCCAAGAAACCTGTTACTGGATGCAGAACGTGAGGGCGGTTGAAAGCCTGAGCGCTTTCTGACTGCGGAATCAAAAAGAAAGGCGCCCGAAGGCGCCTTACCGAGGTTGCCCGGATTGCCTTAACGGCGAACCTGGATGCGTGCCTCAACACGACGGTTCTGGGCACGGCCAGCCGGCGTATCATTGGTGGCAACAGGCTCGGCTTCACCATAGCCCACTGCGCTGACACGGTCCGGATCGACACCCAGAGGCCCGGTCAGTCGACCGGCAACCGCTTCCGCCCGGCGCTGGGACAGGAACTGGTTATAGCCCGCTTCACCGGCGCTGTCGGTATGGCCAGCGATCTCAACGGTGGTTTCCGGGTATTCCTCCATGAAATCGGCGACGCGACGAATTTCGTTGTCATAGGCGTTGTCGATAACAGAGCTGTTGGTGGGGAACTGAACCCGCAGTTCAATGGTTTCCACCGTTTCAGTAATGCCCTCACAGCCGGTTTCATCCACCGTGGCGCCCGCGGTGGTGTCCGGGCATTGATCCTGGCTGTTCACCACACCATCGTTGTCGCTGTCGAGCTCACAGCCGCGACTGTTAACCTCGGCCCCGGCTGGGGTGTTGGGACACTGGTCGCGGCTGTCCGCCACGCCGTCATTGTCGCTGTCCAGTTCGCAGCCGCGGCTGTCGACGCTGGCCCCGGCCGGTGTGCCCGGGCACTGGTCGCGATTATCGGGCACGCCGTCGTTGTCGGCATCGGCCGGGGCTTTCGGGGCCGGGGCAGAAACCGTGCGGGTAAAGGCCCAGCTCAAGCCAAGCGAGACCATGGTGTCGAAGGTGCTTTCATCAATGCCATGGAATTCCCGCAGATCGCCACGAATGGAGATGCCATCACTGACGTTGTAGCGGAAGCCGGTACCCACATTGACACGGGTTTCATCGTGATCGGTACCTGCCGAGCGGTAGGAAATGGAATCTCCCAGCCCGAAGTCGGCATGGCCTGCACCAAGAGAAACGTAAGGGTTCCAGGCAGCTTCCGGGCCCGCGAAGTAATAGGTGCCGTCTACCCGGACTTCGTCGAAATCGGATTCGCCAGACACATATTTGCGGTCGGCATCGGCCCGTGAGTACACGGCTTCGACTGACCAGTGAGGGCGGAAACGGTACTCAACACCAACACCGAAGGTGCCGGTTTCACTCAGGTCCCGTTTATCGTCAAAGAGCTGGAAGCCGGCAAACGGGTTGATGTAGATGGTTTCCTGGCGTTCCGCCAGGGCTGGCGTCGTAAGGGATGTTGCAAGGGCGGCCAGAGCGACCGGGCGCATGAGTTTCATGCAGAACCTCCTGTCTGATTATTATGTCCTGAAGCTGTCTCCGTTGAAGACGGATAAACTCCGGTAAAACACCACGTTACTGAAAATCTAGGCCAGTAAGCCATAAAACACAAAATTTGGCATCTCTCGACGTCTTCGCATTTGTACGCAGCCTTCACAAGCGACAGATCAATCACCCGCTGGCCTGAAATACAGGTGCGCGCTTTTTTTACTGAAATTCAGCGTGTCGCCATTGCCAAACCGGACCTCGAACGAGCTTTCATCTTCCGAGATAACCTCGCCCGTGCCAAAGATGGCATGGGTCAGACGCTGCTGATGCCACACTGGTTCCGCCGTGTTTTGGCTGACCGTTCCTTCACTTTCCAGCTGAACGCCCTCGCGTTCAGCGTATCGCAGACTCACGGGGGTTAATGGGTGATCCAGCCTCAGGGGCTGGTCTGTCGGGGCAGTACCGGTATCCAGCGCGGAGCCGAGTTCCTGGGCTAATCCAAAGCACAGTTCGGAAACAAATCGACTGGGACCTTGGTCGCCCGACAGATGCGGGCTGGCCGGGGTGGGCCGGGTAATCAGGTGCAGATGGTGGCGGGTGCGGGTCATGCCCACGTAAAGCAGCCTGCGCTCGCTTTCCAGCAGGGCCCGGGCATCGTCCTGGGGACGCGGGCTGTAGGGCAGATATTTCTCCTGCAGGCCGGGAATGATTACCACGGGCCATTCCAGTCCCTTGGTCCGGTGAATGGTGGACAGCAGGACACCCTCGTCCCGATGTTCGCTGGCCTGTTGTTTCAGCAGGCTCAGGTGGTCCAGGGCTCCGTCGGCATTGACTTCCAGGCTTTTCAGGTAGTCGCGAAAACCCTGAATGGTATCAATCCGCTCCTCGGCACTGTCATGGGTCAGTGCGAGACTGCGAATACCCTCATAGAGATCCATGTGCTCGGCATAGACGGTGATCAGGCCAGCTACCGGCCCCTGATAGCGGTCGAGTTGCTGCAGGACTTCACCGAGTTTTTTCAGCTTTCTGGCCGCCATGGGCGCCAGGGCGTCGAAATCCAGACTGAGCAGCCGTTCGTGCCAGCCGGTGTCGAACGCCGCCAGGAACCGGGCCAGGTTTTCCAGTTCCGGTTCTTTCAGGCCCACATGGGGGAACCTCAGAATCTGGCGGGCAATGTCCAGTCGGTCATTTTCTGCGAGCTTGTCGAGCCGACGGGTAACCACCAGCAGCAAGGCCTGCACCGCCTGAACCTCGCGGCTGAACAGCGCGCCCTTACCGGCGTCGATCCGGTAGGGGATCTGGCGTGCCAGCAGTTTCAGTTCAATCGGCACGCTCTGGCTCCAGACCCGGAACAGGATGGCGCTCTGGCTCTGTTGTTCCGGCGCGAGTCCCTGCAGGATAGAAAGCACCTGGTTGCCATCGTTTTCGGCCTGATGTAGATGGATTTCGGTGTCGGGGGTACCCGGGTGGGAATGGCACATCACATCCCGGCGGCCGGTGTTGTGGCAGATCAGATGGTTGGCCAGCAGTGCCACCCGGTGGCCGTAACGGAAGGTGTAGCTAAGGGTCTGCTCCAGCGGGCTTTCAAACTCATCACTGAACTTGCGCAGAATGAACTCGGGCCGGGCACCACGGAATTCGTAGATGGTCTGGTCCGGGTCGCCGACCACGGTTACCCGGGCGCGGTCACCGGCCACATAACGCAGAAGCAGGTGCTGGATCTCGTTGGTGTCCTGGTACTCGTCCACCAGGATCAGATCCATTTTGTTACCCACCAGGCGCTGCAATGGCGGGTTCTGATGGATGGCCATCACCGGCTCATACAGCATGTCGGCGTAGCTGATACGGCTTTCGCTTTTACGCCACTGCTCGAAGGAATGGAACAGGTCAATCAGGTAGCGGTGTTTGTCGGAGTAGCCCAGCTCCTCGAACACCACCTCCGCGGGTGCCAGCCCGGTTTTGACGCGGTCGATAAAGCCGGTGGCGGTTTCGACAAAATCCTTCTTGTTGCGGCGGATTTCATCGGCCAGTTCCTCCGGTGCCAGCCGCCGGGTCAGCAGCCAGGCCTGGAAGCCGATCTCCTGTTCGGTCAGGATCTTTTCCGAAAAGCCCGGCAGATAGCCTTCGCGGACGAACCGACGATACAGCCGCAGGCCCATGGCGTGGTAGGTGCGGATTTCCGGCAGAGCCAGCCCGCTCTGATCGCAGACGGACTGTAACTTGCGCTCAAAGTCCACCTTGGCGCTGCGGTTGAACATCAGCACCAGCATCCGGTCCGGATCGTGGCCCTGGGCTAGCAGGTAGCGGATGCGCCAGGCCAGCGTGGAGGTTTTGCCACTGCCCGCGACGGCGGTTATCACCGCGTGCTCGTAGCCGGAGGTGATGATGGCGCGCTGCTCGTCGGTCAGGTAATCCGGTAGGGACAGGTGGTCGGGGGCTTGGGTTTGGCTCGGCATAGTCGCTATTGTACTGGCCAACTGGTAGTGCGGATAGCGCTGCCGCATAATCCCGGCATAGCTCAGGCGCAAATACCTTCTTATGGCCAGCAGGTCCGAATTGACGTGAATGATAAAACCGAGACAATCGCCTCAGGCTGGCGCGCGTTCCAGCACATCCTGGCAGCTCGCGGCCATCGCCGGCTGGTCTTGGTTGAGGGTGATCGGCAGGCTGCGATAGCCCGGGTAGCCGGGCTCTTGCCGGAATTGTCGGCCGCGCAGGGGCTATGGGTCGGTCGTGAACAGGATGCGATCATGGCCGGGCTTGGCCATATCCGTGTCAAAGATTACCGGCGTGTACTGGGCCGGGAACTGCCCGTGCTGGTCTGGGATGGCTGGGAGGGAACGTCTCCAGACGCGTTTGCGGCACTGTCCGGCACATTGCGGGCCGGTGGATTGCTGTTCTGGTTGATGCCCCCGCTGGCGAAGTGGTCGAACTTTGACGATCCGGACTATGGCCGAACCGGGCTGGATCGGACGAGTGCTCATCCCTTTGCTGCCCGGTTGGCGGCGATACTGGCCGAAGATCCCGATGTCATTCGGCTTGTGGCGGAAGATGCCAGCGTGCCTGATCTTAACCGGCCGGAACCGGTCAGGACGGGCTTTCAACCCGGGCAGACGGCCGAGCAGCAGACGCTGGTTGCCGACGTTGTGCGCGCTGGCCAGGGCCGCCGCCGACGGCCGCTGGTGATTACTGCCGATCGCGGCCGAGGCAAATCTTCGGCCCTTGGCATGGCTGCTGCCCGCTTGCTCGAAACCGGCCGGAAACGGGTGCTGGTAACGGCACCTTCGGCTGATAACGTGGCTACCCTGTTCGCTCACGCCCGGCAGGCACTGGGTGATGCTCTGGCACTGGATACGGCGACCCATCTGACCACCCGGTCCGGTCACGAACTTTGCTTTCTGCCGCCACAGGAACTGCTGTCGCAGCGGCCGGAGGCGGAAGTGGTCATGGTCGATGAAGCGGCGGGTTTGCCGGCCCAGTGGTTGAAAGCCGTGTTGCTGGGCTGGCCGAGGGTGGTGTTTGCCAGTACGGTGCATGGCTATGAAGGTACCGGCCGGGGCTTTGCCTTGCGTTTTCGACAGATTCTGGAGCAGGAAACTCCGAACTGGCGCGCCGTTAGCGTTCGCGAGCCCATTCGCTGGGCGCAGGGCGACCCGCTGGAGCGACTGGTTTTCCAGCTGTATCTGTTATCGGCAGACGCGCCGGAGCCGCAACCGTTCGTCGCCGGCGACGTACACATTGAACGCTGGCAACCTGCCGCGGCCAGCGAACAGACCCTGGCGGAGGCCTTTGGTCTGCTGGTCAATGCCCATTACCGGACCACGCCCGCCGATCTTCGGCAATGGCTGGATGACCCCGCCGCGATGACCTGGCGGGCCAGCGCAGAGGGGCGGACCATCGGCTTGCTCTGGGCATCCACCGAAGGTGGCCTGGCACCTGATCTGGCTGAAGAGGTGGTCGCTGGAAAACGACGGCTCAGGGGCCATATGCTGGCCCAGTCACTGGCCAATCATGGCGGCGCCCCCGCCGCTGCTACCCTGAAAACCCTTCGAGTGGTCCGCGTAGCGGTAGCGGAATCGGCACGCAGGCTTGGGGTCGGCCAACGGTTGGTGGCGGCTGCCCGTGAGGCCTGCGTTCAGGATGGAATGGATGCATTGGGTACCAGCTTTGGCGGCGAACCGGGTTTGTTGGCGTTCTGGCACCGATGTGGCCTGCGCATCGTGCGTATGGGGCTGAGCCAGGAGGCGTCCACCGGAGAGTTTCCCCTGCAAATGCTGATGGGCACCTCTGAGCCGGGGCAGCAGCTTCAGCAACAGCTGAGCAGCCGGTTCGCCCGACACTGGCAACATCTGGTGTCCCGCCATTGGTGCCAACTGGACCATGAACTATTGCTGGCCATCTGCGACGCCCTGCCATCATCGGCGTGGCTGGACGACGATGATCGCCGGGATCTGACTAACTTCGCGTATGGCTTTCGCGGCTTTGAACTAACCTTGCCGGTTTTGCAGGAGCTCTCTGCCTGCAAGGGTATGGCTCACCGAATTCAAAGCCATCCGGAGGCAAAGCTCTGGTGTCGTGCGGTATTGCAGGGCTGGTCCTGGGTGCAGTTGCAGGAGGCCGGCCTGTGCCGGGGCCAGCGCGATGCAGAGGCGCAGCTGCGGTTGCTGGCTCGAGAACTTCTGCAAAACGAGACGGAGTTGTGACCGGTTCGATTTAATTCCGGTGACTGGCTGAGCAGAATAGCTGCAAAACGCAAACAAGAGACTTCCGACATGGGCAGGGACGCGAGCAGCTATTTCCACCTGGTATTTTTCCTGGCACTGACGCTGCTGGCCGGATGCAGTACAACCGGGTCAGCACCTGAAACCGGAGAGGCCGATGCCGGCCCGGAGGAACTGATGGCTGCGGTGCGCGCCAATGAGGATCGGGCGGTACTTGAGCTGCTGTCCAAAGGGGTAAGGCCGGATGCCCAGGCCGGAGCGGAGCAAACCCCGCTTATGGTGGCTGCCACCAACGGTAACCGCCGCATTGTCCGGTTGTTACTGGCTGCGGGCGCAGAGGTGAATGCACGCAGTGCCGACGGCAATACCGCGGTTATCCAGGCTGCTGAAAATGGTCATCTTGCGGTGGTCCGGGCCTTGCTGGCGGCGGGCGCCAACGTGAACGTCAGCCAGGGTGGCGAATCCCTGTTGATGAAAGTGGTGGCCAGCGGTGACCTTCTGACCGCCGAGATGCTGCTGGCGGCCGGTGCCGATGTGCACTATCGCCGGGCGGATGGCACCACCGCTCTGGATCTTGCCCGCGCCAGCAACAATCAGGATCTTGAAATGCTGCTGGTGCAGGCGGGCGCCGCCCGCTGATTCAGAGGCTGTCCAGCATCATTGGGTCGGTCGTGTCATCCCACACCGGCTGGAAATGCCGTTCAACCACCTCTTGCGGCACTTCGGCAACCGAGGCGTAAGACCACTCTGGGGAGCGGTCCTTGTCTACCAGCAGGGCGCGAATGCCCTCGGCCAGATCGGGTCTCCGGGTGCACTCTTCGGCCATGGCCAGCTCCATACGGAACACATCTTTCAACGACATCTGCTGGCCTTTCTGTATCTGGTGCCAGATCAGCCAGGCGGTGACCGGGCAGCCGGTCTTCAGGGTATGGATGCACGCCTGCCACCAGGGGTCGGTACTCTCCGAATTCCCCAGTTTTTCAACGATGGCCGGTAGCTCATCGCCTGCACTCAGGCGTGCGATGGTCTGTTCGTGCTGTTCCAGGTGCCCCGGAGCCAGCGTGCGGTAATCCAGCGCTTCCAGCTGGTTCAGCAGGCGGAACAGGCGGTTGTCGTCGGCGGCGGTTTCACCGCTCCAGCGTTCCTCCTGCAGTCGTTCAAGCAGGGCGCTGCTCTGGTCTGCTTCGATCACCATATCCGCCAGGCCCACTCGCAAGGCGTCGGCGACATTCAGTCGAGCGCCAGTCAGACCCATAAACAATCCGAGCCGGCCCGGGAGACGGTTCAGGAACCAGCTCGCGCCCACATCGGGGAACAGACCGATGCTGATCTCGGGCATTGCCATGGTGACATTCGGGTAGATTAACCGGTAACGGCAGGCCGCCAGCAAGCCCAGGCCCCCGCCCATGACAATGCCGCCGGCCATGCCCACCACCGGCTTGGGGAACCGGTGCAGGGTAAAGTCGAGACGGTATTCCGCCGCAAAGAACCGCGCGGGTGCGGCTTTATCGCCATCGCCGGTCAGTGCCGGGTACAGGGCCCGGATGTTGCCTCCGGCACAGAACGCCCGGTCTCCCGCCCCCTGCAGAACCACCAGGCAGATACGGGAATCCTCGGCCCATTGCGCCAGCGCCTGCTGCGCCTGGTTGACCATTTCCTCGGTCAGGGCATTGAGTGTGCCCGGCTCGTTCAGGGTGAGCAGGCCGATGTGTCCTTCCCGGCAGGGGAGCTCCTGTACCTCAACTGGCATGGCTTGGTTCTCCGGTGGTATCTCTGATTGGGTATTTGTGGTTTGTTCGTACTGTCGTTCACTACGCTCAGGCGTAAAAGAGGACTATGGTCGCACGAAAGTCCTTGATCTATCACATTTGAGCTCACGGGCGGGTGTGCTATAAGTGAAACCTGAGTTACTGACCGGTTTTATGCCGGAATGTGAACGTTAAAACGATGAGAGGGTTAACACAATGAATCTGAAGCATCTTGCAGTAGCGGGCCTGTTCGCAGCTGGCGCGATGGTACCGGTCGCTTCCATGGCCGCCGGTGACATCGAAGCTGGTAAGGCCAAGGCCGCCGTTTGTGCCGCGTGCCATGGCCAGAACGGTATCTCTCAGGTGCCCATCTATCCGAACCTGGCTGGCCAGAAAGAGCAGTACCTGGTTGCAGCTCTGAAGGCGTACAAGGCAGGCCAGCGTCAGGGTGGACAGGCTCCGGTGATGCAGGGTCAGGCCACAGCCCTGAGCGATGCTGACATTGCCAACCTGGCAGCTTACTACGCCAGCCTGCCGGCCGACGGCGGCAAGTAAGACGTTGTGTTTGTCAGTGTTGCGGCTCAGGCCGCACCACTGACAATGCGATAGCTCGGACGGTAGGCTGAGGACCCGGGTAGCTTCATCCGGTTCTGCGCCACAAACTGCTCCAGCATGGCCTCCAGAGGCTTGATCAGCGTCGGGTCACCAGCGATTTCAAACGGCCCTTTCTCCTGCACCTGCCGGATTCCGCTTTCCTTCACGTTACCCGCCACAATCCCGCTGAACGCTTTGCGCAGATTCGCCGCAATCAGGTGAACCGGTTGATCGCGATGCAGTTCCAGGGCCCGCATGTTGTCATGGTTCGGCTCGAACGGTAGCTGGAATACCGGATCTATCTTCAGCATCCAGTTGAAGTAGTAGGCATCCTGCATGGCACGGCGGAAGGTCTCCACGTCTTTCATGCCCTGCTTCATGGTCTGGGCGACCCGTATCGGATCATCGATGATGATCTCGTATTTGCTGGCAGCCTCATCGCCCAGGGCGTTGCGGATAAACTTGTCGATCATTTCGAAGTATTCGGCATTTTCCTGGCGGCCGGTAAACACCACCGGGAAAGGCAGGTCAACGTTGTCCGGGTGCAGCAGAATGCCGAGCAGGTACAGAATCTCCTCTGCGGTGCCTACGCCGCCCGGGAATACAATCACACCATGGCCACAGCGAACAAAGGCCTCGAGACGCTTCTCGATATCCGGCATGATCACCAGCTCGTTTACAATCGGGTTCGGCGCCTCGGCACCGATAATGCCCGGCTCAGTAATGCCGATGTAACGGCCATTCTTCACCCGTTGCTTGGCGTGGCCGATGGTGGCGCCTTTCATCGGGCCTTTCATGGCGCCCGGGCCGCAACCGGTGCAGATACTCAGGCCGCGCAGCCCCAACTGGTGCCCGACATCCTTGCTGTACTGGTATTCGTCGTGGCTGATGGAATGGCCGCCCCAGCACACCACCAGGTCTGGCTGACGCCCCGCCTCCAGTACCCTGGCGTTGCGCAGAATGTGGAACACCAGGTTGGTGAGGTCTTCGGGGTTGTCTTTGCGGAAGCCGGCCACGCTGTTGGGCAGGGAATGGCTGTAAACGATATCGCGCAGTACAGAAAACAGGTGCTCCCGGATGGCACGTAGCATTTCGCCGTCCACAAAGGCGTGGCCGGGCGCATTGATCAGCTCCAGTTTCAGTCCCCGGGGCTGGGGCACCAGCCGTACATCGAAGTCGGCGTGGGCTTCCATCAATTCCTTACAGTCGTCGGTTTCGACGCCGGTATTGAGCACGGCCAGTGCACACTGACGGAACAGGCGATACAGACCACCCTCGCTCTTGTCCTTGAGCCGGTTTACCTCGTAGTTGGAAAGGATCTCGAGGCTGCCCTCGGGGGAGACCAGGGCATTCATGGTGGTTTCAGTCATCGGTGGTGAAGCTCCTGATGGTTTCGGCAATGACGGATTTTGAGCCAGTTTGGCGAAAGGGTACACTAAGGCCTTTCCGGCTTTTACGCCACCCGACGTTATTCCGATCAAAGTCTTTTTTTATGAAATTGCTGATTCGTCCCGCCCCTGAAGTGGCTATCAAGAGTAAACCCGTTCGCCAGCAGCAGATGCGCCAGTTGCGGCAGAATATCCGTAAATTACTGGCCCGTCTGGATCCGGAGATCCGTGTGGATGGCAGCTGGGACCGGGTGGATGTGGATGTGCCCGATGGCCGCAGCCTTGCCGGCCCGGTGATTGATGAGCTGGTGCGCATTCCCGGCATCTCGACCATTCAGGAGATCGGGGTGTTTCCGTTTGTCGATCTTGACGATGTGGGCGAAAAGGCGGTGCAGGCCTATGCCGAACGCCTGAAAGGCAAGACGTTTGCCGTTCGCGCCCGCCGCCATGGCGATCATGATTTCCGTTCCATTGACCTTGAGCGTTCAGTGGGCGCGGCGTTGTTGCAGGGCTCCGACGCCAAAGGCGTAGATCTGAAATCACCGGATTTGGAAGTTCGTATTGAGGTAAAGGACGACAGCTACCATATTGCCCATCGTCGCCATGAGGGTCTTGGCGGTTATCCGCTGGGGACGGTGGAAACGGTGATGACGCTGATTTCCGGCGGCTACGACTCGTCGGTGGCTGCCTACCTGATGATGCGCCGCGGCATTCGCAGTCATTATCTGTTCTTTAATCTGGGCGGTGCGGCCCATGAAGTGGGCGTGCGCCAGGTGGCTCACTATCTGTGGGAGCGTTATGGTTCGTCCCACAACGTCAAGTTTATTTCTGTGCCGTTTGAGGGTGTGGTCGCTGAGATCATGCGCTCGGTCAACCATCGCCACTGGGGTGTGGTGCTCAAGCGGATGATGCTCAAGGCCGCAGCCGAGATCGCCCGGGATTACAACGCCTCGGGGCTGGTGATGGGCGATGCGGTGGCTCAGGTCTCCAGCCAGACCTTGACCAACCTGAATGTGGTGGACCGTGCCAGTGATGAGGTGGTGCTGCGCCCGCTGATTGCCATGGACAAGCAGGAAATCATTCGAATTGCCAAGGACATCGGTACCGAGCCGTTTGCCCGCAACATGCCGGAGTATTGCGGCGTGATTTCCAGCAAGCCGGTCACCCGTGCCAAGCTGCATCGCGTGGAGGAAGAAGAGGCGAACATGGACCCGGCCGCCCTGGCCGATGCCATCGCTAACCGCACCGACACCATGGTCAGCCAGCTCCTGGACAGCACCCAGACGCCGGAAGAGGTGGAGTTGATCCAGACGCCGTCGGTAGATGACGTGATTATCGACGTTCGCCACCCGTCTGAAGAAGAACGCTCGCCACTGACCCTGACCAACAACGACGTGCTCAAGATTCCTTTCTACGAGTTGAATCAGCAGGTGGCGGAACTGCCGGGCAACCGCCAGTACCTGCTGTACTGTGACCGGGGCACCATGAGCCGCATGCACGCCGGCCACCTGAAGGCTGAGGGGCATGGCAATATCAAGGTGTATGCCCCGGCGGTCTGATCAGCCCTCCAACCCCTTGAAAAACTGCTGGACGTTCTCGCTGAGGGCGTCCAGGTCATACCCGCCTTCCTGCACCACCAGCGTGGGTAAGCCCAACTGACGAAGGTGCGTACTCAGCCGACAGAAGCCTTCGGAAGTCACCGAAACTTTCGCCTGCGGGTCGTTCTTGTAGATATCGAAGCCCAGGGTCAGGATCAGCACATCCGGCTGGTACAGGCGAATGGCGGCCAAGGCTTCATCCAGTTTCGCGAAGAAATCGTCCTCGCTGGAGCCGTGGGGCATGGGCAGGTTGATGTTGTAGCCATAGCCTTCTCCTTCCCCACGTTCGTCCTCGAAGCCGCTGACCACCGGATAGAAATTGGTGGGGTCGCCGTGGATGGAGATGTACAGCACGTCGCTGCGGTCGTAGAAGATCTCCTGAATGCCCTGGCCGTGATGCATGTCGGTGTCCAGGATCACCGTTCGCGGGAACCTGCTCTTCAAGTGCTCGGCCGCGATGGCGGCGTTGTTCAGGTAGCAGAATCCACCGGCGGCATCCTTGCGGGCGTGATGGCCTGGTGGCCTGCACACAGCGTAGGCGTTGCGCTCTCCGGCGATCAGCGCGTCGGCGGCACCCAGGGCGGTCTGGGCCGACCAGTAGGCCGCTTTCCAGGTATTCTCGCCAATGGGGCAGCTGCCGTCTGCCAGGTAACAGGCGGCTTCTGCCAGGATGCCCCGCATGGCGTTGGGGGAACGTACGAAAATATTCGACATTACCTCGTCGCCCCAGTCTTCCATTTCCATCCAGCGCCGGTGGGCGGATTCGAGGAATCGCAGGTAACCCAGGTCGTGCACCTTGGAGATCGGGCCGGCGCCCTGGTCGGCCGGCTGCAGTACCGGGATGCCCATGGCTTTCAGGCCTTCGAGCATCTGGCCGGTGCGATCAGGCACCTCCTGAGGCTGGCGCATCTGGCCTCGGGTGAAATACGTCTTCGGGACGTGCAGGTCCTGCGTCGGATGAAAAAATGCTTTCATGAATCCGTCTCCTTGGGGTGTCAGGGAGAGCCTGTAAAAACTCTCCTTCGAGTATAGGCAGTCACCCGCCCGGGTCAAAAATGACGGCCAGGAAATCTCCCCCTGACTTTACAGGCCGCCACTCAGGATCCACTATGAAAGGCACGCGTTGCTTTTGAACTCCGCCCCGGTCCGGGGCGTCACCAGTCATGCAAGAGGAGCCGAGATGATCGAGTCACCACTACTGGAAAACCTCACAGGCTACATTGGCGGGCGCTGGAAAGACTCCGCCGGCGGTGCAACGTTCGACGTTTACAACCCGGCCACCGGCTCGGTGATTGCCAAGGTGCCGTCGATGCCGGAGGAAGATGTTGTGGCAGCGGTGGAGGCTGGACAATCAGCGCTCCGGCTCACCAATCCCTGGCCGATTGAAACCCGCCGCAAGTGGCTGGAGGATATTCGTGACGGCCTGAAAGAAAACCGCGAAGAGATTGGCCGCATCCTGTGTATGGAGCATGGCAAGCCCTGGAAAGAAGCCCAGGGCGAGGTGGATTACGCCGCCGGTTTCTTCGATTACTGTGCCAAGCACATCAGCGCTCTTGATTCCCACACGATTCCGGAAAAGCCCAAGGATTGCACCTGGACGGTTCACTACCGGCCTGTGGGTGTAACCGGGCTGATTGTGCCCTGGAACTTTCCCATTGGCATGATCGCCAAGAAGTTGTCGGCGGCCCTGGCGGCGGGTTGCCCCTCGGTCATCAAGCCGGCCAGCGAGACACCGCTGACCATGATCGCCTTTTTCAGCGTGATGGATAAACTCGACCTGCCGGATGGCATGGTCAACCTGGTGATGGGTAAGGCCAGCGTGATCGGCAAGGTACTGTGTGAACATAAAGATGTACCCATGCTCAGTTTCACGGGCTCTACCGAAGTGGGCCGCAAACTGATCGTAGACACCGCCGAGCAGGTGAAGAAGCTGGCACTGGAGTTGGGTGGTAATGCCCCGTTCATCGTCTTTGACGATGCCGACCTGGAGGCCGCCGCCGATAACCTGATTGCCAACAAATTCCGCGGTGGCGGCCAGACCTGTGTCTGCGCCAACCGGATTTTTGTGCACGAGAAGGTGGCGGATGCCTTTGGCCAGAAGCTGGCCGAACGTGTGAGCAAGATGACCGTCGGCGACGGCATGAACGATGGCATCGACATTGGGCCCTTGATCAACAAGCAGGGCTTCGACAAGGTGAAGCGGCACCTGCAGGACGCCCTCGACAAGGGCGCCAGCCTGGTGGCTGGCAAACTGCCAGCGGAACTGGGTGATGGCCTGTTTTTCCCACCCACGGTGGTGCAGGGCGTGGACCGGGAGATGTGCTGTTACCAGGAGGAGACCTTCGGTCCGTTGGTGCCCATGGCGCTGTTCCGGACCGAGGAAGAAGTCATTGATGCCGGTAACGACACGGAGTTTGGCCTGGCCTCGTACGTGTTCACCGCCGATGCCGAACGTGCCCAGCGGGTGGCTGCCGGCCTGCGGTTTGGTCACGTTGGCTGGAACACCGGCACCGGGCCGACACCGGAGGCGCCGTTTGGCGGTATGAAAGCCTCGGGTATTGGCCGGGAAGGTGGTCTGGAAGGGCTGTTTGAATTCGTGGAAGCCCAGACCGTGCCGAGAGGTTTCTAGGCAGCCGGTCTTCAAACAGCAAAAGGCGAGCTTCGGCTCGCCTTTTTGCGTTCTGCACGGCTGTGATCAGGGCGTCAGGATAACCTTGACACTGTCGTCCACATCCGCGGAATCGATGTAGCCGATGGCGCCTGGTGTGGAGGCGACCTGGGCCTTCATGCCCGAAGCACTGCCGGCTTCCGCCGGAGGTTGACCACGACCGGTGAACACCTGCTGGGACCAGAAGGCCTTCAGTTGGGCATCGTTACGGCCGGTCACCTTGTCGTGGAACTCGGCACGGGTGGCGTTGCCTTCCGGGAGTTCAAACGGCTTCGCGCTCTGGCCATTTGGCAGGGCTTTGCTGCGGTTCAGATACAGATCCCGAAGTTCATCCTTGCCGGTGTACTCGATGCGGTAGGTCAGATCGCCTTCGCCAGAAGCCATGTTCCGCAGGGAACTGATGATTTGCTGCAGGCTGCCGGAGACCGATCGACCGATAATCAAGCTCAGTGCAATCAGGACAACCAGGGCTACCACCACGATCGTCACGGAGACGGCTTCGCTGCTGGCCGCCGTGGTGTCGTCAATGGCCTGGGTCAGGCGGCTCTCCATGGCATTACGCATCTGGTCGAGATCCGAGCGCAGGCCCGCCAGGCGCTCGGCGTTGGCGGATGCTTCCTGGCCTATGCGACTGAAATCGGCGGTGCCCTCGATAATCGCGGTGGCGATGCGAGTGGCGGTGCTGTAGTAGCCGTTCAGTTCGGATTTCAGCGCTTTTACGTCGCTCTGCTGGCTCGGGTTAAGCTGGGCAATGCGGTCAAGATTCTCGATGATCTCGGCGAGTTGCTCTCGGGTAGCCGCAATCTGCTGATCGTCGCCCGTGGTGACGGCGCTGTTGATCTAGTTTTCGATGAGTTGCAGCAGACCCCGGTTGATGGTGGAGAGTTCCAGGGACGGATAGAGCTGGTTGCGCACCTCTCCCAGTCGTTCCGAGTTGTTTCGTTCCGTGATGACGGAAAAGGTCTGGCTCACTACGAAAGCCACCACGGCTACAATCACCAGCAGCGCGAGTGTAGGTTGTTTTTTTGAACGCATGACACAGAATTAATGTGTCAGTGTGTTAAGTGCTGTATCGGCCAAACTGGCTGTCTCTTTAAGCCTAGAGCCTTGAATTGGCCTGTATATACTCTTGAGGGGGTAGTTTGTGCCAGGGGAGGCAGCCGGGCTCTTGGCTGGTATACTGGGCTGTAAATTTAACCAGTAATGAAGCCTTGCTCCATGGATGTCTCTCATATTATTGATTCCCTGAACGACGCCCAGCGCGAAGCGGTGACGGCGCAGAACGACCATTTGCTGGTGCTGGCCGGTGCCGGCAGTGGCAAAACCCGCGTGCTGGTGCACCGGATGGCATGGTTGATGTCGGTTGACCGGGTGCCGCCCACGTCCATTCTGGCGGTGACTTTCACCAACAAGGCCGCCAAGGAAATGCGTTATCGCGTGGAGCAGATGATGCAGATTCCCACCCGTGGTCTGTGGATCGGCACCTTTCACGGAATTGCCCATCGTTTGCTTCGTTCCCACTGGAAAGACGCCGGCTTGCCGGAAAACTTCCAGGTGTTGGACAGTGACGATCAGTTGCGGCTGATCAAGCGAGTGATGCGGGAAAACCGCATTGATGAAAGCCAGTGGCCGCCGAAACAGGCCCAGTGGTTTATCAACAGCCAGAAAGATGAGGGCTTGCGGGCGGATCATATCCAGGAGAATCCGGGCGATCACTTCACCAATACCATGCTGAAGATCTACCGCCAGTACGAGAAGCTCTGCCAGCAGGGCGGCCTGGTGGATTTTGGTGAACTGCTGCTGCGATCCCACGAGCTCTGGCTGCACCGGCCGGAATTGTTGAGCCACTACCAGCAGCGCTTCCAGCACATACTGGTGGACGAGTTCCAGGACACCAATACCATTCAATACGCCTGGCTTCAGGTGCTGGCCAGCAACCGGGTGCCGCTGACGGTGGTGGGCGATGACGACCAGTCCATCTACGGCTGGCGGGGCGCGAAGATCGAGAATATCCAGCAGTACCAGCGGGATTTCCCCAATTCCCGGCTGGTCCGGCTGGAGCAGAACTACCGCTCCACCAAGACCATTCTGAAAGCCGCCAACTCGGTGATTGCCAACAACCAGGGGCGTTTGGGCAAGGAACTCTGGACTGACGGGGTGGAAGGTGAGCCGATCAGCCTGTACGCCGCGTTCAACGAGCAGGATGAAGCCAATTATATTGCCGATTCCATCTCGGCCTGGGTCAGCGAGGGCAATCTGCGCAGCGAGTGCGCCATTCTCTATCGTTCCAATGCCCAGTCCCGGGTGCTCGAAGAAGCCCTGATGCGCCAGGGTATTCCTTATCGAGTTTACGGCGGGTTGCGGTTCTACGACCGTCAGGAAATCCGAAACGCGCTGGCTTACCTGCGCCTGGTACATTACCACCGGGACGATGCCGCCTTTGAGCGGGTGGTGAATATTCCCACCCGCGGCATTGGTGCCAAGAGCCTGCAGGAAATTCGTGAATACGCCACCGGCCAGGGTATTTCCCTGTGGGAATCGTCCGAGCGGTTACTGGCCGCGGGCCAGGTAAAGGGCCGGGCGAAAACCGGCCTGCAGCAGTTTATGGAGATCATCAACACGCTGTCTGAAATGGCGGGGCACGCTTCCCTGCAGGGGCTGATGAAGCAGGCCATAGAGTCCAGTGGCCTGAAGGATTACCACGCCAGTGAGAAGGGCGAGAAGGGTCAGGCCCGGGTGGAGAACCTGGAGGAACTGGTCAGCGCGCTGGCGGATTATGATGTAGAAGAAGGCGTAGATCCGCTGGCGGAGTTTATTGCCCAGGCGGCGCTGGATGCCGGCGAATCACAGGCCGATGCCCATGAGGACAGTGTGCAGTTGATGACGCTGCATTCGGCCAAGGGGTTGGAGTTTCCGATGGTGTTCCTGGCAGGTGTTGAGGAAGGTTTGTTCCCGCACAGTATGTCACTGGAGGAGCCCGGGCGCATGGAGGAAGAGCGCCGCCTGGCTTATGTGGGCATTACCCGGGCCATGAAGAAGCTGGTACTTACTTACGCGGAATCCCGTCGGTTGTATGGTCAGGAGAAGTTTCACGCACTGTCCCGGTTTGTGCGGGAGATCCCGGGGGACTGCCTGCAGGAGGTGCGGTTGCGTAATACGGTGACGCGGCCGGCGATGGTGGAGCGACCGAATGAGAGTCTGTTTGCCCAGGATTCGGCCCAGCAGTCTGGCTTCAGTCTGGGCCAGCGGGTGCGCCATCCCAAGTTTGGCGAGGGTATCGTGATGAACTCAGAGGGCACCGGGCATCACACCCGCGTGCAGGTGAACTTCGATGAGGGTGCCAAGTGGCTGGTGCTGGCTTATGCGCCTTTGGAGGCCTGTTAAACGGTTGACATAGCGTCATGCAGCCTTCGAGTAAGGGGGCTGCATGACGGTGGGAACGTCTTTCCAAAAAGCGCTCGAGCCCTCCATGGGCGCTTGTGTTCCGCCATCCCTGGCTCCACAAATTTTTGGAAAGACGTTCCCACCGCCATGCTCTGACGTTTCGGCAATCCGCAATAGTCCATGATCCTTGATTTCTTGGAAGGCTAGCTCAGAAGTTCGGGGCAGGTATCGGGGTGTGCCTCCCAAAAATATGTGGAGCCAGGGATGGCGGAACAGAAGCGCCACAGGGATGTGCCGCCAGGAGCGGTTTTTGGGAGGCACACCCCGATGCCTGCCTGACTCCAAGGTCAGCAATTCAAACTGCAGACGGTCACATCAAGACGGCGTAAATTACACCTGCCAGAATGATCCGGTAGATCACATACGGCCACATGCCCACCTTGTTCAGCCACTTCAGGAAGAAGTGGATGGCGGTAATGGCCATCAGGAACGAAGTGACGCCGCCAATCAGGAAACCATTCCAGTCCACGATTACGTCGGATGTGGCCACTTCCAGCAGCTTTACCGCCGACGCCAGCACGATAATAGGAATCGCCAGCAGGAATGAGAACCGGGAGGCGGTTTCCCGGGTCATGCCCAGGAACAGGCCGGCGGTGATGGTGACGCCCGAGCGGGAGGTGCCGGGGACCAGGGCCATGGCCTGGGCGATGCCGACGATAACGGCGTCTTTCCAGTTCAGGGAATCCATGGTGCGTTGGCGTTTGGGCAGCCAGTCGGCGATGCCAAGAAGGATGCCGAACACCAGGGTGGTGAAGAAGATCACCGAGGCGCCCCGCAGTTCGTTGTCGATCATGTCGAGCAGGGCCAGGCCCGCGAGGCCCGCCGGGATGGTGCCGATCACCAGGTACCAGGCCAGGGCGCCCTGGCCGACGATTTTGCGCTGGCCCATGGAAATCAGGCCGTCCCGGGCGATGCCGAAGACATCCCGGCGGAAGTAGAGCACCACGGCCAATAGCGTGCCCACGTGCACCGACAAGTCGAAGCCGACGCCCTGGTCTTCCCAGCCAAAGAAGGCCGGTGTCAGGATCAGGTGGGCGGAGCTGGATATGGGCAGGAATTCGGTCAGTCCCTGGAGGAGGCCAAGGAAAAGGGCCTGGAAAATATCCATTCTTTTAATTCCGGTCGGTGGTGCTGATTAACGGGTTCGACGCTCAAAAAACGAGCGCGATATTAGCAGGGTGGTTGTCGGCTGAACAGGCGCGGATAGCGACGCGCCTGTTCGGCTTTATCGTTCAGGCCGGGAACTTGTCCCGGGTGTTATTGGCGATGCGCACCAGGGCGAGCATCAAGGGCACTTCCACTAGTACGCCCACCACCGTGGCCAGGGCCGCGCCGGATTTCAGGCCGAACAGGCCGATGGCCGCCGCCACTGCCAGCTCAAAGAAGTTACTGGCACCGATCATGGCCCCTGGGGCGGCGATGCAGTGGCGCACGTTCCACAGCCGGGCCCAGCCATAGGCCAGCAGAAAGATAAACACGGTCTGGATAACCAGTGGCACCGCAATCAGCAGTATGTGCAACGGATTTTGCAGAATGACTTCACCCTGGAAGGCGAACAGCAAGACCAGGGTGACGATCAGCGCGGCAGGCGTCACGGGGCTGAGGCGTTTCATAAATACGTTGTCGTACCACTGTTCGCCGTGGCGGGCGATCAGGGTCCGGCGGGTCAGGTAGCCGGCGGTGAGGGGAATCACGATGTATAAGACCACCGACAGAATCACCGTATCCCAGGGCACCTGGATGTCGGAAATCCCCAGCAGGAAGACCACAATGGGCGCAAAGGCGAACAGCATGATGATGTCGTTCAGGGATACCTGCACCAGGGTGTAGGCGGCATCTCCTTTGGTCAGGTAACTCCAGACAAATACCATGGCGGTGCAGGGCGCAGCCCCCAGTAGAATGGCGCCGGCCAGGTATTCGCTGGCCAGTTGTGGGGCGATCCAGGGTTTAAACACCACCATCAGGAAAAACCAGGCAATGGCGAACATGGTGAAGGGTTTGATCAGCCAGTTCACGATAGTGGTGATGGCGAGGCCCTTCGGCTCTTTTCGCACCCCGACCACGGCGCTGAAATCGATCTGCGCCATCATCGGGAAAATCATCGCCCAGATCAGGATGGCGATAGGGATGGACACCTGGGCGTATTCAAAGCGGGACAGGGTCTCGGGAATCGAGGGGGCAAGCTGCCCGAGGGCTACACCGGCCACAATGGCCAGTGCCACCCACACGGACAGGTAACGCCCGAACAGGTCCAGGCCGCCGTCAGTGGTTTCAACCGTGTTCACATCGCTTTTGCTGCTCATGGCATATCCTTAAATGGAACGTTGGTTCACACGCTTCGACAGTTCTTCGGCGCTTTCCTTGCGTTCGGAGTAGCGGTCGGTGAGGTAATCACTGCGGTCCCGTACCAGCAGGGTGAACTTTACCAGCTCTTCCATGACATCCACGATGCGATCATAGTAAGGCGAGGGCTTCATGCGATCATTGCCATCAAATTCCATGAAGGCTTTGGGCACCGAGGACTGGTTCGGAATGGTGACCATGCGCATCCACCGGCCCAGCACCCGCAGCTGATTAACGGCGTTGAATGACTGGGAGCCACCACATACCTGCATCACTGCCAGGGTTTTGCCCTGTGTCGGCCGAACCGCACCCAGGGACAGCGGTATCCAGTCGATCTGGGTTTTCATGATGCCGGTCATGGCGCCGTGGCGTTCCGGGGAGCACCACACCATGCCCTCACTCCACTGCACCAGTTCCCGCAGTTCCTGAACCTTGGGATGGCTGGCGTCTTCGGCATCGGCCAGGGGCAGGCCGCGGGGGTTAAAGATACGGGTTTCTGCGCCCATGGCTTCCAGCAGGCGGGCGGATTCTTCCACCGCCAGGCGGCTGAACGAGCGTTCGCGCAGGGAGCCGTATAGCAAGAGAATCCGGGCTGGATGCTCGGAGGCCGGGGCCTCGAATACCTTCGATGCCGTGGGAGCATTGAACAGCTCAGATTTAATATTGGGAAGATCCGCGGTTGGCATGTTGATCGTCGATCCTTTACGTCATCACTGTGTCACACTAATATGCGAAAAACTGCATATTCGAATAAGCGTATATATTGGTCGGTAAATATGAAAGGTCAAGCCCATTACAATCCGATGACCCTGTTCAAGGCCCTGGGAGATGAACTCCGGCTTGCGGCCACGCTGTTGATCCACCGTCAGGGTGAGTTGTGCGTGTGCGAATTGATGGCGGCGTTTGAGGCGCCTCAGCCAAAAGTCAGCCGCCACCTGGCATCGCTGCGTGAAGCTGGCTTGCTGGAAACAGAGCGCCGGGGCCAATGGGTCTATTATTACCTTAGTCCGCACCTGCCAGACTGGATGGTGCGGGTGCTGGAGGAAACTGCCGTTAACAACCCGGCACTGATTAAGCAGCCGCTGGCCAGATTACAGGCCATGGCGGATCGCCCGGCGGTGCAGTGCCCCTGATCCTTTATCGCACATGCGGATCGCGAAGGTCGCAAGGAGAACATCATGAGCAAGATCAAAGTAGGCATTAACGGGTTTGGTCGCATTGGCCGGCTGGCGCTGCGGGCGGCCTGGGGCTGGCCAGAGTTCGAATTCGTCGCCATCAACGATCCCGGCGCGGACACCCATACGCTGGCGCATCTGTTGAATTTTGACAGCGTACACGGCACCTGGAGTCGTGAAGCGATGGCCGATGGTGACGATATGTTGATTGACGGCCAGCGCATCCGGGTAACCCATAACAAGGCCATCGCCGAGACCGACTGGTCCGGCTGTGACCTGGTGATAGAGGCCAGCGGGGTGAATAAAAAGGTCGCCGTGCTGCAGGGCTACCTGGATCAGGGTGTGAAGCGGGTGGTGGTGACCGCGCCTGTGAAAGAGTCGGGCGCCAAAAACATTGTGTTGGGCGTAAACGAGCACATCTTCGACCCGGCCAACGACCGCATCATCACCGCGGCCTCCTGCACCACTAACTGTCTGGCGCCGGTGGTGAAGGTGATCCGCGAGAAACTGGGTATCAAGCACGGCTCCCTGACCACCATCCACAGCCTGACCAATACCCAGACCATCATTGATGCGCCCCACAAGGACCTGCGCCGGGCCCGTGCCTGTGGTAGCTCGCTGATCCCCACCAGCACCGGTTCCGCCACGGCGATTATCGAGATCTTCCCGGAGCTGAAAGGCAAGCTGGATGGTCACGCGGTGCGGATTCCGCTGATCAATGCGTCACTGACCGATTGCGTGTTTGAAGTAGAGACGCCGACGGACCGGGATACCGTCAACCAACTGTTGAAAGAGGCGGCTGAGGGCCAGTTGAAAGACATTCTGGGCTACGAAGAGCGGCCGTTGGTGTCCATCGACTACAAGACCGACCCCCGCTCTTCCATCGTCGATGCCCTGTCCACCCTGGTGGTCAACGGCACCCATGTGAAAATCTACGCCTGGTATGACAACGAATGGGGCTACGCCAACCGCACCGTCGAACTGGCACGCAAGGTAGGCCAGGCCTGATATGAATGCGGCCATTCGCCAGTACCTGGTGATCACCGGCAACTACTGGGCCTTCACATTGACCGATGGCGCCCTGCGAATGCTGGTGGTGTTGCACTTTCACCAGCTGGGCTATTCGCCCCTGGAAATCGCCCTGTTGTTCATCTTCTACGAGTTCTTCGGGGTGGTGACCAACCTGGTGGGCGGCTATCTCGGCGCCCGTATGGGCCTGAACCGCACCATGAATATCGGGTTGTTCCTGCAGATTGTTGCATTGGCCATGCTGGCGGTGCCGGCGGCTCTGCTCACGGTGCCCTGGGTGATGGCGGCACAGGCGTTGTCGGGTATTGCCAAAGACCTCAACAAGATGTCCGCCAAGAGCGGTATCAAGCTGCTGGTACCGGATGAGCAGCAGGGCACCCTGTACAAGTGGGTGGCGATTCTCACCGGCTCCAAGAACACCCTGAAAGGGGTGGGATTCTTTCTGGGCGGCGTGTTGCTGATGGCCGCCGGGTTTACCGGTGCGGTAATCCTCATGGCGGTAGCGCTGGGGCTGGTGTGGCTGGCCAGTCTGTTCCTGCTGGGGCAGGACCTGGGCAAGAGCAAGGCCAAACCCAAGTTCAGCGAGATCCTGTCCAAGAGCCGGGCCATCAATGTGTTGTCGGCGGCCCGGATGTTCCTGTTCGGCGCCCGGGACGTGTGGTTTGTAGTGGCGTTGCCGGTGTACATGGCCACGGTGTTCGGCTGGGACCACTGGAAAGTTGGCGGCTTTATGGCCAGCTGGATTATCGGTTACGGTTTTATCCAGACCATTGCGCCCAGAATCACCGGCCACGCCAACGGTAAGTCCGGTGCCGTGCTTTGGGCGGCAGTGCTGGCGTTGGTTCCTGCCGCCATTGCCGGGGCTCTGTTGGTCGGTTGGTCGGCACAGGTGGTGGTGATTGGCGGTTTGCTGCTGTTCGGGGTGCTGTTTGCCATCAACTCCTCGCTGCACAGTTACCTGATTGTCAGCTACGCCCGGGGCGACGGCGTGTCGCTGGATGTGGGTTTCTATTACATGTCCAACGCCGCCGGCCGGCTGCTGGGCACCATTCTCTCTGGCTGGGTGTACCAGGCTTACGGGCTGGAAGCCTGTTTGTGGATTTCCGCTGCCCTGGTAGCCACAGCGGCCCTGTTGTCAGTATGGTTGCCGGAGCGTGCGGACAAATCAACAGGAGTGAAAGGCTATGTCTGATTCCAATGTAGTGGTCATCACCGGTGCCAATCGGGGTATTGGTCTGGAACTGGCCCGGCATTATGCCGCCGAAGGCTGTGAAGTCATTGGCGTATGCCGGCAGTCGTCGGACGAGCTTGCCAGTGTGGCGGCTCAGGTGATCGACGGCGTGGATGTCACCACCGATGCCGGCATCGATAAGCTGAAATCCGGTCTGGCCGGCAAGTCCATCAGCCTGCTGATCAATAACGCCGGGCTGCTGCAGGACGAGCAGCTGGGTAGTATCGACTTCGATTCCATTCGCACCCAGATGGAAATCAACGCCTACGCCCCGCTGCGCGTGGCCGAAGCCCTGGCGCCTCTGATGGGGCAGGGCAGCAAGATCGCCAATATCACCAGCCGGATGGGCTCCATTGCCGATAATGACTCCGGCGGCCGCTACGGCTATCGCGCCTCCAAGGCGGCCCTGAATGCCTTTGGTAAATCACTGGCCGTGGATCTCAAACCCAGGGGCATTGCCGTGGCGCAGCTGCACCCCGGTTATGTGAAAACGCGAATGGTGAACTTTGGCGGGCTGATCACGCCGGAGGAGTCTGCCAGGGGGCTGGCCGAGCGCATTGCCAATCTGACTCTGGAGAACACCGGGTCGTTCTGGCACAGCAATGGTGAGGAACTGCCCTGGTGACTTGGCTTTGACCGGGCTGTTGTTGCAAGGGGTCAGCGTTGGCGCGCTGCGTGAAGTAACGCTGACCGTTCCCGGCGGACAGGTAGTGTGCCTGTCCGGTGCCTCTGGCAGTGGCAAGAGCCGGTTACTGCGCGCGGTGGCCGATCTGGAGCCCCACGGCGGTCAGATTTCTCTGGATAACCTCAATCAACAGAGCGTACCGGCACATCAGTGGCGGCGCCAGGTGGTGATGGTGCCGGCGGAAAGCCAGTGGTGGTTTGATGAGGTAAGCGCCCACTTTCCCGAGGGGGCTGGTGAGCGTTTGCCTGCTGCTCTGGGTTTCCCTGCCGAGGTGATGGACTGGTCGATCAGCCGGTTGTCCTCCGGTGAGCGACAAAGGCTCGCGTTGTGGCGGGCCCTGGTTCTGGAACCAGACGCGCTGCTGCTGGATGAACCGACCGCCAATCTGGATAACGAATCGACAGAGGCGATCGAACGCTGGCTGTTGCAGGAGATTGAACAGCGGCAGATCGCCACTTTGTGGGTCGCCCATGATTCCGCCCAGATTCATCGGGTAGCCAACGTTCACTATCGGATTCGAGGATCCGCACTGGAGCCTGTCCATGGAAGTGATTGACCTGGCCTGGTGGAAACTGGGCCTGGCGGCCTTGCTGGTACTGGCGTTGGCAGCGACAGCCTACCTGGGTCGGCTGGGCATCACCCGCAGCCTGTTGGTGGCGGCCATACGAACGGTTATTCAGCTGGCATTGATTGGCCTGGTACTGGAAGCCCTGTTTGCCTCTTCCGCCTTCTACTGGATTGCGCTGCTGGCGGCGGTCATGCTGCTGGTGGCTGGTCGGGAAGTGGTGGCGCGCCAGGGCCGACGCCTGAAAGGCGGGTGGGCGTTCGGGATCGGCACTGGCGCGATGTTCGTGTCGTCGTTTACCGTGACCGTGCTGGCACTGGCGGTGGTGATTGGTCCGGAGCCCTGGTATACCCCACAGTACGCGATTCCTTTGCTGGGTATGATGCTGGGCAACACCATGACCGGGGTCAGCCTGGCTCTGGATCGTCTGAATGATTCGGTCTGGCGCCAGCGGGCGGTAATCGAGAACCGGCTGATGCTGGGCCAGACCTGGCAACAGGCACTGGAAGATATCCGTCGGGAAGCCATGCGCAGTGGCATGATGCCCTCCATTAACGCCATGGCAGCAGCCGGCATTGTCAGCCTGCCCGGCATGATGACCGGTCAGATACTGGCGGGCAGCCCGCCCGCGGTCGCCGTTAAGTACCAGATATTGGTTATGCTGATTATTACCGTCGGCACGGGGTTTGGCGCGGTGATGGCGGTCAGTTGGGGAGGCCGGCGGCTGTTTGATGACCGGGAGCGCCTGCGGCTGGATCGTTTAACCAAACCGTGACCGGGCACCAAAGTCGCATGGGGTCTCAGTCGGGTTTCGAGCTAGGCTTGGCTTTCCGGTAACCACAAAGACAATAATATGACCAGCCTACTGCAACGTTATCCTTTGCCAGTCATTGTGCTCGCACAATTGTTCGGCACCTCCCTCTGGTTCAGTATCAACGGGGTCTGGCTATCCCTGTCCGCCGAACTCGGGTTAGCGGAATCGGATCTGGGCCGGCTTACGCTGTCTGTTCAGGCGGGTTTTATTGCCGGTACGCTTGCTCTGGCGGTGACCGGCCTGGCGGATCGCTTCGGCGCCAGCCGCATCTTCCTTATTTCGAGCCTGCTGGGCGCACTGGCGAACGCCGGCTTTGTAGCGGGGGCCGGGGTGTTTCCACTGGACAGCCTGTTCCGGTTCGCTACCGGCCTGTGTCTGGCCGGAATCTACCCCCTCGGTATGAAGCTGGTGATTGCCTGGACACCCAAATATGCCGGCGCCGCCCTGGCCTGGCTGGTGGGTATGCTGACCCTGGGCACCGCTTTGCCACATCTGATGCGAGGGGCGACAGCAGGTATGCCCTGGGAGTGGCCACTGTTTGCATCGTCCTGTCTGGCGCTACTGGGCGGGCTGTTGGTGTTTCTGCTGGGTGACGGGCCGCACCTGCCCAAAACCAGCGGGCGGCTTCCCCTGAGACAGGGCTTGTCGGCTTTACGCCTGCCCCGGTTCCGGGCCGTGGCCGGTGGTTATTTTGGCCACATGTGGGAGCTTTACGCCTTCTGGACGCTGGTGCCGCTGTTGATCGGGCGAGAACTGCAGCGCCTGGGACAGGGTGATGCCTTGATCCCCTGGTTGTCGTTTGCGGTGATCGGTATGGGTGCGGCTGGATGTATTGGCGGCGGCCGGATCAGTCGGACTCGGGGCAGTGAGTGGGTTGCCCGGCGGGCGTTGATGGTGTCCGGGGCATTGTGCCTGCTCTATCCCTGGATGAACGGGCTGCCACCGGAGTTGTTGCTGGCGGTGCTACTGGTTTGGGGCGTCGCTGTGGTGGCCGATTCCCCGCAATTCTCCGCGCTGGCTGCAGTCACGGCCCCGAAAGAAACCGTTGGCTCATCTCTGGCGGTCATGAACGCGGTCGGCTTTGGCCTGACCCTGCCGGCCATCTGGCTCACCAGTGGGCTCTGGAATGCCTGGGGGGGTTGGGTCGCGTTGCTGCTTTTGCCGGGACCGGTGTTCGGCCTGTGGTCCCTGAGCCGGGGGAAGTCCGAGGCCTGATATACTTGCCGATTACTTCGACCTCCTGCTTTGGACCGTCATGACCCAACGCATTCTGTTATTGTCCGCTTATGATGCTGCCAGTCATCAGCGCTGGCGCGAGCAATTGGTCGCCATGCTGCCCGATTATCATTGGCAGACGCTGGCGCTTCCGCCCAGGTTCTTCCAGTGGCGGATTCGAGGTAATCCGGTGAGCTGGCTGGATCAGCCCTACCTTGAAGAATCCTGGGACCTGGTCATTGCCACTTCCATGGTTGATCTGGCCACCTTGCGCGGGCTGCATCCTCGAATCGCGAACACCCCCTGTCTGCTTTATATGCATGAGAACCAGTTTGCCTTTCCGGTCAGCGATCAGCAGCGAGGCCGGGTAGAGCCGCAGATGGTCAATCTCTACAGCGCTCTGGCCGCCGATGCGGTGGTCTTTAACAGTGCCTGGAACCGGGACAGCTTTCTGCAGGGCGTCGAAGACTTTCTCAACAAGATGCCGGATGCGGTGCCTTGCGGGGTGATAGAAACGCTCAGGGAAAGGTCTTCGGTGCTGCCGGTGCCGATTGAAGACCGCTTGTTTATCGAGCAGCCACGGTCCGTGAACCGGGAACGGCCGCATCTGTTATGGAATCATCGCTGGGAATACGACAAGGGGCCCGACCGGTTGTTCGGCCTGCTGGAACAGCTGGAGCAGCGCAAGCTGGACTATCGCATCAGTGTGGTGGGTGAAGGCTTTCGCAGCCGCCCGCAAGCCTTTGACCGGATTTACCAGCAATTTGCCCGCCGCATTGAACACTGGGGCTTTCTGGAACACCGGCAAGATTACGATCGGCTGTTGCGCAGTGCCGATATTGTGGTGTCGACGGCACTGCACGATTTCCAGGGCCTGGCGATGCTGGAGGCGATGGCATCCGGGTGCTTGCCGCTGGCACCGGACCGGCTGGCCTACCGGGAATATGTGCCGGCAGACTGCCGATACCGGAGCCTGGACTCTGACCCCGGCGGGGAAGCCCTGGCGGCGGCTGAACAGCTGGCACGGCTGTTAAAGCAATCTCCCGAGCCGAACCCGCCACAAGGCTGGCGGGCGTCAGAACTGGCCCCGAAGTACCAGGCGCTGGTTCAGCACCTGATGGCGCGGACTTAGTGGTTCTGCTCCGGGACTTCCCGGATGCGCCCATGCTCATCAATCGCCACGTACACAAACAGCCCTTCAGTCACCTTGCGGGGTGTCTTGGAGGCGCGGTCCAGTGTCCAGACTTCCACGTTGATTTTCATGGAGCTGCGGCCGATGTCCACCAATTCACAGTAGCAGCCCACCTGGGAGCCCACACGCAAGGGTGACAGAAACTCCATTCTGTCCATCGCGACGGTGGCATTACGGCCCTGGGAAATGCGACCAGCCATGGTCGCTGCCGCAATATCCATCTGTTTGACCAGCCAGCCGGCGAAGACGTCGCCGTTGGCATTGGTGTCTGACGGCAGTGGCACCACCTGCAGCATCATCTCGCCCCGGGGGGCCGGTTTGTCATCATCGTACGCAGTCATCAGGATCGCCTGTACAGCTTGTGAGTTGTTTTCTGTGCATGGTAACGGGCTGGCGCGGGGCTGCAAGAAAATTTGAACAATGACAGCTATATTTCAAAAGCTGTAACAAAGTTGTCACAGAGTGCCCCTAGGATGCATTCATCGGTAAAGCAGATCCGACACAACGTCCAAAGTAAATAATGGAGACTCGACGTGATGAAACTGAACAAAGCACTTGCAACCGTTGCGCTGGCCGGCTCTGTTGCCGCCCTGTCTGCACCGGCCATGGCCCGTGACACCATCAGCATCGTGGGCTCTTCCACCGTGTATCCGTTCGCTACTGTGGTAGCCGAGCGTTTTGGTGCCAACACCGATTTCCCGACACCCAAGCTGGAATCCACTGGTTCCGGTGGCGGCCTGAAGCTGTTCTGTCAGGGCGTAGGCACCCAGCACCCGGACATCACCAACGCTTCCCGTCGTATGAAGCCGTCCGAGTTTGATCTGTGCCAGAGCAATGGCGTGAAGGACATCACCGAGTTCCGCATTGGTTCTGACGGCATCGTGATCGCCAGCTCCAAAGAAGCCGAAAATCTTGAAGTAACTCTGGAGCAGCTGTTCCTGGCGCTGGGTAAAGAAGTACCCAACCCGAAAAACGAGAATGAGCTGATCGCCAACCCGTACAAGAACTGGAGCGACATCGATTCCAGCCTGCCGAACAAGCCGATCCGTGTGATGGGGCCGCCTCCGACTTCCGGTACCCGTGACTCCTTCAACGAGCTGGCTCTGCAGGGCGGCTGTGAAGACCTGCCTGCAGTTGCCAACATGAGTGAAGATGACATGGAAGGTGTGTGTCAGAGCATTCGCGAAGACGGCGCTTTCATCGAAGCGGGTGAGAATGACAACCTGATCGTCCAGAAGCTGATTGGTGATACCGGCATGTACGGCGTCTTCGGTTACAGCTTCCTGGAAGAGAATGCTGATCGTCTGCAGGCTGCTACCCTGAACGGGAAGGTGCCAACTGCCGAAGGTATCGCTGCCGATGAGTACCCGGTTGCCCGTTCACTGTTCTTCTACGTGAAAAAAGCCCACGTTGGTGTTGTTCCTGGCATCCAGGAGTACGCTCAGGAGTTTACCGGCATGGGCGCCATGGGCCCGAATGGCTACCTGAAAAGCGTTGGTCTGATCGTTCCGCCGCGCGATGCGCTGATGGATCTGCAGGAGAAGGCTGAAAAGATGCCTAACCTGACCAAAGACGAGCTGATGTGAGCGCGGACTACCGCGAGTAGTGAGCGAAAGGGTGCGGCTCTGAAGGGCCGCACCCTTTCGCACGTAAGATAGTTGAAAGTGCGAATTGGTTTTTTACGCTTTACACTTGTGACCTGCTAAACGTGTCAAACAGGAATTTTCATGCAACCGGCTAACCTCATGCTATTGGTCATTGCCTTCGTGGTGGTGGCTTATGGTCTTGGATATGCCCGCTCCCGCTCATTGGCCATGCCGATGGGTGGTATCCGGCATCTCAAATCCCTGCCGTTCTATTACGGTGCCCGTGCTGCGCTCTGGTGCGGCATTCCGGCATTGATTGTGCTGGCACTGTGGGCGGCATTTCAGGGTAAAGTCATTCAGTTGCTGGTGATCGGCTCCCTGCCACCAGACCTGGTGCCGGAAGGGGCAGGGCAAGCCAGTCTGCTGCTCAGCAAAATCAGCAACGTGGCCAGTGGCGCCCTGCCTCCGGGCTTTGTCGAGGCTCCGATTGCCGAGGCAGCCGAGCGGTTGCAGGCTTTGCGTGCTCAAAGTCGGCTCTACATGTCGGTTCTGGTTGTTGCCGTTGCGGTGCTGGCCGGCTTTCTGGGCTGGATCCGGATCAGCCCGAAGCTGAATGCCCGGAGCCAGGTTGAAACCACCCTGAAATGGATCTTTTTCGCCTGCGCTGCGCTGGCGATCCTCACCACGGTTGGCATTGTCTTTTCGGTTGCCTTTGAAACCTTCCGTTTCTTCCAGAAGATTTCCTTCTTTGAGTTTTTCTTCGGCACCCAATGGAGCCCCCAGACGGCGTTGCGCGCCGATCAGGTGGCAGCCGAGGGCGCCTTCGGGATGGTTCCCCTGTTTACAGGCACGCTCCTGATCTCTGCCATTGCCATGGTGGTTGCGGTACCGGTAGGGCTTTTATCGGCCATCTATCTGTCTGAGTATGCCAACAAGCGGGTACGGGGTATTTTCAAGCCGCTGCTGGAAATGCTGGCGGGTATTCCGACTGTGGTTTACGGCTTCTTTGCCGCCCTGACGGTGGCGCCGTTTATCAGTGATTTTGCCGCTTCCCTGGGTATCAATGCGTCTTCCCAAAGTGCCCTGGCAGCCGGTGGGGTGATGGGCATCATGATTATTCCTTTCGTTTCCTCTCTTTCCGACGACGTTATCAACGCCGTGCCGCAAACACTCCGGGATGGTTCGCTGGCACTCGGCGCCACCCAGTCCGAGACCATGAAAAAGGTTATCTTTCCTGCGGCGTTGCCCGGGATCATGGGCGGGATACTGCTGGCGGTATCCCGGGCCATTGGTGAAACGATGATTGTGGTGATGGCTGCAGGCCTGGCGGCGAATCTGACCGCTAACCCGCTGGAATCGGTGACCACCGTAACCGTGCAGATTGTCACCCTGCTGACCGGTGACCAGGAATTCGACAGCGCCAAAACTCTGGCCGCCTTCGCCCTGGGTGCGATGCTGTTCCTGGCCACGCTCCTGCTTAACGTTATTGCTCTGAAAATTGTCCGCAAATATCGGGAACAGTATGACTGATCAACGTTCACAGGCGGAACTTGTCCGCCAGTCACTCAAGCGCCGTTACCGCAAGGAGCGCCGCTTCCGTGCCTATGGTATCGCTGCCATCGCCATTGCCCTGTCGGCTCTGGTGATCCTGTTTGCCGATATTATTGGCAAGGGCCATACCGCCTTTATCAAAACCACCGTTACCCTGGAGGTGGATATCGACGGTGAGGCCATGTATCTGGACGACGCGTCCGACGAACGCCAGATGAAAATGGCCGACTTTGTCGAGCCCTTGATCCGCGCCTTGATGAAAGAAATCCCGGAAGCCGGGGAGTCGGACAGGGACGATGTCCGAGATCTGATCAACCCCTATGCCTCCAATCAGCTGCGGGATGCGCTTCGGGAAAACCCGGAGTTGCTTAATACCACCCAGACCATGACCTTCCTGTCCCATACCGATGTGGATGTGTACGTCAAACATGCCGGGGATGAGAACTACTCCATCAAGCTGAACGAGAAGCAGCAGGCGTGGGTAGATACATTGTACGAGCGCGGCGTGGTGGATACCGGTTTCAATGACGTGTTTTTCAGCCGGGGCGATTCCCGGGATCCGTCCCGTGCCGGCATTCTCGGGGCGATTGTTGGCTCTTTGCTGACCATGGTTGTGACTCTGGCGCTGTCGTTCCCGATCGGGGTGGCTGCGGCCATCTATCTGGAGGAGTTCGCGCCCCAGAACAAACTGACCGACTTCATTGAGGTCAACATCAACAACCTGGCGGCGGTACCCTCGATCATCTTCGGTCTGCTGGGTCTGGCCGTGTTCATCAACCTGTTCGGCATGCCGCGTTCGGTGCCAGTGGTGGGTGGTCTGGTACTGACCCTGATGACCCTGCCCACTATCATTATTTCCAGCCGTGCGGCGATCAAGAGTGTGCCGCCTTCCATCCGTGAGGCGGCCGAGGGCATCGGTGCCTCCAAGATGCAGGTGGTGTTGCACCATGTGCTGCCGCTGGCCATGCCTGGCATGCTGACCGGTTCCATCATCGGCATGGCCCAGGCCCTGGGAGAGACTGCGCCCTTGCTGTTGATTGGCATGGTGGCCTTTATCGTGGATGTGCCCGATGGTTTCTTCGATTCCGCCACGGTATTGCCTGTACAGGTGTTCCTGTGGGCCGGCAGCCCGGAGCTTGCCTTTATCGAACGAGCGTCAGCAGCCATCATGGTGCTGCTGACTTTCCTGATTGGAATGAATGCATTGGCCATCTGGCTTCGTAAGCGTCTTGAGCGCCGGTGGTGAGGAGGAGTTATATGAATACCCTGAATACAACGGTAACCAGTGAGGCTGATGTGCCCGAAGAGAAGGCCATTCCGGTGCAGGACGAACGACCGGCAGAGACAGTGATTGAAGAGGGTAAAACGGTCGGAACGCCGTTTGCCGACGATCCCAAGTTCAAGTTGCGCAACGTCGAGGTTTTCTACGGTGAAGACCGGGCCATCAAGAACATCAGCCTGGATATTGCCCGTAACGAGGTGATTGCGTTTATCGGGCCGTCGGGCTGTGGCAAGTCCACCTTCCTGCGTTGCCTGAACCGCATGAACGACAGCATCGACATCTGTCGGGTCAAGGGCTCGCTGCAGCTGGACGAGCAGGACATCTACGATTCCAAGCGGGATGTGGTGGAGTTGCGTGCCCGAGTGGGCATGGTGTTCCAGAAGCCGAACCCGTTTCCCAAGTCGATCTACGATAACGTGGCGTATGGCCCACGCATCCACGGCCTGGCCAATCGCAAGTCCGATCTGGATGACATTGTGGAGAACAGCCTGCGCAAGGCGGGGCTCTGGAACGAAGTAAAAGACCGTCTGGATGCCACCGCCACCGGGATGTCCGGTGGGCAGCAGCAGCGGCTGTGTATTGCCCGCGCGATTGCCGTGAGCCCGGAGGTGGTGTTGATGGACGAACCCTGTTCCGCACTCGACCCGATTGCCACGGCCAAGGTTGAGGAGCTGATTGCGGAGCTGTCCGAGAGCTATACCATTGTCATTGTGACCCACTCCATGCAGCAGGCGGCCCGGGTTTCCCATCGCACCGCCTACTTCCACCTTGGCCACCTGGTGGAAGTGAACGAAACCGACAAAGTATTCACCTCTCCGGAACATGAGCTGACGGAGTCATACATTACCGGCCGTTTCGGCTGATGCATGTTCGGGGATAACGGAGACAGACACTATGCCTAATAAAAAGGATGATGTTTACGGGGATCACATTTCCCACAAGTTCAATGATGAACTGATGGAGCTGAAGACCCAGTTCCTCAAGATGGGTGGAATGGTGGAAACCCAGGTTGAAAGGGCAGTGCAGGCCCTGGTCGATGGCGATAGCCACCTGGCGGAGGAAGTGCGCGCCAACGACAAGAAAGTCGATAAAATGGAAGTGGACCTGGACGAAGAGGCTACCCTGATCATCGCCCGTCGTCAGCCCACTGCCCGGGACCTGCGCCTGGTAATTTCTGTGATCAAGATGGTGGCGGATCTGGAGCGGGTTGGAGACGAAGCCAAGAAGATTGCCAAAATGGCCATCAAGCTGGTGGAGGAAGGTCAGGCACCCCGCGGTTACGTCGAAATCCGTCACATTGGCAACCACGTGCTGACCATGCTGCATGATGCACTGGATGCCTTTGCCCGGCTGGATTCCGAGCAGGCACTGCGGATCATGAAAGAGGACAAGCGGGTGGATGAAGAGTACCAGGCTGCCGCCCGTACCCTGCTGACCTTCATGATGGAAGATACCCGCAATATTTCCCGCTGCATGTCAGTGATGTGGGTGCTTCGTGCCCTGGAAAGGGTGGGGGATCATGCCTGCAACATTGCCGAGAACGTGATCTTCATGGTCAAGGGCGAAGACGTTCGCCATACCCCGATGGAGGAAGCGGAACGGGTGGTTGGCCGCTAATCCCGGGTGGCTGGGAACGGCTGCTTTCGGTGGCCGTTTCCGCTCTTGTCCCTGCCCGCAGTTGCGCTATCATGGCGGGGACAAATTCATTTCTGAGGCCCTATGATTCTCCTTGTCGCATTCGCGATTATCTCCATCGGCTTTTCATTTCTCTGTTCTATTCTCGAAGCAGCCCTGCTGTCTATCACGCCCAGTTACATTGCGTCCCTGAAAAATGATCGGCCGCAACTGTTTGCACGCTTGCGCCGGCTCAAGGATGAAATCGACGATCCGCTTTCCGCGATCCTGACCCTCAATACCATTGCCCATACGGCCGGCGCTACCGGCGTTGGAGCCCAGGTGGCGGTTGTCTTCGGTGAGGTCTGGCTGGGTGCGGCATCAGCGGCGATGACCCTGGCGATCCTGATCTTTTCGGAAATTATCCCGAAAACCATCGGCGCCAAGTACTGGCGTGTGATCGCCCCTTCGCTGCCGGCGGTGCTGGGATTCATGATGAAAGCCCTGCTACCTTTTGTCTGGCTGTCGAAGCAGGTTACGCGCAGGATTGCCCCGGGTGACGGCGATACCGATATTCGCGCCGAAATCAGTGCGCTGGTAGAGATCGGCCGTGATCAGCAGGCTCTGGATGAGGAAGAGCGCCGGATTATCCACAACGTACTTCGTTTCCACGAGATCAAGGTCAGTTCCGTCATGACCCCCCGTACGGTGTGCAAATTTATCGATCCGGACACCACCGTGCCGGAATTCCGGGAAAAGGTGATGAAGTCGCCGTTTTCACGCTACCCGATGATTGATGAAGACGGGGAGACCCTGGGGTACGTGCATCGGGCAGACCTGATCAGCATGAGCGACGATGACGACCTGCAAAGCCGGCTGCGCCAGATCAAACAGGTAAAGGCCAACACCAACATCGAGTTCCTGTTTTCGGAAATGCTGCGGGAGCGCCAGCACATTGCGGTGGTGTACGACGAGCTGGGAACCTGGCTCGGGGTGGTGACTCTGGAGGATATTCTGGAAACCCTGCTGGGTACGGAGATCATGGATGAGACCGATAATGTCTCCAACCTGCGCCGCTATGCCAAACAGCGTTGGAGCCGACGATTGAAGCGGTCGGCCGTGCAGTAATCAAAAAGGGCAGCCTCAGTGCTGCCCTTTGTCATTCTGTGCGACAAGTCTGTGAGAAGGATGCTCAGGCCTGTTTCATCTTGTCGGTGTACGGCGGCCAGCCCAGGGGTTTGCCGGCGAGCAGATGCAGGTGAATGTGGAACACGGTCTGGCCGGAATTCTCACCGCAGTTCATCACTACCCGGTAGCCATCGTCGGCAAAGCCCATGTCTTTGGCCAGCTTTGCCGCCACCCAGTAAAGATGGCCGACCAGCTCACGGTCGTCTTCCCCAATGTCATTGATGGTGGCAATGGCTTTCTTCGGAATGATCAGCAGATGCACCGGGGCCTGTGGATTGATGTCCTTGAAGGCCAGGCTGATGTCGTCTTCGTACACGATGTCGGCGGGAATTTCCCGGTTGATGATCTTGGTGAAGATGGTTTCAGACATAACGGCTCCTTGTGTCGAGTAAATGCGCGTACGCCACTATAGGCCACCCAGGCCGGGCAGGCGATTAACGATTTGTTGAATCGGCGCGGGCAACTGTTCATCCAGGCCCATGGCGTAGCGAGCGACGCGATTGCGTGCGAACGGTAGTACCCGAGCAGCGCCAAGCCCGAGATTGCGGGCCAGGTGCACTGGCGGAATGGCATTGCTGAACAGGTGGTAGAACAGATCCATGGTCAGCATCATCCGCTGGTTGGCGGGCCGGCGGCGATGTTCATAGAGTTTGAGCCAGTGCGCACTGGCCAGGTCTTCGCCCCCGCGCCGGGCTTCTTTCAGCACGCCCTGCAGGCATTGGGCGTCCTGGAAGCCCAGATTGACGCCCTGGCCCGCCAGCGGATTGATGGTGTGGGCGGCGTCGCCTGCCAGCACCACCCGGTTCTGGTAATAGTGCTTGGCATGCTGGCGGGCGATGGGAAAGCTGGCCCTGGCGTCAATGTGGGTCAGCTCCGGTAGTCGTTCGGGGAAATGCTGCTGGATCTCAGCCATCAGTTGCTGTTCGCCCATGGCCTTGAGTTCGTCCAGTCGGGCCGGGTGGTCGTACCACACGAGGGAGGCCCAGCTCTCTCCAGGGTGCTGCTCGCCAGCGCTGTGCAAGGGCAGGAAGGCCCTGGGACCGCTGGGGTAAAAGCCCTGCCAGGTAATGTCTTCCACATTGCCCCGATAGCGCACCGAGATCACCAGGGCCTGCTGTTCGTACTGATCCCGGGTAACACCGATACCCGCTAACTCCCGCACCCGGGACATAGCGCCATCGGCGCCGACCACCAGCTGGGCCTGCAACTGGCTGCCATCATCCAGGGTCACCGTGGCGTACTCTGTGCTCTGGACCAGGTCCCGAACGCTGTGGCCTGTGATCAGGGTGACGTCAGTTTCCGTTTCGGCGGTTTGCCACAGAGCCAGTTGGGTAATGCTGTTCTCAACGATATGGCCAAGATGCGGCGCGCCCAGGCTGTTGGCGTCGAATTCCACCTCGGTCAGGCTTCGGGGCACCAGTCGTTTGAGCGGATTTGGTGTCTCGTCCCAGACCGCCAGGCGGCAATATGGGGTAGCGCGCATGGCCAGTATTCGTGGCCAGGCACCCAGGCTGGCCAGATAGCGTTCGCTGCCGGCGCTGAGGGCGGATACCCGGATATCCGGGTGGCTGTCTGGCTGATAGGGGGCGGGGGAAGCCTGGTCGATCAGGGCCACGCGGATGCCCTGCTGGCCCAGCCCGGTGGCAAGTGCGGCGCCGACCATGCCGGCGCCTACGATGATGGTGTCAAAGGTCTGTGTCATATCCGGTTCCTGTCTGCTGGCCTCAGTTTACGCGATGCCGTGCTGCAGACAAGCGACCGGGGTCAATCCCGGGTGGATCAGTAGCCGGCCATGGAGGTAGCCGGTGTCTCCTCCCGATTGCCGGAGCGGCGGGGGTTGCGGACCAGCCAGGCCGGTTTGCGGGCGCCCGGACGGGTGAAGCCCTGGTTGATAACCATGGGTTGTACCAGGCTCAGGAAGTCCCGGGTGTTCATGTGAATGGATTCGCTGTGGCTGCCGGCGGCAAAGGCCAGTTCCGGTTGCTCGGTTAAAGCCTCGGCGCAGTAAACGCTCATGCCAAAGAGGTTGCCAAACGGCGGCATGGCGCCCACTTCGCAATCGGGGAAGCGATCCTGAAAGGCTTGTTCGTCGGCCAGGTCGACAAAATCGGTGTCCAGAATCTTGCTCAGTCTGTCCCAGCGAATACGCCAGGTGGCCGGCATCACCAGCATGGCCATTTTGCCATCGAGTTCGATAATGACGGTTTTGACTACCCGATCTCCGGCGATCTTGACGTGATGGGCAAGTTCCTGGGCGGTAAAGGCTGGGGGGTGAGAGAGGCACATGTAGTCCACACCTGCCTCATCCAGAAATGTTTTCAGCTGCTTTGCCGGCATGTTCACAACCTCCTGACAGCATCGACAGTGTTGTGGAGCCATCCGCCTTTCCCGGGCCGGGCCCCGATGGCAGGCGGGGTTTTTACCCCGCCTTGTCGTCAGCTTAGTTCAGGATACGCACTTTGCGAGTTACCGGATGTTTCCATGTGAAATGGTTCCGTTTAATCAGCCTTGTACATGTGCACGTCCCGTTGCGGGAAAGGAATCGAAATGCCCTCGGCGTCGAAGGCCTTTTTCACCCGCTCCTGCATATCCCAGTAGAACGGCCACAGATCGGCGCCCTTGGTCCAGGCGCGCACCGTCAGGTCTACCGAGCTTTCGCCGAGGGCGCCAACAACGATCAGCGGCGCCGGGTCTTTCAGGGCGCGCTCATCCTCTTCGATCAGGCGTTTGCAGATGGCCTTGGCCTTGTCGATGTCATCGCCATAGCCAATGCCGAAGCTCATGTCGCAGCGGCGGGTTTCGTAGGCGCTCAGGTTGGTCAGGCTGGCGTTGGAAAGCTGGCCGTTGGGGATCACGATCCGGCGATTGTCGAAGGTGTCGACAATGGTGTAGAGGATGGTGATTTCCCGCACCGAGCCCAGAAAGCCCTGGGCATCAATAACATCGCCGACCTTGAAGGGTTTAAAGATAAGGATCAGCACGCCACCGGCAAAGTTGGCCAGGCTGCCCTGCAAGGCCAGGCCCACCGCCAGGCCGGCGGCACCGATGATGGCGACAAACGAAGTGGTAGCGATGCCCACCATGGAGGCGACGGAGATCAGCAGCAGAATCTTCAGAATGGCGCTGATCAGGCCACAGAGAAACTTGTTCAGGGTCGGATCTTTTTTGCCAAGGCGGTTGTCCAGCACCCTGACGAACCGGTTGATCAGCCAGAGGCCGATAATCAGCGTAACAATCGCCAGCAGAACCTTTGGGGCATAAGCCATGATCAGGGCAATGGCCTGATCCGCCCATTCAGAGGCCTGCCCGTTAGCACCGAATAACTCTTCCATAGGGAAAAACTCCTTGATCGTTAATATTTTCTGAGTGAGTTCTTATCGACAAATGACGTGGTTCAGCGGGATTTGTCTGAACCAACTATATAGCAGAGAAAGCTGTACACGGCATTACTGCCAACGCCCAGGATTACGTGCTGGTGCGGGATCTGGCCCACTCGGTGATGACTTCGGGGCCGCCCCGTACCAGTATTTCGCCCTGTTTCTGGGTAAGCTGGTAGTCGTACATGGGGTCGTAGTAGTCGGTCAGCAGGGCCTCAATCCAGCCATGATGCCCTTCCAGGGAGCCATTGGCTTCCTGTTGATCCAGAGCCTGCAGCATCAGGTTACGGAGTTTCTGGTAACGCTCGCCGCCCAGGCGTTTGCGAATGCGGTCGATGGCGCTCAACAGGTAGTCCCGGAAATTCAGCCAGCCGGCGTCTTCACCGTCCCTGGCCCGGTAACTGGCCAGCATGCCTTCAACGTAGTCGGCCCGGATGATGGCAATACGCTCTTCCATGGCCTGTTCCAGAATCAGCAGGGGTGATTCAGACATCCGGGCCCGAAGGGTTTCCGGCAGGGCGCAGCGGCCAATCAGGCGGCTTTCGTCTTCAAGGTAGATTGGCCCTCCCGCTTGGTGCCTGGCCTTGAGCATGGCCACCCCCAGCCGGTTCTCGAAGTCGATCTGGGAGGGTTGGGGAGTTACCTGCCGGCCAAAGCTGGAGCCCCGGTGATTCGCCAGGCCCTCCAGATCGACCGGATTGGGCAGTTGCATCAGTACCCGGGTCTTGCCAGTACCGGTGCGGCCGCTGAGAATCCGGAACTGACCTGATTCGATCTGTGCTTCCAGGCTGTCAATGAGGAAGCGACGCAGGGCCTTGTAGCCGCCTTTCACCAGCGGGTAGTCGATGCCGGAGTCCCTGATCCACTGCTGGGTCAGGCGCGAGCGCAATCCGCCCCGGAAACAGAACAGATACCCCTCCGGGTGTTGTGCCACAAAGCGCTTCCAGGCTTCAATTCGCTGGGCCTTGATGTCGCCGGAGACCAACTGGTGCCCCAGTTCAATGGCCTTGTCCTGGCCCTTTTCCTTATAACAGATGCCCACCCGGTGCCGTTCTTCGTCGTTCATCAGCGGGGCGTTTTCTGCAGACGGGAAGCTACCTTTGGCAAATTCCACCGGCGCCCGGACGTCCATCAGCGGCACATCGTTCAGGAACAGGTTGAGGTAGTCGTCGGTATCGGGTCTGCTGGCCATATCAACGGATCACTGTGATTCAGGGTGAGGCGGCAGTATACCGAACCGGCGATATCCCGGCATCCCGGACAAGGGTACAATCCCACGTCCTTTCAGCACTGGCGAGGGAAAATTATGAGCCCGGATGTTCTCAATCGGCATCTTCAGAAAACACTGAGTCGAGGTCGGGTGGCGGTTTCGGCGCCTGCGGGCTGCCCGGATATCCAGCTGTATCTGTTTGACCCGGGGGTGCTGGATGGACCGTTGAGCCATGATGAAGCCCAGGCTGTGGTGGCCGAACCGGCGTACTGGTCGTTCTGCTGGGCCAGCGGGCAGGTGCTGGCCCGGTGGATTCTGCAGCATCCGTACGTGGTGGCTGGCAAGACCGTGCTGGATTTTGGCTCCGGTTCAGGGGTAGTGGCTGTCGCCTCCGCACTGGCCGGTGCTGCCCGGTCCATAGCCTGCGACATCGACGCGGCAGCGCTGGATGCCGCGGCCGCCAATGCCCGCCTGAACAATGTGGAGATTGATCTGTGTGACGACTGGGCAAACCGGCCCGGGAGCGTCGATCTGATTACCGCTGCGGATGTTCTGTACGACCCTGAAAATCGCCCGTTACTGGCGGCCTTCGAAGCAGCCTCGACCCAAGTGCTGCTGGCGGATTCGCGAGTGAAGGATCTTGGTCATTCCGGTTATGTGCAGCAGGCTGTGATCGAAGCCAGAACCTGGCCGGATCTGAATGAGTTTGAGGAATTCAACAAGGTGAGGATCTATCTGGCCGGCGGTGACTGAATTTTTCTGACCAGAAAAAACAAAGGGCAGCCATCAAGCTGCCCTTGAACAGGTACTGAACCGCCGTCCGGGGCAGTTCAGATTCGGAACAGGTTGGCGCCTCCGTGCGCGATGGGCAACCGCCGTGTTGCCATTCCTTGCTGCCGTTCCCTGGTGCCAGCATCCGAGCCGGCGATCCGATTCGTTATCCCTTAAGCGAAGCGTCCCTGTGTCCCTGCTTCTCCCCGCAGTCCGTGCCGGGGTGCATCCAGTGCGTCGTCCTTTCCCTGTCATCCTTGACGGTGTTCATATTACCAATGCCAGCTTTACAAACGTGTGAACTATGCACGCAGAACGCGTTGCCGAACTCGTCAAGCATGGGAAAGTTGTTACAAATCATTCATGTAGATTTTGGTTTGTAACTGGAGTTACAGACTGCGTACGAGATGTCACAGGGAGTTCCTACAGGCATGTAGGAAATGTCTCACAAGGATTCGGGCGATTTTCGCAAATCCGTTTCTTGAGCCAGTCGAAGTCCCGGCCAAGGCAGCAGGCCAAGCCCGATGCCAACGGCATCCGCTGTCAGATCTGCGAGGGAGAAATCCCGGTACGGCAGGTTGGCTTGCACCACCTCCAGTATCAGGCCGAAAACCAGCAAGGCGGGGGCAAACCAAAGCACAGAAAGCCGTGGCCATGCCAGGCGGGTCACCAGGGTGAGCTCCAGAAAGGCAATCAGATGATTGATCTTGTCATTGGGCGCCGCAGGGATGGGGTAACTGTTACTGGTGGTTGCCAGGTAAAGGATGGCTGCAATGGAAACAAACAGCGCTGCCTGCCATAGCCGTCGCATGGCCAGAATGGAGACGATAATGGAACGGATGCGGGGCATAGTGGAATCCGAGAGTCCTCGCGGGCTGTGGGAATGGTTCCGACATGATATGCTTTGCGCCCCGTTATTGTCATGGCAGCGGAGGAACACCAGTAATGCTCAAGGGTAACTTTTTTCGTGGACTGGGCTATCTGGGGGAAGGCTTCGGGCTGATTCGCCAGCCGGGCCTCCGGTTGTTTGTTGTCATCCCGCTGATCATCAACATCCTGCTTTTCGGTCTGCTGTTCTATTTTCTGGCCGAACTGTTCACCGCCATGATCGCTGCGGCCATGGCCTGGTTGCCGGACTGGGCCTGGTTGCAGGCACTCGATTGGCTTTTCTGGCTGCTGTACGGCGTGGTGATTCTGCTGATGCTGGCCTATGGCTTCGTGATCGTGGCCAACCTGATCGGCTCTCCCTTCTATGGTTACCTGGCGGAACTCACCGAGAAACAGCTGACCGGCCAGGAGGTATCTACTGACGATAGCTGGTCCGCCATTATCAAGGACATTCCCCGTGCGCTCTGGCGGGAGGTTCAGAAGATTGCCTATTACCTGCCCAGGGCTTTGGGCTTGTTCATTATTGGCCTGATTCCCGTGGTCAACCTGGTGGCCGCTGTGCTCTGGTTTCTGTTCAACAGCTGGATGATGGCGCTGCAATATGTGGATTATCCGGCCGACAACCACAAGGTCAGTTTTCCGGCTCTGCGCAAGCTGTTGGGAGATACCCGGCTGTCGGCTCTCGGGTTCGGCCTGCCGGTCGCCCTGGCGGCGATGGTGCCGGTGCTCAACCTGTTTGTGGTGCCAGCGGCGGTGTGTGGTGCAACGGCCTATTGGGTTCGGGAAAACGGTTCAAACACTCAGTAATCAGTCATCGGAGGTTTCTTGGAAACATCGGAATTTGTCATCGGCCAGCGTTGGGTCAGCCACAGCGATACTGCCCTGGGTCTGGGTATCGTAACGGACATCTCGGGGCGCAGAGTCACCCTGGGGTTCCCCGCTGCCGATGAAGAGCGCACCTATGCCATCGATAATGCGCCCTTGTCACGGATCGTGTATCAACAGGGCGAGGAAATAGAGACCTTTGACGGTGAGCGCTATACCGTGCGCGCAGTGGAAGATCTCGATGGCGTTCTGGTGTATCACGCCGATGACGGTGAGAATATTCAGCCGATTTCCGAGGTTAAGCTGGCGGGCTCTGTGAATTTTTCCGCGCCTCATCAGCGCCTCTTTGCCGGCCAGTTTGATCGCAACGGTGCCTTCCGGCTTCGAGTCGCCACCCTTCAGCACATGGACCGTCTGCGGGCGTCGCCGGCCCAGGGGCTGATTGGGGCACGCACCCAGCACCTGCCGCACCAGCTTTATATTGCCCACGAAGTGGCACGCCGGCATGCTCCCAGGGTTCTGCTGGCCGATGAGGTCGGTCTGGGTAAAACCATTGAGGCAGGTCTGATTCTTCATTATCAGCTGCAGACCGGTCGAGCCCGCCGGGCGCTGATTGTGGTGCCCGATTCACTGATCCACCAGTGGCTGGTGGAAATGCTGCGGCGTTTCAATCTGCGCTTTTCCATTATTGATCAGGCCCGGTACGACGACCTCAAGGCCGAAGAAGATGATGTCGACGCTCTGGTTAACCATATTTTTGGTGATGACGATGCGGTTAACCCGTTTGAATCTGACCAGCTAGTGCTGTGTAGCCTCGACTTCCTGGTGCGCAGCGAGAAGGCCCGCAAAGACGCAGTGGCGGCGGGCTGGGATCTGATGGTGGTGGACGAAGCTCATCACCTGGCCTGGTCGCCGGAACAGTCCAGCCCGGAATACGATGTGGTTGAGCAGTTGTCCGGTGCCAGCCAGGGCCTGCTGCTGCTGACCGCAACACCGGAACAGATCGGCGTGGCCAGCCACTTTGCCCGCCTGCGCTTGCTCGACCCGGCCCGGTTCCACAATCTGGAGACCTTCCGGGAAGAAGAACAGCACTATGAAGTGATCAATCAGGTGGTCCGGCGCCTGCAGCAGGCGCCGGATACTATCTCAAAAGACGATCGGCAGGCCCTGGCCGGTTGGCTGGGAGATGAGCTGGACGAATTGCTGGCCCGGAATGATGCCCACCAGGCGGTGATTGATGCGTTGCTGGATCGTCACGGCACCGGGCGAGTGTTGTTCCGGAATACCCGGGCCGCCATTCAGGGCTTCCCGGAGCGACAGCCGTTACCGGAACCCCTGCCGTGCCCGGACCTGTATGAACACCATCAATACGGTGTCACCGGGCTGGCGCCCGAGCAGTCAGTGGATGAAGAAGACTGGCTGGCTCAGGATCCCCGGGTGAGCTGGCTGGAGAAGAAACTGGCCAGCCTGCGCCCGGCCAAGGTGGTGGTGATCTGTGCCAAAGCCAGCACGGCCATGGCACTTGAGCATTATCTGCAGTTACGGGCCGGTATTCGCAGTGCAGCCTTCCACGAACACCTTAGTCTGATTGAGCGCGACCGGGCCGCGGCCTATTTTGCCGATACGGAGCAGGGGGCACAGGCGCTGATCTGTTCGGAAATCGGCAGCGAGGGGCGCAACTTCCAGTTTGCCCACCATCTGGTGCTGTTTGATCTGCCGGCTAATCCGGATCTGCTGGAACAGCGCATTGGTCGCCTGGATCGGATCGGCCAGACCGAAGCGATCCGTATTCACATACCCTATCTTCAGGGCACCAGTCAGGAGGTACAGTACCGCTGGTTCCAGGAAGGGCTGAATGCGTTTGCCGAGAGCTGCGCCGTGGGTGTTGCTGTTCAGGAACATGTTCAGGGCCAGTGGCAGCAGGCCCTGGACGGAGACGAAAGCCAGTTGGAGCCACTGGTGGCGGCCAGTGCGTCTGAGACGGCGCGTCTGAAAGACATATTGCACAACGGCCGGGATGCGCTGATTGAACTGAACTCCTGTCGTGTTGATGAGGCTGAGGCTTTGATCGCCGGGATCGAGGAAGAGGAGAACGCCGCTGAAGTTCGGGACTACATGATTCAGGCTTTCGATATCCTCGGCGTCGACCTGGAAGACCACAGTGAGCATGCGGATATCCTGAAGCCGGGCGAGCAGTTCCAGGCCGGCCTGGTGGCGGAGCTTCCGGAAGACGGGCTGACCGTTACCTGGGATCGTCAGCAGGCGTTGCAGCGCGAAGATATGGCGTTCATGAGCTGGGAGCACCCGATGGTTACCGGGGTGATGGATTCGGTGAATAGTTCCGGTCTGGGCAAGGCTGCCCTGGCCAATCTCTCGGTCAAGGCTCTGCCCCCGGGGACGCTCCTGCTGGAAGCCGTATTCGCGGTGCATTGTCCGGCGCCCGAATCGCTGCAGTTGACTCGGTATCTGCCCGTTTCGCCCCTGCGCCTGGTGGTGGATGTGAATGGCCGGGATCTGTCCAAGGCTCTGCCCCATGAAAGGCTGAATGAGCTTTGTTCCAATATCCGTCGACGCACGGCCCAGGCCATCGTGCCGAAAATCCGGGCCGAGGTGGAAACCATGGTCGACCACGTCGAGACACTGGCGGAGCCGCATCTGTCACCGCTTCGCGAACAGGCGCTGGCGAGGGTAGAAGACAGCTTCATGCCGGAGATTCGGCGTCTGGAAGCACTGCAGAAAGTGAACCCGGCCATCCGCAACGAAGAAATCGACTTCCTGCGCACCCAGCTGGATGCCGCCCGCAGTGCTGTAGAGCATGCGTCCCTGGCCCTGGAAGGTATCCGTGTGATTGTCACATCGTAATGGTGCTAACCGACTGAACACTGGTCATTATCTGGCGAACAGACATCTGTTAGGGTAAGTTGAACGTAACGAAGTGTAGTCAAAGGGCTCCGGCACTGGCCGGAGACTCCAATCCATGGAAGACAGAGAGATCCTGAGATGACTTTGATTCTTTTTCTGGTGGCTCTGGCCGGCCTGCTGTACGTGATGCGCCGGGAATCCGGTGCCAAACCCGCCATTGGCGTGATGGTTGTGGTAGGTGTGCTGTCCCTGTTTCTGGCCTCTGGCTGGCTTGCTTTTGTCCTTCTGGCGGGCGCGGCCGTTACCGCTGTTGCGGGTTTGCCCCAGTTCCGGCAGAGCTGGCTCACCCCTCGGGTGTTTGCCATGTTCAAGAAGGTGGCGCCCAAGGTGTCAGACACTGAGAAAGTGGCTCTGGAAGCGGGTACCGTTGGTTGGGATGGCGAACTGTTCACCGGTCGCCCGGATTGGCACAACCTGCTGATTAACCGCCACATCGGTTTGAGTGAGGAAGAGCAGGCCTTCGTCGACGACCAGTGCACCCACGCCATTTCCATGTGTAACGCCTGGGATCTGGCGGTTGAGCGTGCCGATCTGCCCAAGGAACTCTGGGATTTCCTGAAGAAAGAGAAGTTCTTCGGCATGATCATTCCGAAGGAATACGGTGGCCTCGGGTTTTCCGCCAAGGCCCAGACTGCAGTGCTGCAGAAGCTGGCCGCCAACGAAATGCTGATGGTCACGGTCGGCGTGCCCAACTCCCTCGGCCCGGGCGAGCTGCTGGTGAAGTACGGTACCGAAGAGCAGAAAGACTATTATCTGCCGAGACTGGCCGATGGCCGGGAAGTCCCCTGTTTTGGCCTGACCGGGCCTCGCGCAGGCTCTGATGCCACTTCGCTGCCAGACACCGGCATCGTCTGCAAGCAGGAAGTGGATGGTAAAGAAGTGGTGGGTATCCGCCTGAACTTTGAAAAGCGCTGGATTACGCTGGCGCCAGTCGCCACGGTGGTCGGGCTGGCGTTCCGGATGTTTGACCCGGACGGGCTGCTGGGGGACACCAAAGACTACGGCATTACCTGTGCGCTGATCCCCCGGGATACCGAGGGCATGGAAATCGGACGGCGCCATTGCCCCATCGGGTCCCCGTTCATGAACGGCCCGATCAAGGGCAAGGATGTGTTCATCCCGCTGGACTATATTATTGGTGGCCAGGAAATGGCGGGCCAGGGCTGGCGTATGCTGGTTGAGTGTCTCTCGGTGGGTCGCTGTATCACCCTGCCGTCCGGTGCTGCCGGCGCCGCTGCCTATGCTGTGGGCACGGCCGGTGGCTTTACCCGAATTCGCCGCCAGTTCAATACGCCGGTGGCGGAGATGGAAGGGGTACAAGCCCCGCTGGCCCGCATTGCGGCTAAAACCTACATTGCTCAGGCGGCGGTTAATCACACCGCTAATATGATCGATCGGGGCGAGAAGCCGGCGGTACCGTCCGCTATCCTCAAGTATCACCTGACCGAGTTTCAGCGTGAAATCCTCACCGATGCCATGGATGTGCACGGTGGTAAAACCGTAACCCTTGGACCCCGCAACTACCTGGGCATTGGTTACAGTGGTGCGGCGGTGTCGATCACCGTTGAAGGCGCCAATATCATGACCCGCAGCCTGATGATCTTCGGTCAGGGTGCCATCCGTTGTCATCCGTATGTGCTGAAAGAGCTTGCCGCGAAGGACAATGACGATATCAAGGCGTTTGATGAGGCGTTCTTTGGTCATGCCGGGCTAATCTTTGGCAATGCCGCCCGCGCCTTTACGCAGGCGCTGGGCCTGGGCAAGGCTGATGTGCCATTCGACAGTGCCTCCCGCAAGTATGCCCAGGCCCTGGCGCGGTTCAGCTCTGCCTTCGGCCTGTGTGCCGATGCGGCCATGACAACCCTGGGCGGCGAGCTGAAAATGCGCGAGCTGATTTCGGCACGCCTGGGTGACATGCTGGCGAATCTGTACCTGGCTTCCATGGTGCTGAAGAACTGGCACGAAACCCAGCCGGTGGATGGCGAGAAAGAACTGATGCAGTACAGCCTGGCCTATCTGCTGCATCGTACCGAGCTGGCACTGGACGAGTTCCTCCAGAACCTGCCGAACCGACCGGTGGCACTGGCTCTGCGAGCTATTACCCTGCCGCTGGGATGCCGTTGGGATGCGCCCCATGATGATCTGGCGCGCAAGCTGGCCCGTTCCATCACCACCGATACTCCGGTTCGCAACAAGCTGATGGCTGGTGCCTGGACTACAGACGGGGAAGGCACGGTGGAAAATCCCGTCGCCCGCTATAACGGTCTGTTGAAAGACTACGACAAGGCCGAGCAGCTGTATCGGAAGGCCACCAAGGCTTACGCCAAGGGCGAACTGCCGATGACCGCACTGCATCCCGAGGAGCGTTTTGAGGCCGCCCTGGAGGCCGGTGTATTCAGCAAGGAAGAAGCCGACTTCATGCGCCAGTATGAAGAGGTGGTGCTGGAAATGCTCACCGTGGATGATTTCCCGTTTGACGAGTTTGCCCGAAACCGGGAAACCCTGATCGACCACAACCCGGCCTGAGGCGGCCGGGTAGCATGTGGTGGTCGGTTCTTGCAGTCAGCGTTGGTGCCGTTATAGGCGCCAACCTGCGCTGGGGGCTTGGGCTCTGGCTTAACGCCAGTTATCACGCCGTTCCCTGGGGCACACTGGTTGCCAACCTCAGTGGTGGCTGGCTGATTGGCGTGTTGATGGCTTTTTTCAGCCAGAGCAGTGTGCTTTCGCCGGAATGGCGTCTGTTTGCGGTGACAGGTTTGTGTGGCGCCCTGACGACTTTCTCGACCTTCTCGCTGGAGATGTTCGCCGCGCTTCAGGAAGGCAAGTGGGGTATGGCCCTGGTCGGAATTCTGGCCCATGTTGTTGGCTCTATCCTGATGACAGCACTCGGATTTCTGACTTTTTCCCTGGTGCGTGGGTAAGCCTGCGGGCGAGTCAGAATCTGTGGGTATCACTACCTACACAAATTATTGAAATTACGCTTGGCAAGCCCGAAATTCCAGAGTAGAGTGGGTTCGTAGGAAAGAATCAGTAAAGCAGTTCATGAATAAGACGTACCTCCGCAGTTAGTAGTGACCGTCCTGTTTTTGATCCCGCGAGTTCTGTTTTTCCGTTACACGCTGACCAGCACCCTATGAGTGTGTGGCAGCAGATAATATGATTGATTTCAGGAAGTTTAAGTATGTCTACTACTACCGGTACTGTTAAGTTCTTCAACGAAGCAAAAGGCTTTGGCTTTATCACTCGTGAAGGCGGCCCGGACGTATTCGTTCACTACAGCGCCATTCAGGGCTCTGGTTTCAAGACCCTGGCCGAAGGCCAGCAGGTCGAGTTCACCGTAACTCAGGGCCAGAAAGGTCCTCAGGCGGAGAACGTTGTTGCTCTGTAATCCCCTGAGGATTCAGCAATAACCCAAAAAAGGCAGCCGAGGCTGCCTTTTTTGTTGCCTGTTTATTCCCCGAAAATTTCCTCGTAAAAACGCATGGTGCCCTGCCATGAGCGCCGCGCAGCTGCTTCATCATAGGCGATTGGCATGCCGAACTGTTCGGCCACCTTATCGGCATTGGGATTGGTGAAGGAATGTTTCACGCCGGGAAAGCTGACAAGCGTCAGATCCACTTCGGCATTCTGCATTTCCCGAACCAGCCCGGCCACCTGTTCCGAGGGAACCATGTCATCTGCGCCGCCTGTGTAGACCTGCACTTTTGCTTTTACAGCGCCAGCTTCGGCCTGCAGCGGGCTGCCCAAGGCACCGTGGTAGCTGACTACGCCATCCAGATCCACGCCCATACGAGCCATGTTCAGGACCACGGCACCACCGAAGCAATAGCCTTGGGCAGCAATACGGTCTGGGTCAACGCTGTCATGGTTCTGCAGAAGTGCCTTGGCTTTCAGGAAGCGGGCTTTAACCTGCTCCATGTTGCTTGTGGCTTCTTGCATGAACTTCTGGGCGGTATCCGGATGGTCGGCCTGTTTGCCGGAGCCATACATATCCAGTGCGAAGGCGGTATAGCCGGAGGCTGCCAGCTTTTCCGCCTGCTCCCGGGCAAAGTCATTGTGGCCCCACCATTCGTGTACCACCAGCACGCCGGGGCGTTTCTGGTCGGACTCGTCGTCCCAGGCCAGGTAGCCGGTGAAGGTTTGGCCGTCTACGGTGTATTCAATGGTTTCGGTCTGCATTTCTGCAAGCGCCTGTGTGCTGGTCATAAAAAGGGAGAGGATTGCTGTGGGTACTGCGGTTCTGATACGGATCATCGCGTTTTTTACTCCTTGCCAGGATTGGTGACACTTCCATGATTACGTTGGCAGCCAGAAAATCGATCCAGACTCACTGGCGTGTCCTGTTCTCAGAACAAAACGGTCTTATAGGCCGGATCTGATAAGTAAAGAGAATCAATGCCGGCTTTCCCGAATCTGATTCTTGACTATAGTTAAGAACAGGAACGGTTTTAAGTCCGAAATGGTTCGGGCACCGTATCCACCCATACCAACAACAGCAATAAAGGGGGTGGTTTATGCTTCTGTCCCATGCGTTTGGTCTCTTCACCCACCCGGAAGATGAGTGGGTATCCATTAAGAAAGAACACGAACATCCAACTCGTCTTTATGTGGCGTACGTCGTCGTTCTGGCGGCCATAGCGCCAATCTGTGCCTACATCTCGACGGCCCATTTTGGTTGGTCTATCGGTAGCGAACGGCTGATCAAGCTCACCGAAATCAGTGCCCTCCAGATGAGCGTTCTGACCTACCTCGCCATGCTGGTGGGGGTCTTCGCCCTCGGGTACGCCATTAACTGGATGGCGAAAACCTATGGCGCCAAGGAAGAGCACGTGCCGTCTAACGGTATTGCCCTGGCAGCCTATTCCTGTACGCCACTGTTCCTGGCCGGTTTTGCGCTGCTGTACCCGGTGCCCTGGTTCAATGCTGTGGTGTTTCTGGCAGCGGCCTGTTACGGCGCCTGGTTGATGTACGACGGCTTACCGATCGTCATGGGCATCGAAAAGGAGCGGGCGGTCATGTACGGAGGGGCTCTACTCACGGTGGCACTGGTGATCCTGGTATCCACCCGTGTCGGTTCGGTCATTCTCTGGAATCTGGGGCTCGGGCCGGTGTTCGTCAGCGGCTAGCCAAACACGTTAATCACTCTGTCAAAACGGGAGCTTCGGCTCCCGTTTTTTGTGACTGCCGTCTGCTTGCGATGCACCTGTCGGAATTTGCCATAGCCTTGTCGTAATCCGGCAACGCGTTCTTCATATCTCTGGTCTAGCTTTTCAGGCCAACCGGTTTTGGTTTCCGGGCACGATAAAAAGCATATGACGAACATGACAGGGGTGGACAATGGCTAGACTGACGAGACGGGATTTTCTGAAAGCATCGGCACTGGGTATGGGGGCGGTGGCGATTTCCAGCGGCCTGGCGGGGTGTGTGCTGGACAGCGACGACAAACGGCGGGTTGATTTTACCCATGGTGTGGCCAGTGGTGATCCGCTACAGGACAGCGTTATTCTCTGGACCCGGGCCGTGCCCGAGCGTGGCAGCAAGGTGAAAGTAGGTTGGGAAATCGCCACCGATGCGGAGTTTGCCTCGGTGGTGCGCTCAGGAACCGCCGAAACCACCGAAGATCATGATTTCACCATTAAGGTGGATGCCCAGGGGCTGATGCCGGGCCAGCGTTACTATTACCGTTTCCGCTCCTCGGGTGCCACCTCTCCCGTAGGGGCCGCGACTACCTTGCCGGAAGGGTCGGTAGAGCAGGTGCGACTGGCTGTGGTGTCCTGCTCCAACTACCCGGCCGGTTACTTTCACGTATACCGTGAAGTGGCAAACCAGGCGGACCTGGATGCTGTGATTCATCTGGGCGACTATATCTATGAGTACAGCAGTGACCCGGACAGCTATGCCTCGGAAGATGCCCGCGCTTTGGGCCGGACCTTCCCGGAAAACAATAACCGGGAGTTGCTGACACTGGCCGATTATCGCCGCAGGTATGCCATTTACCGGCAGGATCCGGATCTGCAGCTGGCCCATCAGCGGTTACCGTTCATTGTGGTGTGGGACGACCATGAAGTGGCTAACGATACCTGGCGAAACGGTGCTGAAAATCACGATGATTCTGAAGGCGATTTTGATCAGCGCAAGCTGTCGGCGCTGCAGGCCTTCTTCGAGTGGATGCCGATCCGACCGGTGATTGAAGGTAATGACGAGGCCATCTATCGCAGCTTCCGCTTTGGCGATCTGGTGGATCTGCACATGCTGGACACCCGTGTTATCGGGCGCGATCAGCAACTGGATTACCTGAACTATCTTAGCGAAGCCGGACTGAACGTGGATCAATTCAGGGCCGATGTGACCGATCCAAACCGGACATTGCTGGGAGCAGAGCAGCGTCTGTGGTTGCAGAACAAGCTGGCCACGTCGACCGGGCGATGGCAGGTGCTGGGACAGCAGGTGTTGATGGGGCGTATGGATTTGCCTGCGGAATTGTTGCTGGGTATTGCCACTGGAAACGTTTCGGAACTGCCGCAAGCCCTGGCGGAACTCGCGACTATCAAATTCCGAGCCCTGCAGGGCGACCCCACACTCACTGAGCAGGAACTGAGCCGAATCAGCACGGCCGCGCCCTACAATCTCGATGCCTGGGACGGCTATCAGGCAGAAAGAGAAGTTGTTCTTGGCATGGCGCGGCAATTGGACAAAAACCTGGTGGTGCTGGCCGGAGATACCCATAACGCCTGGGCCAATAATCTGAAGGATATGAATGGCAAGCAGGTGGGTGTGGAATTTGCCACCGCCTCGGTGTCTTCTCCCGGACTGGAGGACTATCTGGGACTGCCTGATGCCCTGATTGCCGATGCGGAGCAGGGCATTGGCCTGCTGGTGGATGGCCTAGACTACCTGAACATCAATCAACGTGGTTATATGGTGGTTACTTTCACTCAGGACGAAGCCCTGGCTAACTGGTATTTCGTGGATACCGTCAAGAGCCGGGAATACACCGTTGATAACAGTCGGTCTGCGGCGCGGAAGACCTTGCCGGGTGCCGGGAACCGAACGGTCGATCCGGTATAGCCAACCGGGCGCGGCTATACCAGCCTTCGGTTTGACCTGGCGCATTGGCGGTATCGGCAGAATCCTGTGTAGTTGACCCAGACCTTAGGCAGGGAGCAGGGATATGTCAGAAGTCAGCACGCCAGGTTCACAGCGGACACTAGCCGGGGGCGCACAGTCTCAGGCCTGGCATGCCCTGGCCGCAGAACAGGCGCGGGTTCTTCTGGAAGCGCCGGAGCCTTTGACCGACGAAAGTGCGCGGGCCAGGTATGAGAGGTTTGGTCCCAACCAGTTGCCAGAGGGTAGGACGTCCGGCCCCCTGGCCCGGCTCGGTCGCCAGTTACGTAATTTCCTGATTTATGTACTGCTGACCGCAGCGGCCATCACCGGTGCTCTCGGACACTGGGTCGACGCCGGGGTGATTCTGGCGGTGGTGATTGTCCAGACCCTGGTCGGCTTCATCCAGGAAGGTCGGGCCGAGCAGGCATTGTCCGCTATCCGTCATATGCTGGCTCCCCGCGCCCGCATTGTCAGGGCCGGCGGCCAGCATCAGGTGGATGCCGGCGAGCTGGTACCTGGTGATACCGTGCTGTTGGAGGCTGGTGACCGTGTGCCCGCCGATCTTCGCCTGGAAAAAACCAACAACCTCAAGATTGAGGAAGCTATCCTGACGGGCGAATCCGAGGCGGTGGACAAGTTCCCCGATCCGGTGGAAGAGCAGTCGGCCCTCGGCGACCAGACTGGCATGGCGTTCTCCGGCACCATGGTGGCCACGGGCACCGCCCGGGGCGTTGTCGTACGTACCGGTATGCATACCGAAATCGGCCGCATTTCCGGCCTGCTGGCCGACACTACCAGCCTGAAAACGCCCCTGCTGGAACAGATGGACCGGTTTGCTCGGGGGCTTTCTCTGATTGTCATCGTGACCGGCATTCTCATCTTCTTTGGCGGCCTGGCGTTCAGTGGCCTGGAGTTCCGGGAGTTGTTCATGGCGGTGGTGGGCCTGACGGTGGCAGCCATTCCTGAAGGCTTGCCTGCGATTCTCACCATTACCCTTGCCATTGGTGTGCGCCAGATGGCGCGTCGCAAGGCGGTGGTACGCCGGATGCCGGTGATTGAAACCCTTGGCGCGGTTTCGGTCATCTGCTCGGACAAGACCGGCACGCTCACCCGTAACGAAATGATGGTGACCACAGCTGTGACCTCTGGTGAGCGCTATGAGATTACCGGCGAAGGTTATGGTCGCGATGGCATGGTCTGCCGGGAGGGTCAGCCGGTCACCGGCGACGGGGTGCTGGCTGAGCTTGCCCGGGCGGCGGCACTGTGTAACGACGCCAGCATTATTGGCAAAGACGGGCAGCCTTCTATTCATGGTGACCCCATGGAAGCCGCGCTGAAAGTGTTTGCCGGCAAGGCGGAATTTGATCATGTGGACAGTGCCTCCGCCTGGCCACGGGTTGATGAGGTTCCCTTCGATACCCGCATAAGGTTCATGGCCACATTGCACCATGACCACCACGGCCACGGTATTGCCTATCTCAAAGGCGCTCCGGAACGGATCCTGGCTATGTGCGCGCACCAGGTATCCCCGGATGGTGGAACCGAATCGCTGAGCAAAGAGCACTGGGAACAGGTCATCACGGAGATGGCTTCCGAAGGTCTGAGAGTGCTGGCACTGGCGCGCAGGCCAATGGCGAAAGGCAGCCGGGAACTGGTGCTGGAAGAGCTGGAACAGGGCGCTGAATTGCTGGGGGTGGTGTGCTTGCTGGATCCGCCCCGGCAGGAGGCTATCCGCGCTATCAAAGAGTGCCACGATGCCGGTATTCGGGTGAAGATGATTACCGGCGACCACGCCCTGACGGCCGGTGCCATTGCCCGAAAACTCGGGCTGCGTAATGCCGACCGGGTACTGACCGGCAATGAGCTTGATGACCTGGATGAAGATCAGCTCCGGAGTCTGGCCGGAGAGGTGGATGTGTTTGCCCGCACCAGCCCCGAGCACAAACTCAGGTTAGTGAAAGCGCTGCAGGCACTGCATGGTGTGGTGGCCATGACCGGTGATGGCGTCAACGATGCCCCGGCACTGAAGCGGGCGGATGTTGGCATTGCCATGGGTGTCAAGGGCTCGGAAGCGGCCCGGCAGGCGTCATCGGTGGTGCTGCTGGATGATAACTTCGCCAGCATTGCTGCGGCTGTCCGGGAAGGGCGCACGGTTTACACCAACCTGCGTAAGGGCATTGCCTTTATGCTTCCGATTAACGGGGGGGAATCCGTCAGCCTGATCACCGCCTTGTTGCTGGGGCTCACGTTGCCCATTTCCGCCTTGCAGATTCTCTGGGTGAATATGGTCAGCTCGGTGTTGCTGGCCATGACACTGGCGTTTGAACCGCCCGAGCCCGGAGTTATGCGGCAACCTCCCAGACCGCGGGACGAGTCCTTGCTGCAGGGCTTTGTGGTCTGGCGGGTGGCGTTTGTATCCCTGCTGTTTCTGGTGGGCATCTTCGCGGCCTGGTTCTGGGTCATGCATCGCCATCAGGACCCAGTGCTGGCCAGCACCCTGGCGGTCAACACCCTGGTGGCGATGGAGGTCTTCTACCTGTTTGCGGTGCGTTATCTCGACAGTGCCTCGATTACCCTGCGGGGGGTGCTCGGCACCCCCGTTGTGCTGGCAGCGATCGCGGCGGTCGTGATATTGCAGTTGTTGTTCACCTACCTGCCCTGGTTCCAGCACACCTTTACCACTGCGGCCCTGAGCCTGGAGCAGCTGGCGTTTTCTGTGGTGGCTGGTGTTGTGGTTCTGCTGGTGTTGGAACTGGAAACTGCGATACGTAACCGGGTCAAGGCAGTCCGCGGGTAATCACTCCCGGATCGCCTCGGCCCTCCACCGCGGCCAGTTCGGCGCTGGAGAGCCATTCTCCGGGAGGTTTGTCCATCACCTCGGCGCAGGCCGCCAGGGCATGGCCCCATGAGCAACGGTTGGCGAACAGCATGCCCGCTTCATTCAGGGTACCACCCCGATTGATGTAGCCCAGTACCCGGGAATGGCCGGGCTGCGGGAACAGCGTGTGCAGGTGTCCGCGAAACACTTCCGGCCGCATATGGGTCAGGGCAACCCGTCGGTGCATGCGATGGGGGAACAGACGCTCCCGCTCAAACTCGGTCAGGCAGGAGGTGGCTTCCATCGGATCCCGGGGTTGACGGAAGCGCCCGGGTTCCTGCAGATAGACCAGCCGGAACGGTGTGCCGGTCTCGCGCAGACGCTCGCAAGCCCGTATGGCCTCGGAAAGCTGATAGGCGCCATTGGCAATCAGCAGCAGTGGTTCTTCGCCAGCTGAGGTATCCTCGTCCACCACCAGTGCGCCGTGTCTTGCCAGTGCTTCGGCTTCGCTGCCGTTGAAGACGCACGGGCGCTCCCGTTTCGGGATAACGAGGCAACTGATGCGGCCCCGCTCCCGGTAAACCGATGGCAGAATCGCCAGGGCGCTGTTGTAGTCAGCCGGGAAAATCACCCGGGAGACATCACTCATTTCTCCCAGTAAAGCCTCACAGAAGCTGGTGTCCTGGTGGGATTGCTCGTTCTTGCCGTTTTCCCATGTGTGCGAGGTGGCAATCACTGGCAGTCCCAGCCATTGGGGTGGCCGGCCCACTTCTTTCTGATGTCGGGCGAAGATCAACTCCTGGCGGATAGCGCCGAGCATTTTCACGCAGAAGGCTTCGTAGCTGGCCACCAGATTCAATCCCGCTTTGTTGGCCAGGCAGGCAGAGACGACCGCCTCTTCATTCAGTGCCGTAATGATCTTGCCGTGTACTGACTCGGCCTCGTTCTCCGGGTCGTTCACGCGGTGCTTGAGGCTGTGGAGCACGCCTTTGAGTCGGTTGCTGGCGAGTTCGTCCGGGTTGCCGACCCGGGGCCGGAGTTCCGGGTTGTCCGCGACCAGAGCCTTGAAGAATTCATCAACGGCAGTCATGGGTGAGCATTTGTTCTGAGCCCAGGGCAAAACCGGAATGGCAGGTTCCGAGGGACGGCGAAGCGCCAGCGGGTGATCCCGCTCCAGTGGCCGGCCCTGTTGGCTGTGTTCATTCAGCTCGGATACCGCCAGGTTTAGCTCCTGCGGCTTTACCCATAGCGGTGTTGCGTACTCATTGAACAGCTCCCGGGATATGGCATCCATACGAGGATTGCCGGGCAGAGGCAGATTGTGAGCTGCGTTTTCTCCGGCGCCATAGAAACCATAGCCTTTCACGGTCTCTGCGATACCGTAGGGTATGCGAACCGGGTAGCCGGTCTCACCTTGTTGCGCAGCAGTGCCATGGGCTGCTAGTGCCTGCTCCATGTCGTACATGGCACAGACGAAGGCCGCGGGATCACGGCCGTCAAATCGTACCGGGTCAAAGCCCCGGTGTTGCAGGTGCTGCTCAAACCGTTCCAGACCCTCTCGGGTACCAAGCTCGGTTCGTTGTTCAATGCGACGGCCATTGGCAATCATCACCGGCAAGACCAGTCCGCAGTCCTCGGCCCGCCACCACCGGGGTATCCAGTCACTGCCGCGCTGTTCTTCAGCGGCTCCGTCGGAAAGGAAGGCCACCAGGGATTCACCGGGCAGAGGCATATGAGCGTATTGCAGCTCGGCAAACCCAAGGTAGCCACCTTCGATAATGCCCCCGGCGGTATGGGGGTTCACGTGGCTACCGAGGGGCGCCGCCATCGTGCCATCCGGTTTCTGGCGATAGCTGTAGAAGTCGGAGGCCAGTCGAGATAGCCCCTCAGGCGCCAGGTAACGGGCGCGTTGCTCGGGATGCAGATTGCCGGTCAGAACGTTGAGTGCATCCACGGCGGCCACACAATGCCCTTGTCCCATCAGCCAGCTGCGGGTTTTTCCGGTCAGGTTGTTGAGGGCCAGGTAGGCCGCGTAGGCAGGCACCATGTTCAGGGCGCCTCCGGTATGGCCTTCCGGCGAAGCCTTGAAATCCTGGGCGACCAGGGGGGCGCCGGCAATGTCCACCCGGTTGCAATAGGTCATGTGTACCACCAGCCACAGGCCGGCGCTGGTGAGCCGGTCCAGGGCGATCAGCTTCCGGTACACCGTATCTTCATCCGGTTGGTGCCCGGCACTAACCAGTTTTCCAGCGAGTTCCCGGACTCTGGCGGAGGTCTGTTCGGAGTGCCGGATAACGCCATAGCCCTGCTGCCAGCACTGGAAGGCTGAGCCTGGTGTTGCCTCGTTGGGCGCCTGAACGGGTTCAGTGGGCGATGACATGACGGCCTCGATGGCTGATGAGTGTGAAGGAAGTGTAAAACGGACCGCGGTCAGCCCCCTTGATGCAGGTCAGTCGTATCTGCATCTTTTAGCATGCACTGGGCTGGTGCGGGGCTTGGGTCAGTACGGTTTTCGGTATAGGATGGCGGTTCTGGACTCAATGATGAAAGGAATCAATCCATGAGTAAGGCGATTGTATTGCTGGGCGATCTCGGTATGGATCATGAGGGATTTCCCCCCACACCGGTGATTGCCGGTTCCCCCGACGTTCTTGTTGACGGCAAACCGGTTGCCCGGGTTGGCGATCCGCTGCAACCCCATTCGAAGCCCAAACACCCGCCCCATCCCCGGGCCATTGCGGCCGGTTCCGGTACCGTGATGATCAATGGCAAGCCGGCTGCGGTTACCGGTAGTGCAGTATCCTGCGGCGGTGTCACCGTTGGTAGTGGAACGGTAATAATCGGCAGTTAACGGTTTTTGTGTTCCAGGCTGAACGGGCGGCCCCAGTAATAACCCTGCCCCTGCAAACCGGGAAACTGATGCAGCCAGAGGGCGATGGTTTCGTGTTCCACGCCTTCGACCACCACATCCAGATCCAGGGCTGTGCCCAGCTCCAGGGCCGCACGCAGGATTTTCTGTCTCGACGGGTAATCCAGCACACCCTCCAGAAAACTCCGGTCGATTTTCAGCTCATCCAGCTCGAACTGTGCAAGGGCTCCGAGTGAGGAGTGGCCGGACCCGAAGTCATCCAGTGCAATCCGGAAGCCCATCGCGCTCAGAGTCCGGATGGTGCTGCGGGCCGTGTCCGGGTCGGTCATCATGGCGGTTTCGGTAATTTCCAGGCTGACATTGGCCGGTTCCAGCTTGTGCCGTCGAACGATGGCACCGGCTTCCTCGTGGAACAGGCTGTGGGCCAGGTCCTTGGCGGAAATGTTCACAGCTACGGTGATATCGCGGCCATACTGTTCACGGAGCTGATGGCTGTCCCTGCAGGCACGGTCCAGCACCCAGAGTGTAACCGTGTGAATGATCCCCACCTCCTCGGCCAGGGGAATCCACTGACTGGGCGAAATTCTGCCGAATTCCGGATGCTGCCAGCGAATCAGGGCTTCCAGTGAGCCAATCCGGCCATCGCGGATGTTGATCTTGGGCTGGTACTCCAGCCACATTTCGCCGGAACGCAGCGCTTGTTCCACATCCAGCATCAACATTTGCTGGCGGTATTGCCACTCGGCAATGGCGGGGTCATAAACCACCAGCGGCTGGCTCTCGTCCAGTGAGGCAAAGCCGGCACAGGCAAGTACCCCTGCCGGTTCCGCTCCGTGTTCCGGGGCGTGGGCGACGCCAACCGAGGCGGCCCAGGAAAATGAAAAACGGCCTTCGCGGAAATTCTCGGACAACCAGCGGCTAATGGCCTGCAGACGTTGTCTCTCCAGCGCCTCGTCGGGGTGGCGCAACAGGGCAAAGGCATGGTTGACGGTGTCCAGGGTAGCTACGCTGTAACCATTGATCATGACCAGCTGATCGCCCACCGTTTGCTTGAGATACCGGTTGAGTTGCCGGAGATACTGCTTCAGGAGCTCTTCTGCCGCACGGTAGCCCAGGGCTTGTTCCAGTTCATTGAACCGGGCCAGGCGGATCATGCACAGGGTGTAGGGCGTTTTATGGCAGTCCAGAGCGCCCAGGGTTTCCTCCAGCATGGGCCGATTGGGCTTGCCGGTTACCCTGTGGGTTTTCAGCAGGCGGTCATAATCGCGCTCAATGCTGGCCCGGAGTTTCTGTTCCTCCTGCACCCGTATATCCGAACTCATGCGTTTCTTGCGTTCTTCCAGCAGCAGTTTACCCACACCACTGGTCAGGATCAGGGAGCCGGTTGCCGCGCCCAGGAAAAAGGCGGAGTCGGTCAGTGCGTTGACGGGTAACCAGCCAATGGTGCGAAGCGATGAAGTAACGGCGCCAAGCAAAATCGCCAGCACCGACAAGGCGTAGTAACGGGCGTAAACGTGGTTGTTCAGCTGGCGCAGGCTCAGGGCAACGATGAACAGCCCGCCGATGGCGCTGCTCATCAGGAAGGCGTGTTGTCCCAGGAACTGAAACCCCAAAGGCGCAGCCAGCAGGTGCGCTCCGGCAAGGAGGCTGAAGGCCCGGAGTATTCGGGCCTCAGTGCGGGCCAGCTGGAGAAAATGCGGGGTAAATTCGCAAAGCGCGATCAGGCACAGCGGCAGACTGATGTTGAGCAGGGCGTTGAGCTCTGGCAGTGCCGGCCATATCAGCCATAGCCCCAGGCCGTCCATCACCAGCTGACTGTAGATAACGCTGATCATCAGCACGCTTAGCCACGCCAAGCCCGGTCGGCGAAGCTTGGCGACGATGCTCAGGTTGAGTAACAGGGCAAACACCAGCAGGCCGGTGACAAAGGACTTCCAGGCGGTGATGGCAGTGCCAGCGCCGAGAGCCTCGGCGCTGTCTGACAGGGTGACCGGCAACAGCACCGGGCCGCGATTCTGCACTTCCATCAGCAGGGTGGTGGTGCCCGGTTGCAGCGTGACCGGCCAGACCCACTGCGGTAATGCCAGGTATCGTTGATCGAAGGGGTATCGATCGCCCATGGCGGGTAGGTGTTCGATGCTTCCGTCCGGATGAATCAGGGCCGGCTGCAGGTGGTCCAGGTAAGGTGAAGGTACCGTCACCTGGCTGGTGGCAGGTTCTGATGTCGGATTCTCGAGTGTTAGCCGGAAAGTTGCGGGTTTGTAGGGATACCCGATTCCGGAATAGCGGGTATCCGTGCGGCTCCAGGCTTGGGATTGCCAGAGCTTGTCTTGCAGCACCTTGCCCAGTGGGTGGATCAGATATTCGATCTGGCCAGCGATGCGAGGGCCGTTTGTGGCGCTGTCGGTCTGCACCGAAGGACTGACCGAAAGAGTCGGCGGATCCTGCCAGAAGGTCGTCGCAAGTCCGTAGGTAATGGCCAGGAGAAGGATGACAAACGGGAACGACTGGTGCAGCCACGCCGGTAATCTGTCCGAGCGGGTTTCCCTGGAGAGAGTCTGGCCGAGCGACGGAGAGTCCATCCTGAACGCATCCTGAAACTGGAAAGCGGTACCGTTACACTCTGTTTACAATAATTAACAAGGTGTAACAAATTGATTTGAATGGAATTTTACATGAATTTAAGATTTTTTGCATTTGCTGTTTAAAACGCATGATTGAAAATGAGACCTGCGCCCGGCCCATGTGCGCTGATATAGTTCGCGCTATCGATCAATTCACAGTTAAGGCCTAAGAGGCAGGTAGTTCACCATGCGTTACTCCGTATTTCTCACTGTTGTCGTCTTTCTCCTGGCGGCGTCCTGCCAGAGTGCTGCCAGTACGGAGCGGGTTCCGAACCTGGCGTCGGTGCAGGCAGCTGCGGCGGAGGTTGGCCAAGAGGGCTTGCTGTTCGGGAAGCATGCTGACCGTCCGGTGCCTGTAGCGTCGATTACCAAGCTGATGACAGCGCTTGTGGTGGTGGAATCCGGCCAGGCTATGGACGAGTGGCTGACCTTCGAGAAGCGTCATGTCGAGGCTGCTGCGAACGCCTGGAGCAGGATCCGGGTGGGCTCTCAGCTTCGGCGCCGCGACGTGCTGCGGATTGCCCTGATGTCATCCGAGAACTTTGCTGCCTACACTCTGGCGCGTGTCTATCCGGGTGGCTTCGACGGTTTTGTTGCCGCGATGAATGCCAAGGCAAAAGCTCTGGGGATGCTTCAGACCCGATTTGTTGACCCGACCGGTCTCTCTACCGGCAATGTGTCCACGGCAGCGGACCTGGTGATCCTGGCGCGTGCTGCGCTCAAGCATCCCGAAATTCGTGAAGCCTCGACCACCGGCTACTACCGGGCCGAGTTCCGCAAACCCCGGTACAGCCTGTCGTTTGGCAATACCAATGCGTTGGTGCATCGGGACAGCTGGGGCGTGAGCCTGAGTAAAACCGGATACCTGACAGAGGCGGGGCGTTGTCTGGTGATGGTGTCGGAGATGAACGGAACGCCCGTGATCACGGTTTTGCTGGACTCTCTGGGTACCCGGTCTCCGATGGGGGATGCCGGCCGAATCAAGCGCTGGCTTGCCACGGGTCAACCAGGTTCGGTGGCGCCCGCCGCGAAGCGTTATGCACAGGAAAAAAATTCAGCTCTGATGGCGGCAGAGGCAGAACAGTCTCGAACCACCACGGCGTCCTCACAATAAAGGAACAGCTCAGACCATGATTGAGATACTGACCACCGGTGGCACCATCGATAAGGTCTATTTTGATGCCAACAGCAAGTTTGAAATCGGGGACAGCCTGTTGCCGGAACTGTTGACGGAATCCAACATCCATGACGGCTATGAGGTTCGCCCCCTGATGCGCAAGGACAGCCTGGAGCTGACCGATGCGGACCGCCAAACCATTCTGGAAGCAGTCAAGGCTTCGGCCAGCCAGCGTATCCTGATTACCCATGGCACCGATACCATGGCGCAGACCGCCGAGGTACTGAAATCGGTAGCCGATCGCACGATTGTGCTGACGGGCGCCATGCAACCTGCGCGCATGCGGCGCAGCGATGCTACCTTCAACGTTGGCTTTGCCTGGGCCGCGGTGTCGCTGTTACCGGCGGGGGTCTATATCGCCATGAACGGTGAGGTGTTTGAAGCAGGTTCAGTGCGGAAAAATCTGGCAGCCCAGCGGTTCGAACGTGCCTAGGCCGAAGAGTTCACTCTGTTGCTGAGCGGATTTCCTGAGAGGTCAGTGCCCGGAATTCTCCGGGCGCCAGCTTATCGTCCAGTTCAATGCTGCCGATACGGAAACGGTGCAGGGCCTCAACACGATTGCCAACCGCCGCCAGCATCCGTTTGACCTGGTGGTAACGGCCCTCGCTGATGGTCAGGTCGATCAGCTGGTTGTTGTGTACACGAACTTCGGCGGGTCTGGTCTCTGTGGTTTCACCGTTCAGCATGACTCCCTTCTCAAGCGCCCGGCAGGCCTGTTCCGGGATAGCCTCAGCCAGCCAGACCCGATAGCTTTTGCGGCATTCCCGGCGGGGGGATGTGACCGCGTGGGACCATTGGCCATCACTGGTCAGCAATAGCAAGCCAGTGGTGTCCTTGTCCAGCCGCCCGGCGATATGAACCCGACTGGCCAGGCCGCGGGGCAGCAGGTCGAGTGCCGTTGGCTGGCTGCTGTCGGTGGTGGCACTGAGCACTCCAGCGGGTTTATGCATCATCAGGTAGATATCGCCGGGTGGGTTAACCGGTTTTCCATCAAGATGAACGGACTGTTCGGCCTCCACCTGGCGATTGGCCTGCCGGCAGGTTTCGCCATCCACCTTCACTCGTCCCGCTGACACGACCTTTTTCGCCTCTTTGCGGGAAAGCTCTGTACCGTTGCTCAGATATTGATCCAGCCGCATCAGCAGGAGCTCCCGTGGTTGGGAGCAGACAGCGTGGCCAGGCACAATACCGGTACCTGGCCGGTCATTCGATTCCACAACAGGGGCAGGGCGGCCCGGTTCAGCGCCGGGCGGGGCAGGCGATCGCTGGCCAGTGGCTGCAGTCCGTCTTCGGCGGTTTCCGCCAGGATGAAGGTGAAAGGGTGAGCGCCGGGTATGCCCAGCCGGATATCCGTTGCGGTTATCTGAGTGCCGTTCTGCTGGTAGTCCAGGAAACCGCCGGTAAACCATTCCAGCCGCCGGGCTTCCGGCAGCTCGGCGACAAGGCGGGCAAGCTCTGGTTGCCGCGGGAAGCGTTCCAGTACCAGCTCGTCGCTGGCATCGAGGAAACCGGTCACTACTTCGATTCTTTGCCCGGCACTGACCGCTGTGGCACGCCAGAGAACGGTGTTGAATGGCATGGGTTGAACCATCAGGGCCGCCTGCTCCATACCGGCGTTCGCCAGCGCCGGTCGCACCCGATCGGTGATGATCTGTTGTGCAATCAGGGTCCAGCCGAGATAAAGGCTGGAAAGAAGCAGTCCGGCGGCAACGGTTCTTGACGCCGGTGGGCGATACAGAAAGGCCAGACAACCCGCCAGTAGTGGCAAGGTATAGAGCGGATCAATAATAAAGATACTGTTGATCGCCACGGGCGGGCCAATGGGCCAGAACAGCTGGGTGCCGTAGGTGGTAAAGGCATCCAGCAACGGGTGCGTGATCAGGATCAGACCAACCAGAGCCAGCCATCGCTGATAGGAAATGAGCGGTTTCCAGCGCCACAGGCCCCAGGCGATAAGCAGAGACAGTGGTGCCAGAATAAACAGAGAGTGGCTGAACCCCCGGTGCTGGGTAAAGTTGGCAACCGCTGTGCCATAGTCGATGACCACATCCAGGTCGGGTAATGTGCCGAGCAACGCACCGGTAAGAAGGGCCGATCGCCCCAGGGTTTTGCCGGCAACCGCGCCCGCAATGGAAGCGCCAAGGGCGGCCTGTGTGATGGAGTCCATAATGTCCCGATTCGTGGTGACTGGGTGATACCAGTATTATGCGCGGATTCGGGATTCAGATCACGGGAGGTAGGAATCGCCGGCAGCACAGGGCACTGCCGGCGAAGAGGGGATTGCTCAGACCTTACGGCGGCGCGCCAGTCCCAGGCCGGCCAGGCCGAGGCCAAGCAGCGCGAGAGTGCCGGGTTCGGGTACGCTGCGAGCAGTGAGTTTGGCCAGAAGATCCACTGAATTGATGGATTTCTCATCCGTGATCAGCTCGTGGGTTCCATTTGCAAAGCCGACCAGCTCCAAGCTGTACATGTTGCCATCGAAGACAAACTCTTCATTGGACACAATTCCGTTTGAGAAAAGTACGGTGTCCGCAACCGGGCCATTGTGCTGGTCCCATAGAACAAAGCAGTGGCCAAATATGCAGATTTCAAATGGATTTGACGCGTTGTTCGGTGTTTCTTCGTGAGTAAACGAAAAAGTTGCTTCAGGGTTTCCTCCCCCTTCAAAGCCCAAGGCTACGTCGAGGTCAACGGAGGTGAGCGTATCGCCCGTCACTGGCATATTCACATGGGTGAATTTACCCAATGTAAATGGCGAATCATCATTGATCTGATGAGGCAGCGGATTAAACGCATCAAATTGGTAGCCGCTTCGTTGATCCAGGTGGGCTGGATTTCCCCAGTACACTTCAGAGCCATTTTGTTCATACGTCACACTGGCGCCCTGTGCATTGTTGAATGTGCCTTCGATGGACTCGAGGTTTATCGGGAAGGCAAACGCGGTAGCTGCATAGCCGAGAGTCGCGGCCGCTACGATTCCTTTCATCAATTTAAGCATTGTCCACACCTTACTACTCACAGTTGTAGGATTGCCCGGAAATCGCCAGGCACTGCGAAAGTATGTAGCTAAATGTGTGCCAGTATTTTTATCAAGTAAATACAAAGCGTTACAGCATTTTGTTTCGCTAGATGTAAAAAAACTGGACGCTTTCAGGAGCCGCTGTAAACCCCGAGAGCCGCTAATACCTGTTCTGATGGAAAGCCGTCAGCCACCAGGCCTTCCGCTTTCTGGTACGCGCGAATGGCCTTGCGGGTGTTGGAGCCGAGGATGCCATCGGGTTCGCCGCTCGGGTAGCCTTTGTCATTCAGTGCCTGTTGAAGCTCCAGCACCTGATTCCGTGACAGCGCGGGCTGATCCTCTGGTGGTGGGTTCTGAAGCTTTCCGGCGCCGGCAATCCGGTCTGCCAGATGGCCAACGGCGATGGCGTAGAACTCGGACCGGTTCCAGCCCATGATCACCCGGAAATTACTGTAAACCAGGAAGGCCGGGCCCTGGTGGCCGCTGGGCACGATCAGGGCCGCCTCAATGGGCTCGTTGGCCAGGTGGTTACCGAAGGCATCGGTGATGCCCATCTTGCGCCAGTCTGCCAGGGGCAGACGACGACCATCGGCCAGACTGAAATCAAAGTTGTCGGGTAACAGCACCTCCCGCCCCCAGCGATAGTCGCCATCCCAACCCATGGACTGAAGAAAACGACCGGCAGACATCATGGCGTCTGGAAGGCTGTTCCAGAGATCCCGGCGCCCATCACCATCGGCGTCGACCGCGTGTTTCAGGAATACCGTCGGCATGAACTGCACATGGCCCATGGCGCCGGCCCAGGAGCCTTCCATCTGATCAGCGGGAATAGCGCCTTCGTCAATAATCCGCAGGGCAGCGATCCATTGCTCTGTGAAGAAGCTGCTGCGCCGGGCATCGCAAGCCAGGGTGGCGAGGGCACTGGGCACCTGCATCTTGCCGAAGTAGCTGCCATAGTTGGTTTCCAGACCCCAGAATGCGGCCAGATAGGGGGCGGGAACACCGGTTTCCGCGGTCACGCGGTCCAGGAGTTCACGGTGTTCTGCCAATAATTCTCGGCCTTTGCCGACCCGGGCGTCGTTAACCCGTCGGTTCAGGTAGTCGGCAAAGGTGGTGGTAAATTCGGGCTGTCTGCGGTCCAGCTCAATCACTCTGTCGAGGTGCACCACGCCGGCCATCACGGACTGCACCGTGGATTCACGCACACCGGCGGCGACGGCTTTCTCTCCGAGCGCCTGTTTGCATTGCTCAAACGCCGGTGTGGCGGTTGTTTCGGTTTCTGCCCTGGCAACCAGCGCCAGCGTGCTCAGGGAAATCGCCACCAGTGTACGGCGAATGGCAGTCCGGGAGATCAGGTCAGGCACGGGAATCCTCGCAATAGAGTCATTAAGGCGTTGGCTGCCATGTTAGCGCGTTTTCCGTGTTGGAAAATACCGCCATAGCCTACAGTGCCGCATCATTTTCTGCGGTCACGAGTTCGCCTGACTTTTCGGGTTTGTCGTCTTTTTGTAGCACCCCGGTCACCTTGCCATCGGGATGTTCTATAGTTGGAGCATGAGTGGAATCCGGAGCAGATGTCGTTATGGCAACACTGAAGGCGCTGGTGGTCGATGACGCCAGTTTTGTGAGAGATCTGGTGAAACGGACAGTGCGCCAGCGCTTTCCCGTCATTGAAACTACCGATGCCCAGAATGGTCGGCGGGCCCAATCCCTGATGTCGAGAACCAGTTTTGACCTGGTGCTGTGCGATTGGGAAATGCCGGAAATGTCCGGGCTGGAACTACTGCAGTGGATGCGCCAGCAACCGCAGTACCAGAAGGTACCATTCATCATGATCACCAGTCGCGGCGACAAGGATCATGTCATTGAGGCGGTCAAGGAAGGGGTGTCTGAATACCTGGGTAAGCCCTTTAGCCCTGAGGGATTGAGCAAAAAGATCATCAAGGTGATGGGCCGCCGCCTGAAGGACGCCATGGATCGCAGCGGCAAATCACTGGAAGGGCCGGCGGATGCGTTCAAGGAATCCGCCACCCTTCTCACCCAGAAGCGGGAGGCGCCGGCACCAAGGCCGGAAGCCTCAAAACCTGAACCCGCGGCTGATAACCCGCTGCTGAATGCCGGTAGCGCAAAAGCGGCTGCAGGCAAGCCTCAGGCCCGTGGCGCCATGAGTATGGCATCTGTAAGGTTTTCCGACAGTACCCTGAAGTCGGTGGTCAAGGACATTAACCTGACGGAAGTACGGGTGATCGCCAAGCGGGATCAGGAATTCCCGGGGATTCTCGATCAGGCGGTGGTGGATATCGACATGGGCGATGGCCAGATGGCGCGTCTGAACGGTTACGTGCATCAGTTGCAGGCGGTGGACAAGCGCCAGGATACCGACTTTGTCAGCGTCACTATCCGTTTTGTCGATGAAGACCCGAAGAAGCTGGAGGATCTGTCGCGATTTGTGGCCAGGTTCCGGGCCTCAAACCGCTAACTGGGGGCGCCTCAGTCCTCCGGAACCTGTTCGGGAATCCGTTCGACCAGGCGCTCCCTTGGAAAATGGCAGATAAATTCGCTGCCTTCGCCGACTTTGCTGCGAATTTCCAGATTGCCGTCGTGATTGATCAGCACATGCTTGACGATAGCCAGGCCCAGGCCGGTTCCGCCGGTATCCTTGTGGCGACTGGGATCGGCGCGATAGAACCGTTCGGTCAGCCTGGGGATGTGGATCGGGTCAATGCCGATGCCGGTATCCTTCACCGAAAGGTGGGCGCCGTCGCGATTGGTGCTCCAGGCAACTGTGATGGCTCCGCCGGCCGGCGTGTATTTCACCGCATTAAACACCAGGTTGGAAAATGCACTGCGTAGCTGGCTTTCATCGCCCTGCAGCAGGCGGTGGTCACTGATCTGAACCGTGATCTGGTGGCCCTTGTCGCCGCTCAGGGCCCGGGCATCATGACAGATCTGGTTCAGCAGGGCGTCGACATCGGTCAGCGTGTCATCCACCGTATGCTCGCCGGTTTCGATACGGGACAAGAGAATCAGATCTGTGATCAAGGCCTCCATCCGGGAGGCCTGTGCCGCCATGGTATTGATAGCCCGGCGCCACTTGGCAGGCAGCTCATCACCATGATCCACCAGGGTTTCAAGGTAGCCACTGATCACGGTCAGCGGTGTGCGCATTTCATGGGAAACGTTGCCGACAAAGTCGCGCCGCATTTGTTCAAGCTGATACAGCCGGGTGACATCCTTGGCCACGATCAGGCGGTCATCGTCGCCGAACAGGCTGATCTGGATCTGCAGATGGATGTGGGGCTTGGCTGGCGAGTTGATTTCCAGGGGCTCGCGGTAATCCCGGGTATCGAAATAGGCCTTGAATGCCGGGTTGCGGATCAGGTTATGGATGTACTGACCCTGATCGGTGCTGCGGCGGAAACCCAGCAGGTATTCGGCTGAGCCGTTCCACCACTCCATGGCGCCACGGGCATCGGTCATGATAACGCCGTCGCGCATGGCGTTGGTGGATTCCTGAACCCGGTTGATACGGGCCCGCAGGCGATCCTGGGTCATCAGGTGGTTCTGGTTCAGCTTGTGCAGGCTGTCGAAGATATCACCCCACAAGCCGATGCTCTGGGGCGCTTCGTCGGAAGCGCTGGGGTTTCCCAGCCACTGGTAAAGGCGCCGGGCCTGGACCAGGGTCCACCAGAGATAGGCAACAAGCCCCACCAGCAACCCGTAGAGCGGCTCGCCGAAATAGAACCCCACCAGTGTGGTGCCTGCGAGCGCGGTGATGATCAGTCTCAGGTAACGGGACCAGTTGTGTTGCATCCACTACTGCCTTGTCGTGTTGCCGGCGCTGATGCCGTGATCGCCGGACGATGAGGGGCGGTCCGGGGCTGTCGTCAGGGAGTAAATCAGGCCACTTTGGTGGAAAACCGGTAGCCCGTTCCCCGCACGGTCTGAATCAGATGATCGTACCTGTCTCCCAGCGCCTTGCGCAGGCGGCGGATGTGAACGTCGACGGTGCGTTCCTCGACATACACGTTGCCGCCCCACACCTGATCCAGCAGTTGAGACCGAGTATAGACCCGTTCCTGGTGAGTCATAAAGAACTGCAGCAGGCGGTACTCGGTCGGGCCCATATTAATGGCACCGTCGGCCGTGGTCACACGATGGCCGACCGGGTCCAGGGTCAGACCATCCACTTCGATGGGGCTGTCGACACCCGGCGGTGTGGCACGACGCAGAACCGCTTTCAGGCGGGCTACCAGCTCACGTGGGCTGAACGGCTTGGTGATGTAATCGTCGGCACCGACTTCCAGGCCCTGAATCTTGTTATCCTCTTCCACCTTGGCGGTCAGCATGATGATAGGGATATCGGCGGTGGCCTCTTCTTTCTTCAGCCGGCGCGCAAGTTCGACACCGCTGGTGCCCGGCAGCATCCAGTCCAGCAGGATCATGTCTGGTTGCTTGTCGATAATCAGGGCATGGGCTTCACGGGCGTCCGCTGCCTCCAGGTAGTCGTAATCCGCCATTTCGAGCGCGACCGCAATCATTTCACGGATAGGCGCTTCGTCATCGACGATCAGGACAGTTTTTCCACTCATATGCATCAACCTGTGTCAGACCTCGGGAGTTCTCTGATCAGAGGTGCGAACACACTCCCTTGTAATGTTGCCGAGTCATTACAACGCGTCTTTGTTACAAGTATATGACATGGGCGGGTAGTCAGAACGCCAGATCCAACGCCAGCCCCAGAAACACTGCAAAGCCGGCCCAGTTGTTATTGAGAAATGCCTTGAAGCATCCTTCCCGGTTCCGCTCCCTGGCCAGGTACTGGTGGTAGACGAAGAGCGTGGCCATGGCCACAACGCCGAGATAATAGAAGGAGCCCAGTTCCGCCCGCTGGCCCACCATCACCAGAATCACCACCACCATGGTCTGCAGCAGAGCGATGATCGCCCGATCTGCATCACCAAACAGGATGGCTGTCGATTTTATGCCGACTTTCAGGTCGTCATCCCGGTCGACCATGGCATAGAGGGTGTCATAGGCGACCGTCCAGAGCACGTTGGCGGTAAACAGCAACCAGGTGAGCTGACTGAGCTGGTTGGCCTCAGCTGCCCAGGCCATGGGAATGGCCCAGGAAAAGGCGGCGCCCAGAAACAGCTGGGGCAAATGGGTGTAACGCTTCATAAACGGGTAGATAAAGGCCAGCAGTGCACCACCGAATGACAGATACAGGGTCAGGGTGTTGGTGAACAGCACCACCATCAGAAACGACACCAGGCATAGCCCGGCAAACAGGGCGACGGCTTCCCAGGCACGGACCCGGCCGGCGGTGAGCGGGCGATCCTTGGTGCGTTTGACGTGGCGATCCCAGTCCCGGTCGGCAAAATCGTTGATGGCGCAGCCCGCGGCCCGCATGAAAAATACGCCCAGGGTGAAGATCAGCAGGTTGGCAAATGACGGGGTCCCCTCGGCCGCCAGCCAGAGTGCCCAGTAAGTTGGCCACAGCAGCAACAAAGTGCCGATCGGACGGTCGATGCGCAGCAGTCGTGCGTAATCCGCCAGGCGGGCATGAACATGGGTGGGCAGGGCGTTCTGCAACATAGGAGCTGGTATCCGCTTGTTGATGCGTGAGAGTGCACCCGATTATAGCCAGCGGCAGCGGTAGGGTTAACCCTGGTTGTGAGACTGGTATAGCCGGGGTAACAGGTATTCCCCCACCAACAGGGCGCAGGAACCCCGGTGGAACAGGGATCTGCGGGCAAGGCGAGGGTGGCCGTTGCTGCGGACTTTGCAGAGCCCTGTTTCCAGTGGCCCCCGCTGCCACTCGGGGCTGCTGAACAGATAGGCGCCCAGTGGCTTGTTGCCAAGATTGCGCAGGCGGCGGCCGTGGCCATGCAGACAGGTCTGTGGGATCACTGTCCGGGCCAGCACCCAAGGGCGGCCGTCACCGCAAAGGCGAACTTCCCGTACCCAGGCGAGCTGGCGTGGTGCCAGGTTCAGGCGCTTCGCTTCTTCAGGGGTTGGGGTTGAAAAACCTTCCCTGAGAATTTCAACGTGAAAGCGTTCCTGGCATTTTTGCTGCAGTGCCCGGGTAAAGGAACCTTCTACCATCAGCCAGTAGCGGGCCGGGCCATGAACCTCAGGACAGTAAAGGCCGGCCGCCGCCAGCGACCGGTACCAGAACGTGGGAGGTATGCTCAGCTCGGGGGGCTGGTCACAGTCCTTTAACGGCATAGATTCCCGGAGCGTTGCGCCAATAGCCTTTGTAGTCCATGCCATAGCCGAACAGGAATCGATCCTCAACGTAAAGGCCGGTAAAGTCTGCCTTCAGGCCGGGGCGCGCCTTGCGATCGTGCTCCTTGTCTACCAGCACCGCAGTCAGAACCTCGCTGGCGCCATGGGCCAGGCAGTAATCTGCGATGGCGCACAGCGTCGTACCCTCGTCCAGGATGTCGTCGACGATCAGAACCGTGCGGCCTTTCATGTCGGCTTCCGGCTGAAGCTTCCATTCCAGAATGCCGCCGGTGGTCTCCTGGCGGTAACGGGTGGCGTGCAGATATTCGGCCTGAACCGGAAACTTCAGTCGTGGCAAGAGCTGACCGGTCAGGATCAGGCCGCCGTTCATGACGCAGAACAACAGGGGGTTACTGTCTTTGAGGCGATCGGTGATGGCGCTGGCCATGGTGTCGATGGCGGTATGCACCTGATCTTCGGGAACCAGGCAGTCAGCGTCTGCCATGACCTGGTTCATTTCAGCGACGGTATCGGTCATAACGATCGGGTCCTGTCCAAAACGGCGGATTATACCGAAGTGGGGCGATCGAAGGGAGGGGCGCGGCGGTATTGCCGGGTCTGTAATTGTGGCTATTGGCAGAAAACCCCGATCCGGGCTGTCGGTGGTGGCATTGGTCAACGCCGGTGTCGCGGTTATGATGGCAGCCAATCGGGTGAGTGGTGGTCGGCTGGAACTCGGTCGCATTTTGTGATCTTTGTGCTTGATTGCTTTATTGTTCGACAATAATATCCTCGCAGACAAATCGGTGGGAGCTAGTTATGAAGAAGTGGCAGTGTGTGGTGTGTGGTCTGATTTACGATGAAGCCGAGGGTTGGCCGGAGGACGGTATTGAGCCTGGCACCAAATGGGAAGATGTGCCCGAGGATTGGGTTTGCCCGGACTGCGGTGTGGGCAAGGAAGATTTTGAAATGATCGAAATCGGCTAAAGGCAGGACAGAGTCATGACCGAGCAGACACCTATTGTGATCGTTGGTACCGGTTTGTCGGGTTACTCACTGGTACGGGAATTTCGCAAACTGGATAAGGAAACCCCGGTCATTATGGTGACTGCCGACGACGGCGTCAGCTATTCCAAGCCTATGTTGTCGACCGGCTTTACCAAAGACAAGGATGCGGATGGTCTGGCCCAGGCCAACCCTGAGGCTATGGCCGAGCAGCTGGGGGTGGAAATTCGTCCCTGGTCCACGGTTACGGGCATTGATACCGATGCCCATGAGCTCAAACTGGGCGACCAGCGCATACGTTATGCCAAGCTGGTTCTGGCCTGGGGCGCCGACGTCATCCGCCTGAGTCTGGATGGTAACGCGCAGGACCGGGTTCATTCCATCAACGACCTGATGGATTACCGTGCCTTCCGTAAAGCCCTCGCCGAGGGCAAGCGGGTCGCGATTATGGGGGCGGGCCTGATCGGGTGTGAGTTTGCCAATGATCTGCGCAATGGTGGCTACGAAGTGGACGTTATCGCCCCGGACTCATCTCTGATGCCCAGCCTGCTGCCGGAGGCAGCCGCCGGTGCCGTGCAGGCCGAGCTGGAGAGGCTTGGGGTGCGGTTTCATTTGGGGACGGTGGTTGAGCGGGTAGAGAAGCAGGGCAGTGGTGTCGAGCTGACGCTCGGTAATGGTGAGCAACTCCAGGCCGACCTTGTTGTGTCTGCAGTGGGGCTGCGCCCCCGCACTGAACTGGCCCGCGAAGCCGGGATCCGTTCCGGCCGGGGTATTCAGGTGAACCGGGCTCTGGAAACGTCCGCACCGGATGTCTTTGCCCTGGGCGACTGTGCCGAAGTGGATGGGCGCGTTCTGCTCTATGTGCTGCCGTTGATGGCCTGTGCCCGGGCGCTGGCGAAAACACTGGCCGGTGCGCGCACGGAAGTCAGTTACGGCACCATGCCGGTGATGGTAAAAACACCCTGTTGCCCGACCGCAGTCTGCCCACCGCCGATGGATGCCGAGGGCGAATGGCAGGTGGAACAGGACGGGGCTGACGTCAAAGCCTTGTTCCGGAGCCCGGACGGCGACACGCTTGGCTTCGCAGTGACCGGCCGGTTCGCTCTGGAAAAGCAGACACTGTCGAAGGAAGTTCCTCCTATTCACCGGGACTGAAGCCTGCGGCTACCAGTGAGGTTGGCTGGTAGCCGATTGCCGTCTTTGGCAGTTTCAGCCGTTGCGAAATTTTCCTGTCTGGGGTAGAAAACCCGTTCGTGAGCTAACAAAAGACAGGAGCGCGCATGCTGGATGTAACCCGAAAACTGGTGGAGTTGCTGGATCTTTCCCCGATCGGAGACGATCATTTTCAGGGCGACAGTGAGGATCTGGGCTTTCCGCATGTATTCGGGGGGCAGGTTCTGGGGCAGGCCCTGATGGCGGCCAGCCGGACCGTCGAAAATCGCCTCTGCCACTCCCTGCACGCCTATTTTCTGCGCCCTGGCAATCACAGCATGCCGATCGATTATGAAGTTCAGCGGGTTCGGGATGGCGGCACGTTCTCGGTGCGCCGGGTGATTGCCCGTCAGGACGGCAAGGAAATCCTGACCGGTTCCATGTCGTTCCAGGTCGCAGAAGACGGATTGGACCATCAGGTTGCCATGCCGGCAGCGCCGGACCCCGATACGCTCAAGTCGGAGCAGGACTGGGGCAAGCTGATCGCAGATAAAGTGCCGGAGAAAATGCGGGACATGCTGACCCGTGACCGGCCCATAGAGATCCGTCCGGTAGACCCGATGAATCCATTCAAGCCGGAAAAGCGCCCGCCCCATCGCCAGAACTGGTTTCGGGCCCTCGGACCTTTACCGGATGACCCGGTACTGCATCGGTGTCTGTTGACTTATGCCTCTGACTTCTCGTTTCTGGGGACGTCCCTGACTCCTCACGGGCGCACCTTCATGAGCAAGAACATGCAGGTTGCCAGCCTGGACCATGCCATCTGGTTTCATCGGGATTTCCGTATGGATGACTGGCTACTTTATGACAAGGACAGTCCGAGTGCATCGGCGGGCAGGGGCTTCAATCGGGGCAATTTCTTTACCCGGGATGGTGTGTTGGTGGCCTCCACCACTCAGGAAGCACTGATCCGGGAGCGTAAGGCCTGAGGATTGTAGTTGCCGAGCCAGTCAACCATTTCGTTAAAGGGTAGCGGTCGGGTTAGGAAGTAGCCCTGTACCAGATCGCACCCCATGTCGTGCAGCAGTGACAGGGTTTCCTCATCCTCCACCCCCTCGGCCACCACGGTGTAGCCGAGGCTGTGGCACATATCGATGGTGGTGCGCACGATCACTCTGTCCTGCTCCCGTTCCGCGATATCGGTAATCAGCGAACGGTCGATCTTGATTTCTCCAGCTGGCAATTGCTTGATGTAGGACAGGGATGAATAGCCGGAACCGAAGTCGTCAATGGAGAGCGGAATGCCCGCGGCATCAAGCGCATTCAGCGCCCGCAGGGAATTGGTAGGGTCCTGCATCATGGAGGTCTCCGTGACCTCGAAGGTGATGGCCCCGGAGTGGATCTGGTAGCTTTGCATCAACCGTTGCACGAACACGGCAAAATCCGGTTCCCGTAGATTGTTGGGCGAGATGTTGACGGCGATTCCGGCATCCCAGCCGATCTCCAGCAGCCGCCCGCGCATTTCCAGGGCCTCTTTCAGTACCCAGCGCGTCAGCGGTTTGATTAGGCCGGTCTGTTCGGCCACTGCGATGATTTCATCGGGCCGAACCGGCTGTTCCCGTCCTGGCCAGCGAATCAGTGCCTCAAATCCGGTAATAGCGCGGGTACGAAGGCACAGCTTGGGCTGCAGGAACAGAGTCAGCTCGTTGTGATCGATGGCGTGGCGCAGGTCGGAGACCAGAGTCAGTCGGTCGGCGCTGTAGGAGTCCCGGGAGGATTTGTAGTAGGCAATTCCGCGGTCTCGGGCGCGGTCAGAACCTTCGGCGATCACCGCCCGGCGAATCAGGGTGTTGGCATCGTTTCCGTGAGTCGGGTAGAAAGCCACGCCCAGTTGCGGGTTCAGGGGAACCTGCATGCCAAGGAAATCTACCGGGTAGCGGATCTCTTCAATGCTGCGCAGCACGATTCTGGGTACCGACAGCGCCTGGTCAGCATCCACCACAAAGGCAAAGGTTTGCGGGTCGAGGCTGGCCAGGAAGAAGGTTCGGTTGTCGGTCTGCTCCAGAGAGATGGCCCCAGGTACATCCTTGATCACCGCGTTGTAGTGTTTGGAGGCCAGCTCCAGTATGCGGTCGGTGTTGCGGTGGCCCAGGGTCTTGGTGACCGCATACAGGTTGTCCAGATGGATAATGACCACGCCGAAGCGTTTGCCGCGCTGGCTCCGGATCAATTCGTTCAGGCGCATTTCATAGCTGCTGCGGTTAGGCAGGCCGGTGAGCGGATGATGCAGGGCCTGGTCCATCAGCCGGAGTTCGGCCGCGCGTCGGGCTTCAAGCGCCTTCAGTTCAGCCTCCTGGGCCAGCACTTTCGCCTGGCGTTCGTGATATATCCGGATGGCAAGGGCGAGGCTGAGGAGTATGGCCTGGAAGGCCGAGCCCAGCTGCATGCCATACACAGAGAAGAAGCTGGTGGCAATCAGACCGTACTTATTGGCGGCGGTAATGGCACTGCCCAGAGTGACGGCCCCCCAGGCCAGAGTGTAGTAAACCGCCTGTGGATTGCCTCTGGCCCACTGTATCGGTCCGACAACCGTTAACAGCAGGCAACTCGGCATGGCCAGAGCGACAGCCAGTCGGATACCCGTGCCATAGTCAATCACAGTTGTGGCAAGAGCAAGAGCCAGGGCGCCGTTTAGCAGGATAGTGCCGAGTATGAGTCGATCGAGTTGGGGGCTGCATTGCTCCAGTTTCAGAAAGGATCTGGCGAACATGAGTGTGAAAAGCAAGGCCAGTGGTATGGACAGGACCATGGCGTTGCTTTGCAGGCCAGGAAGCGCGGGCCAGATAAACTGGTAGGTAATACCGTTCAGGGTGCCGATCAGGATCAGGTAGCCCAGAGTCGAGAGTACGTAATAGAGGTAGATCGACTCCCTGAGCGCCAGGAATACAAACAGGTTGAAGCAGATGGCGGTAATCAGGATTCCGTAGTACAGGGCGTGAACCTGGCTTTCTACGGAGGTCTTCTCGAAAAAACTGCGATTGTTCCACAGCCTGAGCGGCACTTGCATGGCACCGTCGGTGTCGATTCTCAGCAAGATGCGGTAGTCGTGACCGGCTTCAAGCTGGAACGGAAACAGGAAATGCGGATGCTCCACCGGGCGCTCCGAGAACAGCATGCGGTCACCGGTCTGGTAGTTCAGCTGGATTTCGCCGTCCCGTAACAGATAGAAATCGATCCGGTCCAGGTGCGGGTAGGTGATCTCCAGGAGATTGGTGGTTTGGGGCCGGGTGATGGGGAACTTCAGCCAGACCTGGTCCCGGGTGTAACCAAAATTAGGCGTTTGTTCGTTCAGGATTTGCCAGTCGCCGGATTCCAGAGCCTGTTGCGGGCTGCGTTGGTCGTCCGGCGCCAGTCTCAGGTACTCAATGGCTGGAATATAGCCATCACTGGCAGCCATAGCGGGAAGCGAAAGCGCCAGAAGAATCAGCAGGGCTGCCAGGGATCGGGCCAGTTGCATCAGAATCACAGGTTACCGTTCTTGTCGTTATGGCCTGAGTATGGCCTGTCGTCTGAGGCGGCTCAAGTCGTAACCGGCAGACTTTTGGTAACTTGTGTAATTATTGGTCAAATGCCGTTAATCCAGTTCCGTACCCAGGGCAGGGCCTCGGCCTCCGGCTCCAGAGTTTCCAGCGCATCAATCCGCAGAGTGTCACCGACCTTGCGGGCGCCGGTTTCATAAAGCGCCTCTTCCATCAGATCTCCGGCACCGCAAAAGGTATCGCCGTAGGAGCTGTCGCCCAGCACGATCACGCCAAAGGGGCGGCCGGGTTGTTGGGGAAGTTGTTCGCGCAAATCCAGATAAAACGGTAACAGGTTGGCAGGGACTTCTCCCTGGCCGGTGGTGGAGGTGCATACCAGCAAGGCATCGTGGTTGTCGCTGATATCGGCCAGAGTTGGATTCTCCAGAACCGTGACGGTATGCCCTTCGGGTTCCAGTTCCTGCTTGATACGGCGCGCTGTCAGCAGGGCGCCCCCGTAAACGCTGCCGGTTAGAATGCGGATTGCTGCCATGACCACTGCCTGTGTTGGTGGGGTGGGAATATTCGGGAGCAGATAGTAATGGCGTGGCGGGTTCGGCTCAAGCCGGCGTCTGAGGGCTGGACCCGGTGTCCTGGCTCCTTACCCGGGGTGAAATTCGATTCCGACCGCTCTCCTTGGCGTTGTAGAGCTGCACATCTGCTTGCTTGAGTAATTCGTTGATCGATCCGGATTTGGAAATCGAGCATACCCCGGCACTGATGGTGACCGGCAGGGTCTGTTCCCGGTGGTGAAAACGGGTGGCCGCCACTTCGGCGCGCAGGCGCTCAGCCAGTGTGAGGGCCTGCAGCAAGGTGGTGTCGGGCAGTAGCAGCAGAAACTCTTCGCCGCCCCAGCGGGCAGCCACATCCGACTGGCGGACCATTTGCCGGACCAGATCGGCGAACTGGCGCAAGACCTCGTCGCCGGCATCATGGCCGAAATCATCGTTAATGCGTTTGAACAGATCCAGATCGATCAGCACAACGGAAAAATGGTGGCCGGAGCGCTCGAACCGCGAGAATTCGGTGTTCAGACGGCCCTGCATGTCCCGCCGGTTGGCCAGCCCGGTCAGTTCGTCGGTGCGGGCAGCGTGTTCGTGGGCCTGGGCCAGTGCCACCAGTTTGTTGCGGGCCCGTAAACGTCCGGCTTCCAGCACGAAACAGAAGATTGACTCAAAGGTAAGCGTGGCGAAGAAACGGATCTTGAAGTCGGTACTGTATTCGGCACTGACGCCGGGCATATCGGGAAACTGAAAAACCAGAACGGCAAGCAGGTAGCAGAACAGCAGGATGGCGGTGCCACCCTTGAGGCTGGTCAGGTAGAACAGCAACGGTGGGAACACATAGAACCAGAGTGGGCCCGTGTTGCCCTCGCCGCCGGAGGCAATCAGGTAGGTAAACAGCAGGCCGACAATGACCAGCAGTCCCCTTTTCTGTACCGTTCGATCCCGGCGCCAGGCGTACCAGCCTATATTGGCGACAATTGGAACAACAAATGCCCAGAGCACCCATGCGTGCATATAATGCTCGGCATACCACGCCTTGGCACCGATACCGGCCAGGAACAGGACCGCCATGGCTGACAGGCCATTGAGCAGCCGGGAGATCTGCAGCTCTTCATGCTCGCTGGACTGGATTTGGCTGGTATTCGTCATTAACTGTTGTTCTTTTTGACATATTTTCCGGAATTATGCGTCAAAAACCATCTGAATTGCAGCATTAACTATCAGGATTGTGAAGGGGGCCATCAACCGGGATTTGTTTCAATTTGATGGCAAAAAATTTATAGTTTGCCCCCGGCGAATACTGCCGAAACCCCTTCTGTCCACAAGACAAGAGAATCAATTGGTATGGCCCGTTCCAGCAGCTTTCTGGATAACCTTCTCACCAGCCCCTCCACGGAACGGTACAGGGTCGGACTTAGCGTACTTTTCCTTCTTTGTGTCTGGCTTGTGGTTGGCTCCTTCAGCCAGGGCCTGCCTAACGCCATGTTATTGATGGCCGCCGCCGTTATCGGGGGCTATATGGCGATCAATATCGGGGCCAACGATGTGGCCAACAATGTCGGCCCGGCGGTGGGCTCCGGCGCCTTGTCGCTGGGGGCTGCCGTTCTTCTTGCTGCGGTATTCGAGGCGGCCGGCGCGTTGATCGCCGGTGGCGATGTCGTGTCGACCATCAAGGGTGGAATAATTGATCCGACTAGCCTGGAAGATCCGCGCGCCTTTGTCTGGTTAATGACGGCGGCCCTGCTGGCTGGCGCCCTGTGGCTGAACCTGGCCACCTGGATGGGTGCGCCGGTTTCAACCACCCACTCAATCGTTGGCGGTGTCCTGGGGGCTGGTATTGCGGCCGGGGGCTGGGCCATTGCCGATTGGGCGGTGATGGGCAAAATTGCTGCAAGCTGGGTGATCTCGCCGGTGCTCGGCGGTGCCCTGGCGGCGTTGTTCCTGTTCGCAATCAAGAAAACCGTACTGTACCGCCAGAATCTGGTGTCTTCTGCCCGTACCTTTGTGCCCTGGCTGGTGGCGATTATGGCCTGGGCCTTTGCCACCTATCTGATGATCAAGGGCGTCAAGAAGATCGTCAAAGTGGATATGGTGGAAGCCTCGGTGATCGGCCTGATTGTGGCGGGTGTGGTGTTTTTCGTGATGCGCACCCTCGTGGGCCGCAAAGCCTCGACCATGGAAAACAGTGCGCAGGGAGTGAATGCCCTGTTCACCTGGCCGTTGATCTTCGCCGCGGCCCTGCTGAGCTTTGCCCACGGCGCCAACGACGTGGCTAACGCCATTGGCCCATTGGCGGCCATCAATGACGCCATTCAGGCCGGTGGTGGTGTGGTTACCTCAGCGAAGATCCCGCTTTGGGTGATGCTGGTAGGTGCTCTGGGGCTGGCGGTCGGGCTGATGCTGTTCGGCCCGCGCCTGATTAAAACCGTGGGTTCCGAGATTACTGAGCTTGATAAGACCCGGGCTTTCTGTATTGCACTGTCTGCGGCACTGACGGTGATTCTGGCTTCCCAGCTTGGCCTGCCGGTCAGTTCCACCCACATTGCCATTGGCGGCGTTTTCGGTGTCGGCTTCCTGCGTGAGTACCTGAAATCCAACTACGCGACCCAGTTGCACAAGATCATCGAACAGCATGACCCGACCGATCAGGAGCGCCTCAAGCCGTTCCTGGATGATTTCCGTAATGCCTCTGTGGAGGAAATGGAGAAGCTGCTGAAGCAGGCGAAGAAGAAAAAGCAGCAGGTGCCTTTGTCCAAGTCGGAGCGCAAGCGCCTGAAGAAGATTTACCGCGAGGAGATGGTCAAGCGCTCCCATCTGGTAAAGATTGCCGCGGCCTGGATCATTACCGTGCCGGCGTCAGCGATTATGGCGGCGTTCCTGTTCTTCACTCTGCGTGGCCTGATGGTCTGACCGTTGTGCGGGGCTGGTGATGGCCCCGCGCTTTGTCCATACTATAGGTAATGCATCCGGCAGGCGTGGCCTGTCGCTATCCATATTCGGGGAGTACAACATGAGTTCATCTGTCGAGAGCCGTCAGGCGCGGATGATTGAAGAGTTGCGGGTGTTCATCAAGAAAGTGATGAGCGATCCGACGATTGCCGTGAAATCCATGGAGATTGCCCGCAAGTACAAGGGCGAGGCCAATGCCGATGAGCTGATGGCTCGTGAGATCAGTGCCAATACCACGATCCGGATTCCGGAGAGCTGGAGTGAGGCCGACAAGATGTTTCTGGAAATCCTGCACGAGGTGCTGGATGACGAAGAGGCGCTTTACTGATTCTGGCTTTGGAGTAGGTTGGGGCTCCCACAAGCCCCGCCCCGCCCCACGCCGCGGAGCTGTATTCCGGAAGCACTAGGCCTGCCTGGCCTCTTTCTGGTTCTGCTTCAAAACCGCCGCAGCCATCTGGTGCAGGATGGCCATTTCATCGGCAATCCCATCTTCCTTCGACAGTTCCCTCTGCTCCCTGAGAATATCTTCCAGAATATCCGGCGTTGTTAACGGGTTGGCCAGAACCACCCGAAACACAATGCACGGGAAGTGATAGTAACGGGCTGGCTCCAGCCGGGTTCGGGAGACGAAGGCTTTGCCGCGTTCCCGTTGGGTTTTCTGGATGAATTTGGTGATGCGGTTCAGGCAGGTATTCATCTTTTCTGCCTGCAGCTCATCGGCCATGGCCAGTGCCTGGCGTACATCTTCCGGGCAATAGCGGTAGGTCAGGATGTTCAGTTCCGGGCGGGTGACCAGTTCGAAATCCGGTTGTTCATCGATCATGTTGGCAAAGGTTTTGGCTTTGTCGATGCCCTGGTCGATGAGAATTTCGTAGCCTTCTCTGGCGAGGATTTTCAGGCCTGAGTGGATCAGCATGGCCATGCCCGGGCGGGAGCCTTCCAGGGTGGTGCTGCCGAGGTCCCGGGAACCTTTCCGGATGATGTACTGGGCGTGGTGTTCTACCGCGCTGGCCAGACTGGGATCCTTGAAGACCACCAGGCCGGCGCCCATCGGTACATACAGTTGCTTGTGGGCATCGAAGGTTACCGAGTCGGCCTTTTCGATGCCGCGCAGCAGGTGCCGGTGCGTGCGGGAGAACAGGGTTGGCCCGCCCCAGGCGGCGTCGACGTGGAAATGGGCGCCGAATTCCCGGGCGATGTCGGCCATGGCATCCAGCGGATCGACGTTGCCGGTTTCGGTGGTGCCGGCCACGCCGCAGATGGCCATGATCTTGATCTTCTGCTTCTGCAGCTCCAGGCATTTGTCGCGCAGGGCGTCGGTCTGGATGCGGTTGAATTCGTCGGTTTCCACTGGCACCAGGGCGTCCCGGCCAAGACCGAGTACGTCGGCGGCTTTGCGCAGGGAGTAGTGGCCGCGTTTGGACACGACGATGGCGGCGCCTTCATGGCCGTAGTATTTCAGGGCGCGGAACAGGCCTTCTTCGTGCAGACCGCGGAAGCTGCCTTCAGCGGGGAAGGCACGGTTACGAGCCACCCACAGGGCGGTGAGGTTGGCGACCGTCCCGCCGGAACACATGGCGCCCAGGGCGTGCCGGGGATCGTGCATCCATTTACGATAGAAAGAACCGTCTTCCTGGTACACCAGCCGGTGTATCTGGCCCAGTACCTGGCGTTCCATGGGCGTGAACGCTTTGGAGGTTTCGGTTTTCACCAGGTTCTGGTTCAGGGCGATCATGATCTTCGACAGCGGCAGCATGAAGTAGGGCAGTGCCGAGGTCATGTGGCCGATGAAGGCGGGTGACGCGGTATGAACGGAGTTGGCCACCAGTTTGTCGAGCAGGAACTGGGTCTGCTCGGAGACAAAAACAGGTTTCTCCGGGATGACGTAGTCGGAGAAGTCTTTCTCGACTTCGGACAGGTCCCGTTCGATGGCGACGATGTGCTCCTGGAGGAATCCGGCCAGGTTACGGGAGATGTCCTGGTCGATCCGGCTCAGGGTCGACTCCGGCGCTTCGGGCACCGTGAACACGCGATACATTGCCTCTAATGAGGCCTGGGCGGATTTTTTCTTTCCGGTCATAGCACCACACACATTCAGTGGTATCCGATGGGTTGGTTCCGGAAACCCGTCGGATGGAGCCGGGCGAGGCCCGGTTGCGAAAAATGTCTGCCAGCCGCCAAGCGGGGCATTGGTTCCCTGAGGCTGCGTAGTATAAGACCTGTCAGGCAATGACGCCATGCCTGGCGGGCCACTGGTCCGGGTTAGAGGATTTCCCGGTGTACATCCAGGATGGCGGCGTCGATGCGGTCCTGGATGTCTTTTTCCACCTGGTCAAGGCGCTGGGTGATCTGCTGGGCGCTGGCGCCCAGGGCGGCGATGGTCCAGGTGGCACAGTCGAGGGCTTCCTGGTCGGCGGTTTCGGCGACGGCGAGGTCGGGTTCTCTGCCCCAGATGGCCTTCATGGCGGTGAAGGCTTTGCGTTTGGCTTTCAGGTCTTCGCAGCCGTAGAGCTGGAAGTGCAGGGTGAGGACGCCTACGTGGGGGGTAATATCCTGGTGCTGTTGTGGGGTTTTGCCTTCTTTCAGCAGTTTTCTAAGGGCTTCTGACATGGTCCGATACCGCGTGTTGGTGCAGGAACCGGCGGGGGATGGCTTTCCAAAAACCGCTCCTTCGGCACATCCTTGTGGCGCTTCTGCTCCGCCATCCCTGGCTCCGCAAATTTTTGGAAAGCCATCCCCCGCCGGTTCACAAACCTCGCAAGGGGAGTCTTGTCAGTCTGCTGGCATCTTACTGGTGCGCCTAGCGGACTGAGTTTCCTCTAGCCTACTACAGGCGTCCCCCGTTTGATAATCGCCGCCGGGTTGGTGCCGGAGGGCAGGTTGCCGTAGTTCATGCCACCGCCGCTTTGCAGGCGTGAGGCGCAGAATGCGTCGGCGACGTCTTTGTCGCCAAAGCGCAGCAGCAGGGAGCCCTGCATGGCCAGGGCCATGCGATCGACCAGGTTGCGGGCCCGGTACTGGAAATCGCTGATGTCGGCGAAGTCGTGTTGCAGTTGTGCCAGGTACTGGTCGAAGCGGCGGTCGGTGCCACGGGCTTCGGCCGTTTCTTTGAAGAAGGCGTCGAGGGTTTCGGGTTCTTTCTGAAGGGCGCGCAGGGTGTCCAGGCACTGGACGTTGCCGCTGCCTTCCCAGATGGCGTTGACCGGCGATTCCCGGAACAGGCGGGGCATGATGCAGTCTTCCATCACGCCGCTGCCGCCGATGCATTCCATGGCTTCGTAGGCGTGGTTGGGGGTGCGTTTGCAGATCCAGTATTTGCCGACGGGGGTGGCCAGGCGGGCCAGCAGGCGTTCGTGTTCGTTGTTCTGGTTGTCCATGGCCCGTGCGACGCGCATGGTGTAGGCGAGGGCGGCTTCGTTTTCGATGATCAGGTCGGCCAGGACGTTCTGCATCAGCGGCTGGTCGCTGAGGGTTGCGCCGAAGGCGCTGCGGTTGTGGCAGTGGTGCGTCGCCTGTGCCACGGCCTGGCGCATGCCGGCGGCGCTGCCAATCATGCAGTCGAAGCGGGTCATGGCGACCATTTCGATGATGGTTCTGACGCCGCGGCCTTCCTCGCCCACCATCCATGCCAGCGCACCGCGGATTTCCACTTCGCTGGAGGCGTTGGCAACGTTACCCATTTTGTTCTTGAGTTGCTGTACCTGCCAGGGGTTCTTGCTGCCATCCGGGCGCCATCTGGGCATCAGGAAGCAGGACAGGCCATTGGTGGTCTGGGCCAGTACCAGGAAGGCGTCGCACATGGGGGCGGAAACGAACCATTTGTGGCCGACCAGTTCGTAGGCCTGTCCGGGACCTTCCCGTCCTGTCGGGTAGGCCACGGTGGTGTTGGCGCGCACGTCGCTGCCACCCTGTTTTTCGGTCATGGCCATGCCGATGGTGACGGAGGTTTTGTCGCCGTCTGGCACGTTGCGACTGTCGTATTCGTTGGCCAGGATTTTCGGGGCCCAGAGTTTGGCCAGGTCTGGCTGGTTCTGGATGGATGGGATGGCCGCGAAGGTCATGGTGACCGGGCAACAGTGAGCGGCTTCCACCTGGGAGTGCAGGTAATACTTGGCGGCCCGGGCCACGTGGGCGCCTTTGCCCGGGTTGGTCCAGGGGGAGCTGTGCAGGCCGTTTTCCAAGGCCACGCGCATGAGTTCATGGTAGGCCGGGTGGAAGGTGACTTCGTCTACCCGGTGGCCGTAGCGGTCGTGGGTACGAAAGCTGGGTTTGTTGGCGTTCGCCAGGTTGCCCAGCTCGATGGTGTCGGCCTTGCCGGCCCAGGCGCCGAAGCGGCTGAGGTCTTCGCTGGCGTGGCCGGCGCCTTCTCGCAATACGGCTTCCCGGAGCGCGCTGTCCTGTTCGTAGAGGTTATAGTTTTCCAGCGGTCGGGGCTGGTTGATGACCTCGTGAGTGGCTGACAGATAGTGGCTGTCGGCGTTGGACTCGGTCTTGCGCTGCGGGCTGTTCATGGTTAGCTCCTGGTGCCGGTTAACCCCCGTAGGCAGAAGCAAACGATGGTGTCGACCAGCTCATCTTCGTTGTTGTCGTGTCCCGGTGGTGTTTCTGTCTGGGTCGGTGACAGCGGCCCCACCAGGGATTCCGAGATGGCGCCAACCAGGCAGGTGCTGGTAAGGCGGGCATCCTGATCCGGTATGCAGCCTTCGGTTATGCCGCTCCGGATCGCTTGTTCAAACAGGCTGGCGTAGGCTTTGCGATACACCAGTCGCTCTTCTTCCACTTTCGGGTCTACCGGCTCGGCAATCAGTGCCCAGGCTTTCATCGGGCCTTTCAGGGCCCGGCGAGCGAACTGACGCAGAGCGTTGTCCAGGCGTTCAACCGCACTACCGCCTACCGCGAGTGCTTCGGCGACTTTGTCGACTTCACGTTGGGTGGCCAGGCGAAAGATTTCTGCAAACAGGTCCTCCCGTGACTCGAAGTGGCGGTAGATAGTGCCTGTGGCAACGCCGGCCAGCCCCGCGATGCGGGTAATGCGTGCGCTGCGGAAGCCGCCTTCGGATACGCACTCCCAGGTGCATTCAATGATCTTTTTCCGCGCTTCGGCTTTGCGCTGGCGCATTTTTTCAGTTTCGCGGTAGGCCATGCCGGCTCCTTGCAAGCATTGAATCAATATTCATTCTTTGTGTCAATTCTGTGTGCCGTTAAAGGGCTGTTATCTGATCTTTTAAAACAATGGGTTATCTCCAATTACAAAAAATTACAAAAAAGTGGTTGTCAGGAAATAGCGTCGGTCGTGAAAGCAGATTATAAAGACGCCAAGACGGGCCGTCAGATGGCCGGCAGTCGAGACGGGGTGCGTCTTCCAGAGCATCTGGCCACCCGTAAAGCTGTTTTCGTTGATGGAGATAAGCCATGAGTGAATTCGACGAAAGCAATCTGGAGCAGTCCAGCAACTGGACCAGCGACAGCGACGATAACCATTCCATTGCCGGCCGTGCCCGGGTCCGGGCCCAGTTGCAGGCAGATATTGAGGCCTTCCTGCAAGGCGGCGGAAAGATACAGGAGGTGGACACCACCTTCCGTTCTGATACCCCGCGCAAGGTGGAGATCGGGTTCAACAACCGTTCCCTCTGATGGCGTTTCCTCGCCGGGCAGCGGCTTCCGTTGCCCCGGCAACTCTGTTTTTCTGTCATCTCTTTGTCATCTGTCAACGGCACACTCGGCTCAGGCCTGCAACGGGCGGCTTCTGGGGTGTATGATGTCATCACTTTCCAAGGCCATCCATGTTCAGGAGGTTATCCGTGTCGAAGCCGCGTCTTGCGCACTCCAGTCGAGCCTATCCGTTCACCCGTTTGCGTCGCAATCGTGCCAGTGATTTTTCCCGTCGTCTGGTTCGGGAGAACCAGTTGTCACCCGATAACCTGATTTTCCCGGTGTTTGTGCTTGAAGGCGAGAATCAGCGTGAATCCGTACCCTCCATGCCGGGTGTCGAGCGCCTGAGCGTCGATCTGCTGGTGGAGCAGGCGGCGGAACTGGTAGAGCTCGGTATTCCCGCCGTGGCGCTGTTCCCGGTAGTGCCGGCGGAGAAAAAGAACCTGTCCGGCTCCGGCGCGTGGGATTCTGATGGCCTGGCCCAGAGGGCGGTTCGTGCCCTGAAAAAGGCGCATCCGGAACTGGGGGTGATTACCGATGTGGCGCTGGATCCGTTCACCACCCATGGGCAGGACGGCATTATCGACAACGATGGCTATGTGCTGAACGATGTCACGGTTGAAGCGCTGGTCAATCAGGCACTGTCCCATGCCGATGCCGGTGCCGATGTGGTGGCACCCTCTGACATGATGGATGGTCGGGTGGCGGCCATTCGTGAAGCCCTGGAGGGGGCAGGCTATGTGAACACCCGGATTCTGGCCTACTCTGCCAAGTATGCGTCCAGTTATTACGGTCCGTTCCGGGATGCGGTCGGCTCGGCTGCCAACCTCGGCAAGGGTAACAAAGCCACCTATCAGATGGACCCGGCCAACAGTGATGAGGCCATTCATGAGGTGGCCATGGATCTGGCTGAAGGCGCCGATATGGTGATGATCAAGCCGGGCATGCCTTATCTGGATATCGTGCGCCGGGTGAAAACCGAACTGCAGGTGCCAACGTTTGTGTACCAGGTCAGTGGCGAATACGCCATGCATATGGCCGCAGCTCAAAACGGCTGGCTGGATGGCGATGCGGTCATGATGGAGAGCCTGATGGCGATGCGTCGTGCCGGTGCCGATGGCATTCTGACCTATTTCGCCGTGCGCGCCGCCAGACTGATGCGGGAACGACAGCGATCATAACCGGGCAGCGGCTGGTGGCCGAAGCCCGCCTCAACGATGGATATAAAGAGCAATGACAAGCGAAACCGTGACAGAGCCAGGCAGTGAACAGAGCGTCCCGGCGCCGGTGGATCTTCCTCCCGTTGGTGAGGAAGTGAATCTGGATGCCAGCGAGAACTACTTCAACCGCGAACTGAGCCAGCTGCAGTTCAATTACCGGGTGTTGAAGCAGGCGCTGGATACCACGCATCCTCTGATCAATCGTCTGATCTTCTGCTGCATTTTCAGCAGTAACATGGATGAGTTCTTTGAAATCCGGGTGGCGGGCCTGCGCCAGCAGATGAAGTATGGCCGCGAAACGGTGGGTGTCGACGGCATGTTGCCGGAACAGGTGCTGGCGGAGATCAGCCGCGTTGCCCACGACTATATCCACGAACAGTACGATATTCTCAATAATGTCCTGATTCCGGAGCTGGAGCAGGAGAACATCCATTTTGTCCGGCGCCGCGAGTGGACACCGGCCCAGGCCGAGTGGGTGCGCAATTACTTTGACGAGGAAATTCTGCCGGTGGTCAGCCCGATCGGGCTGGACCCATCACACCCGTTCCCCCGCCTGGTGAACAAGAGCCTGAACTTCATCGTTGAGCTGGACGGCAAGGATGCCTTTGGTCGTGAGACCGGGATGGCGATTGTGCCCGCGCCTCGCTCCCTGCCGCGCCTGGTGCGCTTGCCGGATGAGGTGTGCGAGGGTGGTGACAACCTGGTGTTCCTGTCGTCCATGATTCACGCCCATGCTGATGAGCTGTTCCCGGGGATGGAAGTGAAGGGCTGCTATCAGTTCCGGCTGACCCGGAACGCGGACCTTGAGCTTGAAGACGATCTGGAAGACCTGGCCTCGGCCCTGCGCGGCGAGCTGCTGAGCCGTCGGTTTGGCGATGGCGTTCGCCTTGAGGTGGCGGATAACTGCCCGGAAGAGCTGGTGCAGTTCCTGCTCCGGGAGTTCGGCCTGACCGAGCGGGATCTCTACCAGGTCCACGGCCCGGTAAACCTGACCCGCCTGATGGCGGTGGGTGGCCTGGTGGACCGCCCAGACCTGACCTATTCCAGCTTCTCGCCGTCGATTCCGCGCCAGATTCGCAGCAAGGAATCCATGTTCGATGCCATTCGCAAACGGCCCCTGCTGCTGTTACATCCCTATGAAAACTTCAGCCCGGTAGTGGACCTGCTGCGCCAGGCAGCCAAGGATCCACAGGTGCTGGCCATTCGCCAGACGCTTTATCGCACCGGTGCCGACTCGGAAATTGTCGAGGCCCTGGCCGATGCCGCGCGTCGAGGCAAGGAAGTGACGGCGGTTATCGAACTGAGAGCCCGTTTCAGCGAGGCCGAGAACCTGGAGTTGGCCAGTCGGCTGCAGGAAGCCGGCGTGATCGTGGTTTACGGTGTGGTCGGGTACAAAACCCACGCCAAGATGATCCTGATTGTCCGCCGGGAAGAAGGCCGCCTGCGGCGCTACGTGCATCTGGGCACCGGTAATTACCATGCCGGGAACGCACGCCTGTACACCGACTACAGTTTCATGACCTGTGACGAGTCCATAGGCGACGACGTCAACAAGCTGTTCCAGCAGTTGACCGGCATGGGCAAGGCGTTGAAGATCAAAAAGCTGTTTCATGCGCCGTTTACCTTACACAACCGTCTGATCAGTCTGATCGAACGAGAGGCCAGCTATGGTGAGCAGGGGCGGATTATCTTCAAGTTCAATGCCCTGACCGAGCCGCAGATGATCAAGGCCCTGTATCGGGCCTCCCAGGCCGGGGTCAAGATTGATCTGATCATCCGTGGCATCTGCTGCCTGCGTCCGGAAGTGCCGGGACTCTCGGACAATATCCGGGTGCGTTCGGTGATCGGCCGCTTCCTGGAGCACACGCGGGTGTACTATTTCGGTAATAGTGGCCGGCCGGAGGTGTATTGTTCCAGTGCTGATGGCATGGAGCGTAATCTGCTGCACCGGGTCGAAACCGCGTTCCCGGTTGAGGAGCCCGCGCTGATTGCACGCCTGCGGGAAGATCTGGATACCTATCTGGCGGACAATTGCCAGGCCTGGGTGTTGCAGCCCGATGGCAGTTACATTCAGAATCAGCCCGGGGAAGGCGAAGAGCGACTGGCATCACAGCTGGTCCTGCTGGAGCGCCTGACCGGCAAACCCAACTGAGGCCGGTGGGCCGGCACCGAAAAAAACACAGGACGGATACCTTGAAACTGAAAAAATGGACGCTGGCCGGTCTGGCCGTACTGCTGGTGGCTGGCGGTGCTCCCTGGGGTGTGGGCTATGTCACCGAGCAGCACTGGCGTGAAGCAACACTGGAAGTAAACCGGGCCCAGCCCTTTATGAATCTTGAGACCGAGCAGTATCGTCGTGGTGTGCTTGGTTCCGAGGTATCCGCTACCGTGACCCTGAGAGATCCTGAGACCGGGGATTCTCACACCATAGCGATCGAAATCCAGGTGTCCCATGGCGTCACCGGCAGCCTGATGGATTTCCGCCCGCGCCAGGGGTGGCAGCCAGAGGGTGCTGACTGGTTTCCGGACGATGAGCCCAGTCTGACGCTGGAAACCCGGCTCTGGGGCAGCGCCACGCTTGAGCTGACAGCACCGGTGATGGACATTGATAACCCGGAGCGGGAAACCTCACTCAAGAGCAGTGGCGGTCTGGTGCGGATTGATGTTGGGCGTCTTGGTGAAGCGGCAGACTTGCTGGTGGTCTGGCCGGCTATCCGCCTCAGCGATCCGGAAATGGATGTGACGATCGATAACGTCCATATGGAACAGAGCATGGAATGGCTGGTGGGGGATATCTGGACCGGCGCTGGCGTGATGACCGTGGATAACCTGACCTTGCAGGGGGCTGAGGCTCCCACAATGACCTTTGCAGGGATGTCGCTTGAAAGCGCCAGTGATGCCCGCCAGAACGGCGAGCGCCTGGACTCGCAGGTTACCCTGTCGCTGGAATCGGCTGCTCTGGCGGATCAGGCCTTTGGGCCGCATCGGTTGGAGGTGGCGCTGGAGAACCTGGATGTGGCCAGTTGGAATGACTTCAGTGGCGCCATGGCGGATATGCAGGCACTGGCTTTGACCGCCGGAGACGACCCGAGGGCCGCGTTTGAACAACAGATGGCGGTGATGCAGCGTTTTAACGAAGCCCTCCGCAGTCTTGCTGCCGAAGGCTTTTCCATGGGGATCCGGGAGCTCAGTCTGGCAACGCCTGAAGGGGAAGTTACCGGCTCACTGGACATCAGCCATCCGGAGCTCTCCGATCAACAGCGTGACAACATGTTGATGGTCATGCAGGCGCTGACCGGGAGTGTGAATTTCAGCATGCCGGTTGCCCTTGCGGAAGACTATCCCGCCGTGCGTATGCAGGTGGCGCCATTGATCAAACAGGGCCTGCTGGTTCAGAACGGTGAGCGCCTGGTCATGGATGGCCGGATGGAGGATCTGGTACTCACCGTCAACGACGTGGAAATCCCCCTGCCTCCGCTGCTCTGAATCTCAACGACCCGCCAGCTGCTGGTACTTCGCCATCAGCTGCGCTTCGGTGATCATCAACGCCCTTCGGATTTTCCTCAGGATTCGCTGAACTTCTGTTGCAGGGCTTCTGCCACAGCCGGGTCTACAAACTCGGAAATGTCCCCGCCCAGCGAGGCAATTTCGCGGATCAGGGTGGAGGAGATGTAGGACAGGTGGTTGGCGGGTGTCAGGAACACGCTCTCGACTTCCGGCGCCAGCCGGCGGTTCATGTCGGCAAGCTGGAATTCATATTCAAAGTCAGAAACCGCGCGCAGTCCCCGCAGGATAACGGAGGCGTTCTGTTCGCGCACGAAGTCGGCGAGCAGGTTGCTGAAGCCGGTGACGCTGACGTTGGGGAGGTGTGCGGTGGCCTTGCGGACCAGTTCGCAGCGTTCTTCAAGATTGAGAAGTGGCTGCTTTTTCGGGTTGTAGGCGACGGCGACGACAATTTCATCGAACATGCGGCCGGCCCGTTCGATGAGGTCGGTGTGGCCGTTGGTGATGGGGTCGAAGGTGCCGGGATAGATGACTTTGGGCATGCACAGCTCCTTTTGTTGGTGAGCCGTAGGATAGCAGCATTGCCTTTGGGGCTGTAGTCCGGAGCGCCGACAATCTGTTTTATGACTCTGGTGCTGGCGCAGGTCGGGGGCGGGTTTCCGGGAGACGCTACAAGCACATCCATGTGCGCTTCTTTCGGGCCGTCCATGGCCCTCAAGACTCCCGGAAACCCGCCCCCGACCTGCTCGATCAACTGGAGTGCTGGCCGCCCCGGCCTCCTACTTCAGACTCCTTATTGCCTCTCTGGAAGGGGTCTCTTAATCGCGGTTCAGGCAGAGTTGGCAAGCCTCTGCGCCAGTCTCGAGCTGTTCCTCGCTGCCAACGCATACACCGACAACTGCGGGTTGGCGCCGATACTGGTGGGGAAGATGGAGGCATCGTGGATGTTCAGGTTGGCGATGTGGTGATGCTCACCGAAACTGTTCACTACCGAGGTTTTCGGGTCAGTGCCCATGCTGCAGCCGCCCATCTGGTGCGCGGTGAACAGGCGGGCGCGGTGGGGCTTCATGGGCAGGTTGTTGATGGCGTCTCTGGCCTGGTTCCAACTGGTGTACCAGTCGGAGTCCAGGTGCATGGCCTGGACGGCTTCGGCGCCGGCGGCGAACTGGATTTCGGCCATGGTGAGGTAGGCCTTGCGCAAGCCTTGCCAGAGGTAGTCGGTGATCGGGTAGTCCAGTACCGGGCTGCCGTCGTCTCTGAGTGACACTGTGCCGCCCGGGCTGTCCGGGTGGAAGCCGTCGCGCAGCAGGGCGATGACGGATTGCATCCAGGGCAGCTGGCCCAGGTTGTCTCGCTGTGGCTGGCCGTGGCCGGGTACCACGCCGGCTGCCATGGCCGGGTGCAGGGGCGGTACTTCCAGTTTGTAACCTGCCGGGCCGTCGGTGCCTGCCTTGAAGTTAAATTCGTCCGAGTAGATGGACTGGGGAGCGCCGTAGAACGGGTCGATTTTCGCCGGCATGCGGGCGACGGTGGCGTTGACCGGATGGATGAAGGATCGCTTGCCCACGCGCTGGTAAGGGTCGGGCAACTGCGAGCGAAGCAGCAGGCCGGGGGAGCCAATGGCGCTGGCGGCGACCACGAATTGCCGGGCTTTCAGGGTGATCGTGACGCCGGATGGGGTGACGCCGTCCGGGCCCATGGCGGAGGCGAGCAGGTGGTCGATCCGGTCCTGACTCATCACCAGGCGTTCTGCCCGCAGACCGTGGAAGAGCTGTGCCTTGTGATCCAGTGCGCCCGGGATGGTGGTGAGTAGTGCCCCCTGTTTGGCGTTGGTGGGGCAGCCTACGCCGCAGTAACCGCTGTTCCAGCAGCCTTTGACGTTTCTTGGGATTACCTGCCAGGAGTAGCCGAGCTTTTCGCAGCCCTGGCGCAGGATGTCGTTGTTCAGGTTGGGTGGGGTTTCCCAGGGCGCCATGTTGTGGCGCTGCTCACGGCCCTCAAACCAGGGGGCCATGGCGTCCGGCGCCAGTCCTTCGAGGCCGAGCTCCTGGCTCCAGTAGGTGAGCGTTTCGTCCGGTGTGCGGAAGCTGCTGGTCCAGTTTACCGTGGTGGAGCCGCCGACACAGCGGCCCTGCAAAATCGCGATGGCGCCATCGGCGGTGACCCGGCTCATGCCTTCCTGGTACAGATTGGCATAGGACGTCAGCTCGTCCATCTTGAAGTCTTTCTGATAATACAGTCGACCCTCTTCCACCAGAATCACGGACAGCCCCTGACGGGCGAGGATCTCCGCGGTTGTGCCACCTCCGGCACCGGTACCGATAACCACAACATCCGCCTCTACTGTGCGGTTTTCGCTCAGTTTGCTGGCATCGGTCACATTCCAGCCGGCAGCCAGTCCCCGGGCAATGGGATCGTTCATGGACATACTTCGCTCCTCAATACGATGGGTATCCGGGGTTTCTCAGACGGCAGGTTTGAACTGTGGCAAGGCATCTACCATCCAGGCGGGAGGCCCCGGATAACCAGACAGGTGCCAGTGGTCTTCATGCCCATAGAAGGCGACGTTGCCGATCTTGGTCAGGGCAATGTAGCCGTTATTCAAAAGTCCGATCCGGCTGTCGCGCCAGCGCCGCAGAAACGCGTCGGCATCGGCGGTACTGACTGAAGGCCAGTCTGACCATACCCGGGCCAGGGCGATCCGGGTGGGAGCGAAGTTAAGCAGATCAAAGAGCTTGCGCAGCTCCTGCTGATTCGCCGGGCCGAACTTCACAATGCCCTGGTCGATCCGTTCAATCGTGCCGGCAATGGCAAAGCGACGCTGGTTCGGTTCCTCCGGCAGAGCTCCGGCAAACATGGCCGGCAACAGGGCCTCGAACAGGGCGATGTCATCCCGGCTCAGAAACTGGAACTGGTAGCGGGCGTCCATGCGGCTGTCGACCGCGCTGACCCGGCCTGCGGGGGCCGTAGCGCAGCCGGTTAGCCCGGCAGAGAGGCTGATGGTGCTCAGGAACACCGCGCCGCCTAAACCGGTTTTGAGGAAACTGCGGCGGTCCAGAGAGGATGCGTTGGGCGAGCTGTCTGTCGAAACTGGGTCTGTCATCTGATTGTTGGCCGTTTTGTTATCTTTTTTTTGCGCGTTGCGAAACGTTTGATCGCCGGTGGGAGGGAGGTCTTTCCGGGACTGTGCAAAACAGGGATGTTTTGCTCAAGCCTACAGGGAAGTATTTACGGCGTGTCCCGGAAAGACCTCCCTCCCGCCGGCCTGCACCCAGTCCGAAGGCTGGGGCTGGAGAGAAGTGGTGTTCTCTGATTAACGAATAAACAGCTTATATACCAACCGATGCGCCGCCGTACCATGGGGCGCATACACGTATTTGCCGCTGTTGAACTTCTGCTTGGTAAAAATCGCCCGGTGATGAGAGAAGGTCAGGAAGCCTTCCTTACCGTGATAGTGCCCCATACCGGAATCACCAATCCCGCCGAACGGCAGGTCGTCCTGGGCCACGTGCATCAGGGCATCATTGATGCACATGCCGCCGGAATGGGTGTTGTCCACCACATGCTGCTGGTGCGACTTGTCATAGCCAAAGAAATACAGCGCCAGCGGCCGTGGCCGGTCATTGATGTAATGGATCGCCTCGTCCAGACTGCCGTAACTGATGACCGGCAGGATCGGGCCGAAAATTTCATCCTGCATCACCTTCATGTCCGGCGTGGTCTTCAGCACCAGTGTCAGCGGAATCTTCCGGGTACCGTCCTTCATGTTCTCGTTGGCGGGATTGATCTCCACCAGTTCAGCCCCCTTGGCCCTGGCATCTTCCAGATAGCCCTGCAAACGATTGTACTGGCGTTCATTGATGATGGCCGTGTAGTCGTCGTTATCCCGCAGGCTGGGGTACATCTCGGCGAACCGCGCCCGGAATTCATCCACGAACGCCTGCACCCGGTCGGCGGGGCAGAGCACATAGTCCGGTGCCACACAGGTCTGGCCGGCATTGAAGGCTTTGCCGAAGGCGATACGCTGGGCCGCATCTTCCATCGGCACATCCGGCGAAACAATGGCCGGGGATTTGCCGCCGAGCTCAAGGGTTACCGGGGTCAGGTTTTCGGCTGCCGCGCGCATCACCAGCTTGCCCACCGAAGTAGAACCGGTAAACAGCAGGTGATCGAAAGGCCGTTGGGAGAAATCAGCAGCCACATCGGCCTCGCCAGTGATCACCGACACCAGATCCTCCGGGAACATCGACTCGATGATCTCCTTGAACAGGGCCGACGTGTGCGGAGTGAATTCCGACATCTTGATCATGGTGCGGTTGCCGGCCGCCAGGGAAGCGACCAGTGGACCGACCGCCAGATACAGAGGGTAATTCCAGGGCACGATGACGCCTACAACCCCTTTGGGCTGGTAGTAAACCTTGTTGCTGGCGGGCTGGAACAGAACCGAAACATGGCGTTTGGAGGGCTTCATCCAGTCGCCAAGATTCTTCAGCGTGTAATTGATGCCCTGAATAGACGGCATGACTTCGGCGATCAGGGATTCGTCTTTGGAGCGACAGCTGAAATCCCGATCGATGGCCTCGACCAGGCGATCCTGATGGGCCAGTAGCGCCCGTTTCAGACGCTTGAGGTTCTCTTTGCGCTCGGTCAGGGACGGCATCGGGTTGTTGCGGAACGCCTTCTTCTGGTCCTCAAAGACGCGATGCGTGTGCTGGATCTGCTTTTTGCTCTCGGTGAGCTGGACGACGGTGGCACCCATGGTTTTCTCCCCCTGACTGCCTGGAGCGACAGGCGCTGGCAGTCGGTTATTGTCGTTGGCCAAAATCTGTGCGATTTGCGCTTGAGGCTATTATTAGAGTATATACTCTAGGCAGTCAAGAAAGCCGGATGGCTCTTTAGGCCATCCGTGACACTGATAACAACAAACACCGGCATGACGATGAAAACCAGAGACAAGATACTGTTATCCAGCCTGGAGCTGTTTAATGACAAGGGTGAGCGCAACATCACCACCAATCACATTGCCGCGCACCTGGCGATATCGCCGGGTAATCTGTATTACCACTTCCGCAACAAGTCCGACATCATCTACGAGATTTTCCAGGAATATGAAAAGCTGGTGGACTACTACCTGGATATTCCGGAAGACCGACCGATCACCCTGGAGGATATGACCTTCTATCTGGAGTCGGTGTTTGACGGCCTCTGGAGCTATCGCTTCTTCCACCGGGATCTGGAATACCTGCTCGACAGTGACCCGCGGCTGCGCCAGGACTACCGGGAGTTTACCAATCGCTGTCTGGCGGCCATCAACCGGATCTTCGCAAAGCTGGCGGATGCCGGCATTATCCAGCCTCAGCCGGAGGATCTGCGTTCGGCCATGTCACTGAATGTCTGGCTGGTGATTACCAACTGGATGGCTTTCCTGAAGACGGCTCATGCGGCCGAGGAGCCTGCCAGTCTGTCCCTGACCGAGTTAAAACAGGGGATCTATCAGGTGCTTACCCTGGAAGTGCCCTATCTCACGCCGGAGTATCGTGAACGGGTGCTGGCATTGCGAGAAAAATACCGTCCTACCTTGCCTGAGGCCCAGGGTATCTCTGGCGTTGAGGCATGAGCCTGGCTGGTTTGGTCAAAGTTTGATCTGATATTGAACTTTTTGAATGCGGCGCAGTCACAGCTAATGACGTTGGGAACCGGACACTCCCTGCGTCTCCTGAGTGAGTTCTCAGGTTTTCGGCCTCTGTGGTTGCAGAGGCACATAGCACGTCGCAAACCCTGACGTTTTCACCGGCCTGTCTTCTTCAGGCCGGCTTTTTATGCCTCAACCGGCGCCTGTTCCGAGGCTTCCAGCCAGTGGGTCAGCGCTTCCCGGCACTCGTCGACTCCGCGCTTGGAGGTGGCGGAGAACATGATGAGGTGCTCCACACATTGATATTCCTTCAGCTTTTTCGCGATACCCAGCATGGCGGTTTTTGCCTGACCAAACTTCAGTTTGTCGGCCTTCGTGGCCAGAATCATGAGCGGGAGGTGGTTATGTTCACACCATTCCACCATCATCTGGTCGAAATCTGTGAGCGGGTGCCGGATGTCCATCACCAGAACCAGGCCACGCAGGCAGCGGCGATCATTCAGGTAATGGCCGAGATGCTGTTGCCAGTCGTCTTTCATGTCCCGGGACACTTTCGCATAGCCGTAACCGGGCAGGTCGACCAGACGGGCATGTTCCCGGTTCAGGCTGAAAAAGTTGATCAGCCGGGTCCGGCCGGGCGTTTTACTGGTGCGGGCCAGTTTGCCGTTGGCGGTGATAGCGTTCAGGGCGCTGGATTTGCCCGCATTGGAGCGGCCGGCAAAGGCAACTTCAGCGCCATGGTCGGGGGGGCATTCGTCCAGTTTGGAGGCGCTGATGAGAAAACGGGCGCTGTTGAACGAGAGGCTTTTTTGAGTCAGATCAGGGTCCACGACGGTTGGTGTTCCTTTGGATTTCAGTTATCGGCGATTAATGTATAATGCTACACCAATTTCCGGCGGGACGCCTCGCGTTGCCGCTGTATGCCCCGGTTTTGCGCCTGACGACCCAGTGCCTGCCGGCTGCACAACGAAGAATACTTTCAAGATGCAAAGATGAGAGAAGCGGAGCGAGCATGAAAAGACTGATCGCAGGAGTTGTTCTCGGAGTTGGCCTTACAGCGATGGCTCACGGGGCAGGAGATCCGGCAGCGGGTGAACAGAACGCAGCAGTGTGTGCGGGCTGTCATGGTCAGGGCGGAGCCAAGCCGGTAATGGCTGTGTATCCGAAACTGTCCGGTCTGGGCGAGAAATATCTGTACAACCAGCTGGTTGACATCAAATCCGGGGATCGTGCCATTCCTGAAATGACGGGCCTGCTCAACGCCATGTCCGATCAGGATTTGCAGGATCTGGCTGCCTACTTCAACAGCCAGGAAATGGTTGTTGGTCAGGCCAATCCGGATCTGGTTGAGCAGGGTCAGGCACTGTACCGCGGCGGCAATATGGCCTCTGGTGTACCGGCCTGTTCCGGTTGCCATAACCCCTCCGGCATTGGCAACGAGCCGGCAGGTTACCCTGCGTTGGGCGGGCAGACTGCAGAATATGTTATCAAGCAGTTGAAGGCTTACCGGGCGGGTGAGCGTGCTGGAGGCGCGAATGCCGGCATCATGATGGATGTTGCCTCCAAGCTGACAGACGCTGAGATTGAGGCGGTCGCCAGCTACGTATCCGGCCTGAACTGATCGACAGCCGTCAGTTACGACTGAAAACCCCGCCTCGGCGGGGTTTTTGGTATCCGGTATTCATAATACCTAACCGTTCGGTAACGCATTCCTTTGGCCCTCCGGTGGAACTTTTCCGCATCCCTGGGTCATAATCCCCGTTAAAATTCATTGATGGCACGGAGATTCCCGATGATCAGAACCCTGACGTCTTCCGCCGTTCTGGCACTTTCACTGTTGTCTGCCGCTTCCCTGGTCAATGCCCAGCCCTGGGTGGCCGGAGAGCATTACCGGGTACTGGATAATCCGGTAAGAACGGCATCGGATAACGGTGTCGAAGTGGCGGAAGTCTTCTGGTACGGCTGTCCGCACTGCTACAACTTCAAGCCGCTGGCTGAAGCCTGGGAAGCGGAGGCTCCGGACTACATCAACTATGTGAAGCTGCCAGCGGCACTGGGTCGCAGCTGGGAGCCGCATGCCTACGCATTCTATGCCCTTGAGGCGATGGGCGAGCTGGACAAGGTGCATGACGCGCTGTTTGATGCCCTGGCCGGAGAGCGCCGTCCCCTCAATACCCCGGAAGCTCTGGCTGATTTTGTTGCCGGGTATGGCGTGAACGCCGAGAAGTTTCTGGAAAACTACAACAGTTTCGGGGTGCGTGCCAGAGTGCAGCAGGCCCAGGCCAAGATTCGTGGCGCGCGCATTACCGGTACACCGACTATGCTGGTTGATGGCAAGTACGTGGTAAGTGCCTCCATGGCGGGTAGTCACGAAAACACCCTGAAGGTGGTCGAGTATCTGGCGGAAAAAGAGCGCAGCGGGTCTGAGTAAGGCGCCATGCGGTTCGCCGGACGCTGGATGGGCTGACCGGAGAAGCGGCTGATAATGTACAAGCGAATCCGTAACCAGCTGAACGGTATACTCAGAAACCAGGAAAGCTCCCGGGGCACTTGTTCCGGGAGCGAGCATGTGCCGGAGTTTGAAGCTCACCGGCACATCCGGCTACTGACTTTCAATATTCAGGTTGGTATCAACACTTCGTCCTATCACCATTACCTGACCCGCAGCTGGCAGCATTTTCTGCCCAATCGCCGGCGCTACGAAAACCTGGATCGGATTGCCACCCTGCTCAGCCAGTATGATGTGGTTGCCCTGCAGGAGTGTGATGGCGGAAGTCTCCGCAGTGGTTACATCAATCAGGTGCAATACCTGGCCGAGGCGGCCGGGATTCCTTACTGGTATCAGCAATTAAATCGCAACCTCGGCCAGATTGCCCAGCACAGTAATGGCCTGTTGAGCCGTTTCCGCCCGCTGGATGTCACTGAACACAAATTGCCGGGACTGATTCCCGGGCGTGGCGCCATCATTGCGCGCTACGGGGATGAGGAAGACCCGCTGGTACTGGTGCTGATGCATCTCTCTCTCAGCAAGTCGGCCCAGCAGAAGCAGCTTGGATTTATCCGCGAGCAGATTGCGAGCTATCGGCATGTGGTGCTGATGGGGGACATGAATGCCCATGCAGAGCAGTTGCTGACACGAACACCGCTGAAAGAAACCGATCTGATTCCGCTGCCCGACACCGCGCACAGCTTCCCGAGCTGGCGCCCGGAAAAGGCGCTTGACCATATTCTTGTCAGTCCCTCTCTGGAAATCCGGCGCTCTGAAGTGGTGAGCTATCCGGTTTCCGACCACCTTCCCATTGCCATGGATGTGGCGCTGCCCAAAGGCTATCTGGAAACATTCTGAGTCTTGTCTGATGCGTCCAGGCAATAAAAAACCCGGCAGATGCCGGGTTTTTTGTGGAGGCAGGATCAATTACTTGATCTTGGCTTCCTTGTACGCAACGTGCTTACGGACAACCGGATCGTACTTTTTGATCTCGATTTTTTCCGGGGTGTTACGCTTGTTCTTTTTGGTCGTGTAGAAGTGACCAGTGCCTGCTGAAGATACCAGCTTGATTTTCTCGCGCATGATGCGGCTCCTTAAACTTTCTCGCCGCGGGCACGAAGATCGGCCAGCACAGCGTCAATGCCTTTTTTGTCGATGATGCGCATGCCCTTGGTGGAAACGCGCAGCTTCACGAAACGCTTCTCGGACTCAACCCAGAAACGGTGGTTCTGCAGATTCGGCAGAAAACGACGACGAGTGTGGTTCATCGCGTGGGAAACGTTGTTACCGGTAACCGGACGCTTACCGGTAACCTGACAAACTCTGGACATACTTGCCTCCGACCTGAGCAATGGTCTCTATCAATACGAATTCGTTTTTAATGCGTCTCTGGTTGCTCCGGAGCCATACCTGCTGCCGGTTTGCGCTTCTGAAACAGAACGCTGCTCGCCAGACGCCGCCAGAAAGGGACGCTTTTATACCAGAACTGGCCGACCAACGCAAAAAATTGTTGGGAATTTGGCCAGTTTCGGGGCGGTATCCTTCACGGGGCTACATCAATCCTCGTTCAGCAAGGGATATTACCTCACCGTGGCCGATAACCATATGGTCAAGAACCCTGATATCGACCAGTCCCAGGGCCTCTTTCAGCCGGCGGGTCAGGGAAATGTCAGCCTGGCTTGGCTCGGCCACGCCTGACGGATGGTTGTGGGCAAAGATGACTGCGGCGGCATTGTCCTCCAGAGCCTGGCGCACCACCTCCCGGGGGTAAACCGCTGCGCCGTCTATCGTACCCCGGAACAGCTCCCGGTACTGGATGACCCGGTGACGGTTGTCCAGGAACAGGCCGGCGAACACTTCATGAGGATAAGTGCCCAGGCGGCTGGTGAGAAAGCGCCGGGTATCTTCCGGTGAGCGCAGCGGGTCGCCCTGGCGCAGCGGCTCGTCCATCACTCGCCTCGCCATTTCCATGGCAGCCTGCACCTGGGCATATTTGGCGGTGCCAAGGCCTTTGACCTCGCAGAATTGTCGGCGGGAAGCGGTCATCAGGCCGCGCAGTCCGGAAAATTCGGTGATCAGGTGTCGGGCCAGGGCCATCACCGGCATGCCGGTGGTACCGGTACGCAGGAAAATGGCCAGGAGTTCGGCATCTGACAATGATTCAGGGCCGTGAGTGAGCAATCGCTCACGGGGCCGCTCATCGGCGGGCCAATGGCTGGGTGGCATGTTTGCTTCCTTGCTGGTTTCGGGGGAGTGCGTCCTGCACCGGGTTCTCGAAATTACAAAGGTTACTCCAAAAGGTAACATTTGGTAAACGAACAGGGGTTCTGGCGGGCTGTCCGTCTGCGCTCGGCATGCTATCTTATAACTCTTTCATTTTACGGGATTACGGAGCCAGCATGACCGCCAAGCGAATATTGTTGGGAATTACCGGTGGTATCGCCGCCTATAAAAGTGCGGAGCTGGTTCGACTGCTGAAAAAAGCGGGGCACGAAGTCCGGGTTGTCATGACTCGGGGTGCGGAGGCATTTGTTGCGCCGCTGACCTATCAGGCTCTGAGTGGCGAACCGGTGCGCACCTCGCTGCTTGACCCGGAAGCCGAAGCTGGCATGGGGCACATCGAGCTGGCCAAGTGGGCCGATCAGGTTGTGGTAGCGCCGGCGTCTGCGGATTTTATGGCCCGTCTGGTCCATGGGCTGGCCGATGACCTGTTGACCACGGTCTGTTGCGCCACCGAAGCGCCGATAGCGTTGGCCCCCGCAATGAACCAGGCCATGTGGAAGAACTTCCGTACCCAGCGGAATCTGGCGCTGTTGACGGAAGACCCGCAGATTACCGTCTGGGGACCGGACCAGGGCGAACAGGCCTGCGGTGATACCGGTCCTGGGCGCATGCTTGAGCCGGAACGTCTGGCTCGTCTGGTAAACGGAGAGGGCGTGGTTGAAACTACCGGGCCGCTGTCAGGCAAACGGTTGGTGATCACGGCCGGGCCAACCCGGGAGCCGATCGATCCGGTGCGCTACATTACCAATCACAGCTCGGGCAAGATGGGCTATGCCCTGGCCGGTGCAGCTGTTGCCACCGGAGCCGAGGTGGTGCTTGTCAGTGGACCTGTCAGTTTGTCGGCCCCAGCGGGGGTTGATGTCCGGCCTGTCAGCACCGCTCAGGAGATGCTGGAAGCCGCCAGCAAGGCGGTCGATGAAGGCTGCGATATCTTTATCGCCACGGCCGCGGTGGCAGATTACCGGCCCGAGGTGTTCGCCAGCGAGAAAATCAAGAAAACCAACGACAACATGAGCCTGGCGCTGGTCCGTAACCCCGATACCCTGGCGACCATCGCAGCCAGGGCTGATGCGCCTTTCACGGTCGGCTTTGCGGCCGAGACTACGGATGTGGCGCGCTATGCGACCGACAAGATGCAGCGCAAGAAACTCAATATGATTGTCGCCAACGATGTGTCCGTGCCCGGGCTCGGCTTCAGCAGCGATCGAAATGCGGTTACGGTGTTCTGGCCTGAGGGTTCGGAATCCATCGGGCCGGACAGCAAACAGGCGATCGCTGCCCGTCTGGTGGCGTTGATTGCAGACCACAGCAACAGGATTGAACAGGCATGAGCAAAAGAAAATTTCAGGTACGGGTTCTGGATGACCGCATTGGCACCGGGATTCCGTTTCCCGAATATGCCACGGAAGGCTCTGCAGGCCTTGATCTCCGGGCGGCGTTGAAAGAAGCCAAGACCATCATGCCGGGCGAGACCTTTTTGATTCCCACCGGCCTGTCTGTGCATATTGCCGACCCGGAGTTGGCCGCCATGATCCTGCCCCGTAGCGGGCTCGGGCACAAACACGGGATCGTGCTCGGTAATCTGGTGGGGTTGATTGATTCCGATTATCAGGGCGAATTGATGGTGTCCTGCTGGAACCGGGGCCAGACGCCATTCACCATCGAGGTGGGTGAACGTATTGCCCAGATGGTGCTGGTGCCTGTGGTACAGGCGGATTTCGAGATTGTGACCGAATTTGATGCCAGTGACCGGGGTGAAGGTGGCTTTGGCTCCACCGGGAGCCACTGAGCCGGGCCTGTTTACCTGGCAGCGAGTTGACTGGCCGGCGTCTATACTCAGCGGATACAGAACTATCCGGGAAAGAAAATAACTGCGGGATGCATTATGAAATTCGCCAAGAAAAAAACCAACGCGTCTTCCGGTGATGAGCAGCCGGAGAAGAAGCCCGGAAAGAAACAGAAACCGTCCAAAGCGTCCAAAGAAGCGGCTGGCTCCGGGCTAAAGAAACTCGGATCGGTCGGGCTGAATCAATCACTGGTGGTGCTGGTGGCCGGCGTGGTCGCGGTGGTGCTGGCGCATTTTCTGGTGGTGGTGCCCGCCGGGGAAGCCCGTTATGAGGCGGCCAGTGCCATGGAGGTGGACAGTGCCCAGCGGCGCCTGAATCAGTCACTGACGGCGCTGCAGGAACAGGTTCGGGCGGTGGCCAACCAGCGCTACGCCGCCCTTGCTCTGGCGGAGCGCTCCGATCTGGCGAATCTGGCTGAGCAACTGCAAGCAGCGCTGCCCGGCTCCGCCCAGGTGTTTGTCTTCCCGTATCGGGAAGTTCCCCGGACCGGTAACGGCGATACCCTGCTGGGATTTGCGGGCCTGGAACTGGCCCGGCGGGCAGAAAATGGACAGAACCTGTTGCCGGACGCCTTCCCCCGGGACAATCAGTGGTATCTGCAATTTGCCGCGGCGGTACGTCACCCCACCAGCAATGCCGTGGTTGGTAGCGTACTGGCGGTCTTTGAGGCGTCCCATATTCAGCCATTGCTGGCTGTGAGCAATTCGCAACTTGGTGGCAAGTTGTCACTGGTCCAATCCGTATCCGGTGCTTCACGAACCGTGGCCAGCGTCGGTAATGGCAGCGGCCCGGAGCTGTCCCGCACTTTGATCAATCCGGACTGGTCCGTCAGTTATCAACCCGCTTCGGCGCCGGTGGCGCCGGTCAGCACCATCCTCCTGGCGATTCTGGTGGGGGTGCCGGCGCTGGTGGCGGCGGTTCTGGTCTGGGTGCTTCTCGGTAATGCCCAGCGTGGTATTCGCCAGGATGTGACCGCGCTCATTCAGTGGGCCCATAAGGTGTTCGGGGGCGAGCGGATGAAATTGCCCGCCCTGCGCTGGGATATGGTGGCGTCCACAGGAGAAGTGCTGTTTCGTTTGTCTCAGATGGTTGAGAAACGGGTGGCCAAGGCGGCGGAGTCGGCCGCCCCCAAAACGGCTCCTGCCCGCCGCAAGGCAGCGACGGCGGAGGAGGAGCCGCTGTTTCAGGACAAGGATATGCCCGACATTGACATGCTCGATGGTGACGAGGATGTGCTCGGCTTTGGTGGCTCCGACGATTCCCTGTTTGACGAGGACATTCCAGAAGTGGCAGAAACCGAGTTGCCTGCCGTTCAGGTCAACCCGGAAATCTTCCGTGCCTATGACATCCGGGGCATCGTTGGCCAGACCCTCTCGGCCGAGGTGGTTGAAGTCATTGGTCGCGCGATCGGCTCGGAAGCGACTGAGCATGGCGTTACGGATATCTGTATTGGTTTTGATGGCCGTCATTCCAGCCCGGAACTGGCCGATGCCCTGGGGCGCGGCATCATGGCGACCGGGTGCAACATCATTCACCTGGGTGCCATCCCTACGCCGGTGCTGTATTTTGCAACCCATCACCTGCAGACCGGTTCTGGCGTTATGGTGACCGGCAGTCACAACCCGGCCAACTATAACGGCCTGAAGATCATGCTGGGCGGAGAGACTCTCTCTGGTGAGGCTATCCAGAAGCTGTGCCAGCGCATCCAGACCGCCGACCTTGCCAGAGGGCAGGGTGAGCAATCCCGGGACGACGTGCGCCGCGCCTATCTGGACCGTATCGTCGGTGATATTGCTGTGGCGGCGCCGTTGAAAGTGGTGGTGGATGCCGGTAACGGCATTGCCGGAGAGCTGGGCCCCATGCTGGTTGAGGAACTGGGCTGTGAAGTCACACCACTGTATTGTGAAGTGGACGGTGATTTCCCTAATCATCACCCGGACCCCGGCAAACCCGCGAACCTGCAGGACCTGATTGCCAAGGTTAAGGAGACCGGCGCCGATATCGGGCTGGCCTTTGATGGCGATGGTGATCGTCTGGGCGTGGTTACCAATACCGGCAAGATCATCTGGCCGGATCGCCTGCTGATGCTCTTTGCCAGGGATGTGGTGTCCCGCAATCCCGGCGCGGATGTGCTCTATGACGTGAAGTGCAGCCGCCGGCTGGCCAGCGTGATCTCGGAAGCTGGAGGGCGCCCGATCATGTGGAAAACCGGCCATTCCCTGATGAAAGCGAAAATGAAGGAAACCGGCGCCCTGCTGGCGGGCGAAATGAGCGGACACATCTTCTTCGGCGAACGCTGGTACGGCTTTGACGATGGCCTTTACTCGGCTGCCCGGCTGCTGGAAATCCTGGGCATTGAGGATCGTCACTCCGATGAAGTCTTTGAAGACTTCCCCGAGGATATCAGTACCCCTGAGCTGAATGTCGAGGTGACCGAGAGCGACAAGTTCGCCATCATTGAACGGCTAGGTCAGCAGGCGGATTTTGGTGACGGCAATATCAGTACCATCGATGGCATTCGGGTAGATTATGCCGATGGCTGGGGGCTATGCCGTGCGTCCAATACCACGCCGGTTCTGGTTCTGCGCTTTGAAGCCGAAACAGAACAGGCACTGGAGCGGATCAAATCCGTGTTCCGGGAGCAACTGCAGAAAGCGGCACCAGACCTGGTGGCGGAATTCTGAAACCCATTACTGTCGTAAGGATTAACACAACATCATGGCGCTGGATCGTGAAACAGCAATGCAGGTGGCCTCGGTACTGAGCCGGGGCCTGCCCTATATCCAACGGTTTACCGGCAAGACGGTCGTGATCAAATACGGCGGCAACGCCATGGAGAACGAAGACCTGAAAAGCAGTTTCGCCCGGGACGTGGTGCTGATGAAGCTGGTGGGGATCAACCCTATCGTGGTTCACGGCGGCGGCCCCCAGATCGGAGAGCTGCTGGAACGCCTGAATATCCAGTCCCGCTTTGTTAACGGCATGCGGGTTACCGATGCGGAGACCATGGACGTGGTCGAAATGGTGCTCGGCGGCCAGGTGAACAAAGAAATCGTTTCCCTGATCAATGCCCACGGCGGCACCGCGGTGGGCCTGACCGGTAAGGATGCCAATCTGATCCGGGCCCGGAAGCTGGAAGTGGTCAATCGCTCGCCGGAGCTGGAGCGGCCTGAAATCATCGATATTGGCCATGTTGGCGAGGTGGCAAGCGTCAACGTGGATGTTATCGACATGCTGACCCGCAGCAACGTGATCCCGGTTATCGCGCCCATCGGTGTCGGGCCGGATGGCGCTTCCTACAACATCAATGCGGACCTGGTAGCCGGCAAGGTGGCAGAAGCCATGAAGGCGGAAAAGCTGATCCTGCTGACCAATGTCTCCGGCCTCAAGAGCAAGGAGGACAAAGTGCTGACCGGCCTGACCGCCCAGCAGGTGAACGATCTGATTGAAGACGGCACCATCCATGGCGGTATGTTGCCAAAAATCCGCTGTGCCCTGAGTGCGGTGGAAAACGGCGTGCGCACCTCCCACATCATCGACGGACGTGTCGCCCACGCCTGCCTGCTGGAAATCTTCACCGACGAGGGGGTCGGTACGCTGATTTCCCGTAACTGATACTTCTGGCCGGGAGTTACCGGATGAAACGCCTGCTGTCATTTCTCGTTATCACAGGAATAGTGGCCTTCGCCGGCTTTAAAGCTGGCGTCTGGTGGCTGACGGACCAGCGTCTGGCAGAGGCGCGCACGGTACTATCGGAATCCGGTGTACTCGAGCGGGGGAGCATCAGCTCCTCTGTGGATGGCCGGGTCATCCTCCGGCAGGCGCACTGGGAGGACTTCCAGCTTACTCAGCCATTGCAGATGGACCTGATTGAACTGGAAACCGGCTCTCCAATCGCTCTGTTGACCACACTGATGAGCCCGGACAGCTTGCCGGCCAGTTGGCGGCTGTCCGTTGAGCGCGCCAGCATTACGCTGGAGCCTACCATGTTCCGGAACTGGGTGACGGCGGCGCCGGATGAAACTGCCCAGGCCCCGCTAGCCAATCTGTCCTGTGCGCCGGACCCAAGGCAGCAACTGGGTAGTGGGGATTTGATGCGTATGGGGATTCCTGATATCCGGGGCGACATGTTGCTGGAGCAGACCCCCGATGCCCTGCGTTTTGAACTGAATACCCGTGAAACCGGAAGCCTGGAGCTGGTTTGGCCAGACGCCAGACTGACCATGGGCAATCTGGCCGACCCGGCCTCCATGGGGGCCGGGCCACTGCAACTGACCGTTCGTGACGCGGGTCTGATGCGCCGCCTCTCTGCCTATTGTGCCCGCGAGACCGGGCTGGAGGTCAGCGACTGGGCCGGGCGGGGTGTCGCGGCATTGGAGAAAGGGCTGCAGGCTCGGGGCCTGGAAGCCAGTCCGCAATTGCTGGCACTGTATCGGCAATGGCTGACCGAAGGGGGTGAGGTGACCATGATGCTTGCACCCGGCTCGGAAACCTTCGGGCTGCCCGTACGCACCGATTCGGAAAACACCGTCAGCCTGCGCGTATCCTATAACGGTGCCACCGTGCCGGATGTGTACCTGACCGAAATGCAACGGGTGGAACCAGCATTGCCTGCGCAGGCAATGGAGCCTGTGGTACCGCCGGAAGACCCGGATTTTGAGCAGTGGTACCCTGACAGTGTTGAGAACGCCAATACCTGGCTTGGCCGGCGCGTAAAGGTTACGCTCTCGAATGAAAACCAGGTTGAGGGGCGACTGGTCAGCGTTGGCGAGCGGGATATGGAAATCGCCCGCACAGTGGCCGGGGGCGAAGTGGCGTACCCCATTCTGATTCGTGCCATTACACAATTTGAAGTCTGGCGCCGGGGCCGCCCGGAATAGCGCCGGGACGGGAGGCAATAAGTGACCGCAAGTGCAAGCACAGGGGTGCCGGGTATCAGGGAAATGCTGGCCCGGCTGATTTCATTGCCATCCATCAGCAGTGCCTCGCCGGAGTGGGATCACAGTAACGAAGGTGTGGTCCGCCTGCTGGCAGAGTGGCTCGAACCCCTGGGGTTTACCGTCGAGATCATGGAAGTGCCGGGCATGCCCGGCAAGTTCAATCTGATCGCCACTCTGGGTAGCGGTCCGGGTGGACTGGTACTCTCAGGCCATACCGACACCGTACCGTTTGACGACAAACGCTGGCAAAGTGATCCGTTCAGTCTCACGGAAAAGGACAACCGCTGGTACGGTCTGGGCACCTGCGACATGAAGGGCTTTTTCCCGCTGGCCATTGAAGCCGCCAGAGCCTTTGCCGGCGAGCCCTTGCAGCAGCCGCTGATTATCCTGGCCACTGCTGACGAAGAAAGCTCGATGAATGGCGCCCGGGCACTGGCAGAAGCTGGCAAACCGAAAGCCCGTTACGCGGTGATCGGCGAGCCCACCAATCTCAAACCAGTGCGCATGCACAAGGGCATCATGATGGAGCGGTTGCGGTTTGACGGGCAATCGGGCCATTCCTCCAACCCGGCCCTGGGCCGCAACGCGCTGGAAGGCATGCACGAGGCGCTCGGCGAACTTCTGGCCCTGCGCAGCGAATGGCAGGAAAAGTACCGCAACCCCAACTTCGAGGTACAGGTGCCCACCCTGAACCTGGGCTGTATCCACGGTGGTGACAATCCCAATCGCATCTGCGCCCAATGCGAATTGCACTTCGACCTGCGTCCGCTGCCGGGCATGAACATGGAGACCCTGCGCCAGGCGATTCTTGACCGGATGCAGCCTCTGGCCGAGCGGCGGGAACTCAAACTCACGTTTGCCCCCCTGTTTGACGGCGTACCGCCGTTTGAAACCCCGGCCGACGCCGCTCTGGTCAAAGCCTGTGAGAAACTCACGGGCCACACGGCACACGCCGTTGCTTTTGCCACGGAGGCACCCTGGCTGCAGCAGCTGGGGTTGGAGACCCTGGTGATGGGGCCAGGTTCGATCGACCAGGCGCACCAGCCGGACGAGTTTCTTGAACTGTCCCAGTTACAGCCGACGGTGGATATCCTCAAGGGATTGATCAAAAGGTTCTGTCTTTGAGTAGACTAACGGTAAGGCGGGCGGAAAACCGTCCCGGCATTCTCCATTCTTGGCAAGCATTATCAGGGTATAAGGAATAAAGGTTTGAAATCAAACGACTGGCTGCACGGATTCCGCCATTCCTCTCCGTACATCAACGCCCATCGCGGCCGAACCGTCGTCCTGACCATGCCCGGGGATGCCATCGAGCACCGCAATTTTATCAACATCATCCACGACATCGCTTTGCTCGGCAGCCTTGGCGTCAAGTTGGTGGTGGCGTTCGGTGGCCGCCCCCAGATTCAGTCGCGACTGGATGATGCCGGCCTGGAATCCTCCTTCGCACGGGGCTTGCGCATCACCCCCGATAACCATCTGCCGATGGTTATGGAAGCCATTGGCGGGCTCAGGGCCTACCTGGAAAGCCAGCTCTCCATGGGGTTGGTGAACTCACCCATGCATAACGCCCGGATTCGGGTCAGCAGCGGCAACTACGTCACCGCCAAACCCGTTGGCGTGCTGGATGGCATTGATTTTGGCTACACCGGCCGCGTCCGCCGTGTTGATACCCGAGGCATCGAGCAATTGCTGGAGCTGGGGCATATTGTTTTGCTGCCGCCAATGGGCTATTCGCCCACCGGTGATGCCTTCAACCTTTCCTATGAGGATGTTGGCAGCCAGGTGGCCGCGGCGCTGCAGGCGGAGAAGCTGATTGTCTTCATCGACGACGAAGGCCTGCTTGAAGAAGATGGCAGCCTGATACGTGAGTTGTCCGCCCGTCAGGCGTCCGAACGCCTGAACGACAATGCCGTCACCGGTCACGACGCGGCCCTGCTCAAGGCCGCCTGCGATGCCTGTGTCAAAGGCGTTCGGCGTGCCCACATCATCAGTTATGTCGAAGACGGCGCCCTGCTGGAGGAGCTGTTTACCCGCGATGGTTCCGGCACCCTGGTCAGCGGTGATAACTACGAACAGATTCGCCAGGCGCGGGTAGAAGATATCGGGGGCATTCTGGAGCTGATTCAGCCGCTGGAAGAGCAGGGCGTGCTGGTTCGCCGCTCCCGGGAAATGCTGGAAACCGAAATTGACCGGTTTGTGGTGGCGGAGCGGGACGGCACCATTGTCGGCTGCGCCGCGCTATACCATTATCCGGAGGAGGGCTCCGGAGAGTTGTCCTGTTTTGCGGTCGACCCCTCCTACCGACGCGCCGGCCGTGGTGACGAGATTCTCGCCATGGTTGAAAAGCTGGCCCGGGGCCAGGGCATTCACAAACTGTTCGTGCTGACTACCCAAACCGAACACTGGTTCCGGGAACGCGGTTTCCTGCCTACCGCCGTGCAGGATCTGCCGGGGCCAAAGCTGGCCTCATACAACACCCAGCGTAATTCAAAGGTGTTCTACAAACCGCTCTGACAGCAATTCCAGCTGCGCAGTGCGACGGTCCGCGGGCTGTCGGGAAAGCTCCTCGGCAGCCTGGTAAAAATCGCGGAAGCGGTAGTCCAGCTCTTTCAGCATCTGCCGGAAGGCGGGAACATGCTGATTGTATTGCCGGAACAATGCCAGCTGTGCATTATTCAGCTGCACCGGCGGCGGGCCGAATGGCCCCGGTTCTTCGTATTGCCCGGCCAGGTTGGTATAGTCCCGGGCCAGCTCATCGAGCAGTTGGGCCTTGCGCGCCCGCAGCATGGTTTTGTCCATCTGGTTCTGGCTCGCATAAAGTTGCTGCAGCTGTTCGCTGGTGGCGTCGACCAGTGCAAGCGTCTGTTGCCGGTGCTGCAGTCGCGCCAGGGCACGCTCAAAACCCTCCGGTGCCCCTTGCTGCTGAAGCCAGAGCCGAAGCCCCTCCAGCTCCACGGCGGTGGCAAAACTTTCGTTAAAGGCGGTATCACTATTGATATAGAGAACTCGGTGGGCCAGCTCGTGGAACATCAGGGCGACCATGCGGTCATCCGCCAGGGAGGTGAACCCGGTATGCAACGGATCATCGAACCAGCCCAGGGTGGAATAGGCGGTAACGGCGCCGATAAAGGTATCATAATGGCGTTCGCGAAACGCCGTCTGCTCCTGTCGGGCGTCGGCTAGCTGGAAGTACCCGCGATAGGACTGGCAGCCCACAAACGGATAACACCATTGGTGGGGGGTAAGCGAAAACTCCGGCACGGCGACCAGATTCACTACCACCCATGGGCGGCCCAGAGCTACGTATTCACTGAAGACGTCGTCCACGGGCAAGGTCAGTTCCTGAGCCGCAAACGCCCGCGCCTGCGCTGCCAGCTCAAGCTGTCGACGAAGTTCCGGGTCGGTTTCCGGTGCCGTGATCACCTGGTGGATGGGCCTGGCCTTCATCATCAGGGACACATGGCCGCCAATGGCCTGGCCATAGTAGCCAATGGTCGTACAGCCATTCAGGGGTGTTACCAGTAGCAAAAGGAGATAGATCTGACTAAGCTGTCTCATGAATCATCATATTATGATGTTGTGGGTATGAGGCTGTACAATTCCTTATCCGCCGACGGCTGTCACAGATTTTTAACCGACCGCCATAGGCCTTATCATAACAGCTCGAACCTACACCCACTCAGGGACGTTGGCCGGATTTTCGCATCCGGCAACATGCCGGCTTTGCAACTGGTCAGGTAGTTCATGGATCCGAGAGAGCGTCGCAGCAGCCCCCGACAGCCGATAAAACTTGCCGCTCAGATAGATGCCGGCAATGGTGAGGCGTGGCCCTGCCAGATTGCTGATTTCTGTGCCGAAGGCATGTTCATTCGTTATTCGGGTGAAACCTCCGGCAAAATCGAGCGGGCCTTTGCCGGCGGCAGCGTTACCGAGCTGGTGGTTCGGTTCCGCGGTCTTGAGGGCAATCGTCGATACGAGCTTCATGTCAGCCCGGTGCGGCGTATTGACGGTGCCATGGGCGTGCATTTTACCCGTCCAGATTCCGATGCCTTCAACGCCATGCTCCAGTTGTGTGGCAGCTCCGGTAATCAGTCCCGTTCGTCACTTCGCGCCCCCAGTGAGCGGGTTCAGTTTGTGCTTCACCAGTGTGCCAAAACCGTCACGCGGTTTATTGAACCACTCATGGATGCCTGTTTTGTCCAGACGGTGGATGCCCTGCGTGTTGCGGCCCAGAAAGCCCCAAACGACCAGCTTGCCAATGAGTTGATGGATGCCTCCGGCCAGATTCAGGGGCGCCAGCGGGTGCTCTGGCATTACATGAGCCGGAGTCTGGAATCGCCCTTAAAACCGGAGCCCAAAGGCGCGCCCGGTTCAGTGTTGTCGGTGGTAGACAAAAACGAGTTTGAGGACTGGCTGGCAATTCGGGTGATGGTTACCCGTGCTGATACCCAGTACCGTGGCGACCTGCTACAGCTCAAGCTGAGGCTGGACAAGTTAGGTATCGCCAATCGCACCGGCCATCATAACCCCCTCGGTCCCGCTCTTGTGTGCGAAGCCTTCCATAACGCGCTTGCCCAACTGAAAGTCAGCCGGGAGGTTGAAAAGGTCTGCCTGAAGACGTTTGAGCAGACGGTGATCAAACAGCTGGAGCCGCTGTATCGGGAGTTGAACAATATCCTGATCCGGCATGGTGTGTTGCCGGATCTGGACCTGTCCCGTTATCTGAGCGAACAGGCGCCGGCCAGGAAGGAGGCGCCCGCCAAGGCGCGAACGCCGGAGCCTGAAATGCCTCTGGAAAAGCCGCAGCCTGAGGCGTCGGAAAGCAAACCCGGGCAAACGGCCCGCGGGCTGAAAAACCGGGTAGCTGGAGAGTTCCGGGGGTATGCCCGCGCAGCCCAGACTGCTTTTGCCACGGTGAGGAATCTGCTGACAACACTGCAGGCCAGTCGTGTGGAGAATGGAGAGGCGACGCCAGAGCCGTTTGCGGCCAATGCCCGTCCGCTGTCTCAGGGTGAACTGCACAGGGAATTGCAGGAGCTGCAGCTACGCGCTGCGGCTCCGGAAGAGCCGGCCGTGCCCTTGCGGGACCGGGTGGTTGAAAAGATACGTGAAACCGGTGACACCCGGCTCAAAGCTGAGCAGCAGGACACTCTGGACGTTGTCGATCGGTTTTTCCGGAGCGTGGTCGATAGCCCCAAACTCAGTGACTACGCCCAGAGCCGCATGCGTCAGCTGGAAGTGCCGGTGCTGAAAGTGGTGATGCGTGATCCCGAGTTCTTTGAGGACCAGGACAGCCCGGTCCGTGGCGTGATGAACCGCCTGGCGCAACTGGGTGTGAAGGGTGGCCGGCTGAACCCGGTGGTGCAGCGCCGGGTGGATGAGCTGATTCACCGCATTGCTACCGAGTTCGAACAGGATACCGGTGTGTTTGAGCAAACCGTAGGTGAGCTGGACACGCTGATTGACCGGCAGAACCTCGTGTATCGCCGCAACGTTGAGCGGGTGACGGCTGCCGCAGAGGGTGCCCAGAAGGTTGCCGAATCCAAAACTGCCGTAGCCAGCGCGCTGGAAAGCAAACTGGCTGGCCGCAAGGTTCCCAGGGCCCTGGTCAGCCTGCTCGACGGTGGCTGGCGGGATTTATTGTCGCTGACCTGGATTCGCCAGGGACCAGACAGTCAGTTATGGCAGGACTACCTGGCAGTGATCGATTCGCTGATGGCCTTTGCCGAGGACCCGGACAGCAGCATTAACCTGCCCGAACTGTTGCGGCTGATTCAGGATGGTCTGGCGTCGATCTCCAGCAACCATATGCCGTCCTCCCAGATCCGGGATGAGTTGAAGCAGTTCCTGGTGCGTCGGCCCGACAAGGCGCCGGAAATGGTTGAAATGCCTGCGGTCAGTGGTGTCCGCCCGGACAAACAGGTGCTCAGTGAGCGGGAACAGCGCAGCCTGCAACGCTGGATCAACCGGGCCCAGCAATTGCGCACCGGCGACTGGCTGCGGGATCAAACCAAGGCGGAAGATCCCCAGTATATCCGCCTGGTGTGGATTGCCCGTGGTTTCAGCCGGTTTGTATTCGTTAATCACCAGGGTATGCGGGTGGTTGAGCTGGAGCTGGAAGCTCTGGCCAGGCAAATGCGCAAAGGCATCATCGTACCTGATAATCAGTATGATCGACCGCTGGTAGATGAGAGCATCGACCGCATGGTTCGCAACGTCTATGACCAGCTGTCCTGGGCATCCACCCATGATGAACTGACCCGGCTGCTTAACCGCCGGGAATTCGAACGTATGCTGGAACAGCAACTTGCCCGCCGGGAAGACAGCCGGACTTTATTGCAACTGGATCTGCGCGGGTTCCGATTGCTGAATGACACAGCGGGCTACCAGGCTGGAGATGAAACCCTGAAACGGGTGGCGGAGGTCATCTGTCGGCATGTGGGCGATGGCATGCCGGTGGCTCGTCCCGGGGCCAATGAATTTGCCATGCTGGTGCCTGAAGAACAGGGGCCGGAAATTGCCAAGGCGCTCCTGGAAGCCATTGCAGATGAGCCCTTCGAGTATGGCGGTCGGCGTTACACATTAAATGCCAATGTTGGCCTGGCGCCGGAACTGCCCGCGCTGATCAGCGCCGAAAAATGGCTGAAAGCTGCCGAACAGGCGCTCAATTCCGCTCTCGACAAGGGCCCCGGCCGTTTCTCGATCTACACGCTTGACGCAGACGACCAGGCCCGGCAGGAACAGATTGCGGCCCGTGTGGCCGGCCTGAGCAACCCGGACGAAGAGCGCATGCTGCTGCGTTGCCAGAAGATCATCCCTCTGCACGCCAGCACCCGAATGGCGGCCCAGTATGAAATTCTGATCAGCATGTACGACGACAGCGGGCAGCTGATTACCGGCCAGGATTTTGTCCGCATGGCCGAGCGCTATGACCGTATGCAGGCGGTGGATCGCTGGGTCGTGGGGCACATGCTGGATTGGCTGAGGGATCAGTCACCGGATCCGCGCCATGTAGGCGGTGTCTGCATAAATCTCTCCGGCTATTCGTTGAACGACCAGTCACTGCTGGAATTCATTTACGAAAAGCTCAGTGAGAAGGATGCGCCTATTGAGCGTCTCTGGTTCGAGCTGACGGAAGCCTCTGCCATTCATGATCTGCAATCGGTGGCGGATTTCATGCTGGAAATGAAAGAGCTCGGCTGCCGGTTCTGCCTGGGTAACTTTGGCAGCGGCCCCAGTTCCTTCCAGTTCATGCGATCGTTGCCGGTAGATCTGATCAAGATCGACAGTGCCTTTACCGGTCAGTTGGCAGCCAACCAGACGGACCAGGCGATGGTCAGGTCCATGGTTGATATGGCTCACTACATGGAACGGGAAGTGATTGCCTCTCAGGTTGAATCCCGTGAGGTTCTGGATATGCTGAGACAACTGGGCGTGGATTACGCTCAAGGGTTTGTGGTCGAGAAGCCCCGACTGCTGACCAGCCTTGTCTGACGCACATCCGGGAACCTGAGCTTTTTATGTCCAGACGCCATCCGATTATCGCCGTTACCGGGTCTTCCGGGGCGGGCACCACCACAACCGGGCAGATCTTCAGCCGCATGTTTGCCAGTGAGGGCATTGCTGCCGCCATGGTCAGTGGCGACAGCTTTCATCGGTATACCCGGGAACAAATGGCACGGCTCGCCGCTAAAGGGCAGTTTGGTGAACGCAACCATTTTGCCCTGGCAGCCAATCATATCGATAGGCTGGAAGCTCTGTTCTATGACTACAGCCATACCGGCAATGGCCGTTACCGACAGTACGTTCATGACGAAGACCGCGACCTGGTGGCCGAAGGCCACAAACCTGGCACCTTCACCCCCTGGGGCCCGTTACCTGCGGATACCGATGCCCTGTTCTACGAGGGGCTCCATGGCGGGGTGGTGAGCGACAACTACAACATTGCCCAGTACGTTGACTTGCTGATTGGTGTGGTACCCATTGTCAATCTGGAGTGGATCCAGAAAATCCATCGGGATACTCATCAGCGCGGCTACAGCCAGGATGCCGTGGTTCAGACGATCATCAATCGGATGGACGATTACGTGCACGACATCGTGCCGCAGTTCTCTCATACCCACATCAACTTCCAGCGAATTCCGCTGGTGGACACGTCCAACCCGTTCGTTGCCCGGGATGTGCCCAGTGAGGACGAAAGCATGGTGGTGATTCATTTCAGGGAAACGGCGGAGGTGGATTTTCCCTGGTTACTGCAGGCCATTCCCCAAAGCAGTCTGTCCCGACACGACACCCTGGTGATCCCGGGGCCGAAAATGGCCTTGGCCATGGACCTGATTATCCGGCCCATGGTTCAGAGCCTGATGGCCGGCAGAACCTTTGCCTGATCAGACCGTCAGGGTGCCATCGCGGTAGTCGGCCAGCGCCTGCTCAATCTCAGCAGGTGTGTTCATTACAAACGGACCATACTGGACAACTGGCTCGCCGATGGGCCGGCCTGCAATCAGTAGCAGCTGTGCCCCGGCCTCTCCGGCCTCAATCAGAACTTCGTCCCCCTGGTCCAGAATGTTTGCCGAGGACAGTGCCAGAGCCTGGTTCCGGTCTTCGCTTACCAGGCTTGCGCCACCTTCATACAGGTAAACCAGGGCATTGAGCGCCTGGGGGACGGGCAGCGATACCCTCGCTCCGGGTTCCAGATGGACATCGGCATACAGAGGCTCTGTGCTGCCGCCGGTGACTGCACCGGTGACGGAACCGTCGCCGATCTCCAGTTCACCGGCAATCACCCGGACGGATACGCCCTGCTGGCGCGCCACCGGAATCTCCTCTGGCTGAATGTCCCGGTAACCGGCGGCCTTCATTTTTTCGGCAGCAGGCAGGTTGAGCCAGAGCTGGAAGCCCCGCATGACCCCGGATTCCTGCTGTGGCATTTCCGAATGCACGATGCCCCGGCCCGCGGTCATCCATTGCACCCCGCCGTTGCGAAGGTTGCCTCGATTCCCCAGGTGATCCTCATGCAGCATGTGCCCTTCAATCATATAGGTGACGGTTTCAAAGCCCCGATGCGGGTGGGCTGGAAAGCCGGCAATGTAATCCTGTGGCTGGTCAGAGCCGAACTCATCCAGCATCAGAAATGGGTCCATTCGCACGGATTGGCGCTGGCCCAGTGAGCGTTTGATGCGAACTCCGGCGCCATCGGATGTGGCCTGTGCGGGAATGGTCTGTTTCAGGGAGCGAAGCATGATCCCGTCCTCCTCTCGGTTATTGATGGGTCTATTTAACCGGGGTATCAGAAGGGATGAAAACGCAGAATTCTGGCAGGGGAGGTCAAAAAAACTGACGAAGGCACCAGAAGGTGACGACGGGAGCCCCGTCGTCACCCCCGGAGCGATTATTCCACGTTGCGGGAGTAGAAAATTTCCAGCATTTCCCGGCGCAGGCGATCCTCAATGGACTGGGCTTCTGCCGGGTCCAGATCGCTGGCGTTCACTCCGAACACATAGTTGTCCAGGTTGAACTCCTTGAGCATCATCTTGGTGTGGAACAGGTTTTCCTGATACACGTTGACGTCGATCATCTGATACGCGTTCTGGGTATCCTCGGTCAGGTAGTTCTGGATCGAGTTGATGTCGTGATCGATGTAATGCTTGGTGCCGTCCACGTCGCGGGTGAAACCGCGTACGCGGTAGTCAACGGTAACCACATCCGAGTCGAAGCTGTGAATCAGGTAGTTCAGTACCTTCAGCGGTGAAATCAGACCGCAGGTAGACACATCAATATCCGCACGGAAGGTGCTCACGCCGTCATGGGGATGGCTTTCCGGGTAGGTGTGAACCGTCACGTGGCTCTTGTCCAGGTGCGCCACAATGGTATCCGGCAGCGGGCCGGGAGACTCTTCGTTATTGGCTTCGCTGTCGGTCAGTTCGTGCTCGGCGATCAGCATGGTGACGGACGCACCGTGGGGCTCATAATCCTGACGGGCAATGTTGAGAACATTGGCGCCGATGATCTTGACCACATCGGTCAGAATCTGGGTCAGACGCTCGGCGTTGTACATCTCGTCGATGTAATCAATATAGGCTTCGCGTTGTTCTTCGGTCTGCGCGTAACAGATGTCGTAGATGTTGAAGCTCAGGGATTTGGTCAGGTTGTTGAAACCGTGCAGCTGGAGTTTGGTTTCCATGCTCAGCCCCTCCGGGAAATGGAGATGAATGATCACAGGGAGAGGAGCTCTCCCTGCCGAGGCCGCCACCGACTACTGACCGGGTGAACGGAATTGTTCACCTTTTGCGCAGACCGGCGGAGAAAGTTGCGTATTATGCATACCGCAGGTGTCATTGAATAGTATTTGCAATGACATTTTTTATAACGGAAAGCCGCGGTTGCAGGGCGCTGGCCGGAATCTGCCCTGCCGTTCTAGCTGGCGGCCTGGATTTCGAAGCTGTGCGTGATCTCGACACCGGCTTTGCCCAGCATGATCGAGGCTGAACAGTACTTGTCGGCAGACAGGCTGACTGCGCGCTCCACCTGCTTTTCCTTCAGGTTGTTTCCGCTAACCACAAAATGAAGATGAATGCGGGTGAACACAGCCGGCACCTCATCAGCGCGCTCCGCATCAAGCTCACAGTGACAGGCGGTCACGTCCTGGCGGCTTTTCTTCAGGATGCTCATCACATCGAAGGAGGAGCAGCCGCCCACGCCCATCAGCAGCAACTCCATTGGGCGCGGACCCAGGTTTTCGCCACCATGATCAGGGGGCCCGTCCAGTTGAACACTGTGGCCACTGCCACTGGTGGCTTTGAAGCTGGCGTTGCCGGTCCAGTCGACGGTTGCTTTCATCTGAGTTACCCCTGGTGTCTGGTTCGGATGAGGTTCTGGCGCCTGCGCCTGAATGAGTTGGCAGGATGCTAGCACAGTTATCCACAAGCGGCATGATGTGGTTGCGACCAAAGCGGTATTGCCTTCAGATACATCCTGTATCCGCTTTTGAGTTGCCCAAAAGTTACCTTCTTGTTATAAGTTGCGTGGCATATCAGTAAAATCCCTAACCCGCATGGACAGGCGGGGATATAAAAACGATCAGGAATCGCCAGACTCTGAGGAGGCATGTCTCGCATTATGGCTACCATAGTCAAGCCGGTTGAACAGAAGACCAAACACCTGGATTACTTCCTTTCCCAATGCCATCGCCGGCGTTACCCAGCCAAAAGCACCATCATCTATGCGGGTGATAAAAGCGATTCCCTGTTCTACATCGTCAAGGGTTCGGTCACTGTCATTATTGAAGACGACGATGGTCGCGAAATGATCATGGCCTACCTCAATGCCGGTGATTTCTTCGGCGAGATGGGGCTGTTCGATAACATGGATTCCCGCAGTGCCTGGGTCAAAGCCAAGACCGAGTGCGAGGTGGCGGAAATCAGCTACACCAAGTTCCGGGAAATCGCCCAGCAGGACCCGCGCGTATTGTACTTTATCGGTGAGCAGATGGCCTCGCGCCTGCGCCAGACCACACGTAAGGTAGGCGACCTGGCGTTCCTTGATGTCACCGGTCGGGTAGCTCGTACACTTCTGGATCTGTGCAAGGAGCCGGATGCCATGACTCATCCCGATGGCATGCAGATCAAGATTACCCGTCAGGAAATCGGGCGCATTGTTGGCTGCTCCCGGGAAATGGTCGGACGGGTGCTGAAAACCCTGGAGGACCAGGGTCTGGTGCGGGTCAAGGGTAAAACCATGGTGGTTTACGGTACTCGCTGATTGTCTCCTTCCTGTTCCTCCTGGCACTCCAGATGAACCGATGCGCCGCCTGTTGGTGGACATCGGTCGCATGCCACTTTTTTCCAGTCCCTCGTTGCCAAGCCATTAACGATTAGCGGTCACAAAACTCCCGACAGACTGGCAGATGGCGTCGGGCTCGGTCAGTGGTGCCCAGTGCGGGGCGTCCAGTTCCTGAAGTGTCAGCTTTCCGGTCCAGTGCACCAGGTGTTCGGTCAGGTGGCGGCCGACGTAGGCGTCCCGCGTGGGAATGATGACCTGAACGGGGCAGCGGGTGTGCCGGGGCCTTGGGCGCAGCAGCCTGGGCAGGAAGTTTGCCCGATAGAGCTTCACACCATATTGTCCGTCTGCTTTCTGCCAGGGGCTGAAACGGGCGTCTTCAACCTGTTCCTGTGCCTTCAGATAGTTCGGCCAGACTTTGTCCAGCCCGGCTTTCCAGATCATTTCCGGTAGCAGCGGCAGCTGGAACAGGAAAACATACCAGGAGCTCGCCAACTGACGCAGTACTTTGGTGGTGCCTCCGTTTGCCGGTGAGCCGATCTGATTGCGAATCCAGAAGCCGACATGATCCAGGCAGGGGCCGGAAATGGAGGTGTAGGAGCGAATACGCTGCTGGAGGTCGGGGTCGGTGACCGATTCCCAGCTCTGAATGGAGCCCCAGTCGTGGGCAACCAGATGAAATGGCCGGTCGGGGATAATGGCGTTGACGACTGCTTGCAGGTCTTTTGCCAGCAACGACAGGCGATAGTCCCAGGTCCGGGCTGGCTTGTCGGAGCGGCCAGCACCGCGGACATCGTAACGAATCACCAGATACTCCTGGCTGAGTGTGGCCGTGACCTTGTCCCAGACACTGTGGTTGTCGGGGTAGCCGTGTACCAGAACAATGGGCGTTGCTTCCGGGTTGCCCTCCGCAACGGCGTAGAGAAGAAGGTCTCCACTGGTCACCCAGTGTTCACGTTTGGTCGGCATCAGTCCGCTCCCGGCATAGTGTGTTTAAACGCCAGAGTAGCGATATCACTGGTCACACTCTGTGGCCAAAGGGGCCAGAAGTCGTTCAGTCCACCAGGGCAACCGATTTGATCTGGAGCCACACCGGCTGGCCAGGTGTGAGTGCCAGCTGGGCCGCGGAGCGGCTGGTGAGCCGGGACAGAAACGGAGTATTGCCAGCCAGCAGGCGCACCAGGGTGGTGCCGGGGGTGACGTCAGTCTCGACGTGGTCCACCCGCGCCGGCAGCAAATTCTGGATACTCTGGTCGCGATGCTCCGTCAACGCGATACTCACATCTCTTGCCAGTACCTGTATGCGGGCCTGGTCACCGTGCCGGAAGCGCGGATCCTGTCGTAGCCACAAGCTGCCACCATCAAAGCTGAAGCGGGCGAGATGCCATGGCTCATCCAGCGCATCCAGTGTTGCCTGAACCAGTACGCCTGCGTCTTCCTCCAGCCGAAACGGCTGGTCCACACGGGCCAGAGTCTCTTGCAGCGGTCCCTGTGCGATAACACGCCCGTTGTCCATCATTACAATGTGGTTGGCCAGGCGCGCCACTTCGCTGGTGGAGTGGGAAACGTAGATCATCGGAATGGCCAGATGGTCGCGCAGCCGCTCAAGGTAGGGCAGTATCTCCTGCTTTGAGCTCTGATCCAGTGCCGACAGAGGTTCATCCATCAGCAGCAGTCGCGGGCTGGTGAGAATGGCCCGGGCAATGGCAACCCGTTGTCGTTCGCCCCCGGACAGTCTGGCAGGCATACGCTCCAGAAGGTGGGCCAGCCCGAGCCAGGAGACGGCATCGTCAAATCGGATCTGGCGGTCCTGTGCCGGAACCCGGCGCTGCCCGAACGTCAGGTTTCGGCGTACTGACAGGTGGGGAAAAAGATGCGTTTCCTGGAACACATAGGCCAGAGGCCTCTGATGAACCGGTCTGAACAGGTTGTCTTTCTGCCAGGGCGTGCCCAATACGGAAAGCTGTCCGTGAGCCTGCTGCAGCCCGGCGATGCAGCGGAGCAGCGTGGTTTTGCCGCATCCGGAGTGACCGAATAAAGCGGTAATCCCGTTGCCGGGTAGCTTCAGGTCGACATCCAGTTCAAATCCGGGAAAGCGGCAGATAAAACGTGCCTCGATGGCTGTGGGATTCATCGCAGGGCCCCCGCCCGGGCCCTGCCATTGAGGACGTACAGGGTCACCAGGACGATGAAGGAAAACGCCACCATGCCCGCAGCCAACCAGTGGGCCTGGGTGTACTCCAGGGATTCCACGTGATCGTAGATGGCCACCGACAGCACTTTGGTCTCGCCCGGGATATTGCCGCCAATCATCAGGATGACGCCGAACTCGCCGATTGTATGGGCGAAGGTCAACACGCTGGCGGTGATGAAGCCGTTGCGGGCCAGCGGAATCACCACAAAGAAAAACCGGTCCCAGGGCCCGGCCCGGAGGGTGGCGGCGGTCTCCAGAAAGCCTTCACGGATACTTTCGAAAGCATTCTGCAGGGGTTGCACGGTAAAGGGCAGGGAATAGATAACCGAGGCCACTACCAGGCCCTCAAAGGTGAACGGTAGTAAACCAAGGCCAAGACGTTCTGTCAGTTGGCCGACCCAGCCATTCGGGCCAAGCAGTAGCAGAAGATAGAATCCGAGCACCGTGGGCGGCAGGACCAATGGCAAGGCGACGACCGCAGCAATCGGCTGGCGCAGCCAGTGACGAGACCGGGCCAGCCACCAGGCGATCGGAGTTCCTACCAGCAGCAGTACCAGGGTTGTCAGTGAAGCCAGCTTCAGCGTCAGCCAGACCGGCTGCCAATAGGTTTCCAGCATCAGTCCGCCGTGTCGTATCCGTAGTCCTGAATAATCGCAATAGCCTCCGGGGACTGCAGGAAGGCGAGCCACTCTCTGGCGGCAGCATTGTCGGCACTGCGTTTCAGAAGTATCGCCTGCTGATCGATGGGGGCATAATAAGATTGCGGAATCCGCCAGAGTGTTCCGTCCTGATTTGGCCAGGCTTTGACCTGAGCCAGCGCCACCAGCCCGGCCTGGGCATTGCCGCTGGCAATGAACTGGAAGGTCTGGGCGATGGAGTCGCCACGGACCAGTTTGGGCTGCAGCGGTGACCAGAGTTCCAGGTGTTCCAGGACCTGCTGTGCGGCCAAGCCATAGGGGGCAGTTTTAGGATTCGCGATGGCCAGCCGCGAGAACGGCTGTTCGCTCAGGTAGGCGATGGGAGAGATAAAGGCCGCGGTCTCAGGGCTCCAGAGCACCAGCTTGCCCCTGGCATAGGTAAAGCGAGAATCGGGAACGGCCATCCCGTCGGATTCCAGTAACCGGGGGCGTTGAGCATCGGCCGCCATGAACACATCAAATGGAGCGCCGTTGCGAATCTGGGCGTAGAGTTTACCCGTGGAGCCGAAACTGGCGGTGACCCGGTGACCGGTTGAGGCCTTGAATGTCTCCACCAGACTGGCGGTGGTGTCGGTGAAATTGGCAGCGACGGCGAGGGTCAGATTCCCCGCATAGGCGTTGCTCAGGGGCAGAAGCAGCCAGATTGCCAGCAAAGGGAAGAAACGCCAGCAGGTACGGCGGCTCATAGCGATTCCTTATGGTAGTGACTGGGCCAGTGGCATGTCGCCGACCTCCGACCGAGCGGGCGACTGAATACGGCATAAGGTTAGCACGTATTGCCACACTTCCATGCGATTGGTTTCATTGAGCATCTCATGGCGCCCGCCGTCGAACAACCGCAGCGTTACCTGCTCGATGCCCGACTCCCGGATGGTCTGAAAATGCTGGCGGACGCCTTTCCCCATCTCGCCCACGGCATCGGCGGTGCCGGACAGCAAGTGTACCGGCAGATCCCGATGCCAGGTTGCCGGTCGGATGCTCAGCATGCCGGCAATGAAGTCCTGCCAGAGCCCCACGGAGCAATCAAAACCACAGCAAGGATCGGCTTCGTAGCGGTCTACCTGCTCGGGATCACGGCTCAGCCAGTCGCTGCCGGTACGGTTGGGCCGGAAAGCACGATTGAACTGGCCAAAGGTCATCTTGTCGATGAGCCGGCTGCGATGGCGCCGGCCACGGACGCCGGCAATCAGGTTAACCAGTAGCCGCGAGGCCAGCAGTTGGGGCCGGTGAATGCGGTTGGTGGCACTGAGGATCAGGGTGTTGATACGGTCGCCGTATTGCTGGGCATAGCTCTGAGCGATGAACGAGCCCATGCTGTGGCCGAGCAGATTTACGGGCAGGCCTGGATGCTGCTTGCGGGCGGTCTCTACCACTTGCGCCAGATCGCCCACCACCCGTTGCCATCCGTCCTGGTCTGCATAATGCCCCTGGTGTTCAGCCGGGCAGTGGGGGCCATGACCCCGGTGGTGATAGGTGATGACAAGAATGTTGTGAGCTCCGAGCCAGTGAGCCAGCTCTTGATAGCGATCAGCGTGTTCAGCCATACCATGGCTGATCACCAGAACGGCTACGGGCTGTGCCGGCAGATATTGCCGTCCGACAATGGTGTGGCCATCAGGGGTATTCAGCGTCAGAGGGTGTTCGGTCATGGTCTCGGCCCACATCCTTGTTGTTGTTCTGAGGTGCCGGGCGCTGCCACTCCGGCGGGTTCCATAAATGCTGAAGACGGGACAATAAGCTGCCGGGGCGGGCCATGTCGCGGAACATGTCCACATATTCGTGGGTCCAGAGCACAATCAGATTATTGGAATGAATCTGCCGGGTAATGCCGTATTCCGGTGGGTTGCTGGCGCTCTCAGGGACAAAGGTTCCAAACAGGCGATCCCAGATAATCAGTGTGCCACCGTAGTTGCGGTCGATGTATTCCGGGTTACGACCATGGTGAACGCGGTGATGGCTGGGGGTGTTGAAAAGGAACTCGATCCAGGCCGGCAGGCGCCCCACCAGGGTGGTGTGCACGAAAAACTGGTACACCAGAGAGAAGGCATAGGCGATGCCGATCCACACCGGGTTGAATCCGATCAGCGCCATGGGCAGATAGAAAATCCACATGCCGTTGAAAATGTTGGTGGCATTCTGGCGCATGGCGGTGGAGAAGTTCATGCGTTCGGACGAATGATGGACCACATGGGCGGCCCAGAACCAGCGCATGCGGTGGCTGGCCCGGTGCATCCAGTAGAAACAGAAATCCACACCGAGAAAGGTCAGAAATCCGGTCGTCCAGTTCAGCTCCAGTTCAAGCAGGCGATAGTGATAGCAGAGTGCGTAGACGGGAAAGGCAATCAGACCGGCAAAAAACAACTCAGTAGCCTGGTAGCCGGCACCGAGGGCGAAGTTGCGAATGGCCTCCGGCACGTTCATCAACCGCGGGTCATGCCGGATCTTCAGGTATTCCCACAAGGTAACGGCAATGAACACGGGGGTGGCGATGACGAAAATCAGCTGTCGTTCGTCAAGAGCCAGCCAGGGGGCCAGGGCCTGCCAGAGGCTAATCAGCCCGCTGTCTTCCAGCACCGCCCGCATCATGTCGATCACCACCATGGCTGCTCCCCGAATTATTCTTGTAGAGAGTCATCATCTCACAGCACCGGTTAAAGGCGATGTCCTATTGCGCCAGGGTTTCTGGCCTATTCCGCCATCGCCTGGCAAATGTCACCGGTTCTGGCGGTAAACTGCTGCGATGGGCTCGATGGCAGCCTGCCGTTCGGATAGCCAGGCCTGCACGGGCTTTGGGATCTTGGCCGGCTTTGGCCAGGGCACGGGGTACTCGGGCGGCTGGAATAACGGCGCCAGCAGTGAACAGGCAGTGAGATCGGCGCGGGTGAACTGATCGCCGACCAGGAACCGACGTTGCTGATAGATCTCGGCCAGTTCTGTAACCAGAGCCTCCAGGGTTGCCTGTGAGGTATCGGCGGTTTTCTGGTTGATCTTCATCCACTTGCGCATGATCTCATCAACCCGGCTGAAGGCCAGGCTGAGCAGAATGCGGTTATAGAACGGTGTGCCCGCTGCCAGCATGGGTACCACTACTTTCGGGCGCTGCAGAAAATAATGATACACCCAGGTGCGCAGCGCGGGGCCGGCCTGTTCGTCCAGCTTCTGTTCCCATTCAAGAACCCTGGCCTGAAGGTCTGGATGCTCCGGCATCAAGGGCCTATCCGGAAAGACCTTGTCGAGGTAATCCAGGATCTGCCCGGAGCCCTGGATGATCTGGCCGTCGTGCTCGAGAACCGGCACAGACGACTCCGCCCCGGTCAGTTTGCGTATGGTGTTGACATGCTGGCCCGGGAGCAGGTTGACGGTCTGATAGTTGATGCCCTTGTAGTCCAGGGCCCAACGCACCTTTTCGCAGTAGTGCGAAATGCAGAACTGATAGAGTTTGATCGCCATGGTATTGCTCCGGATGTCTGGTGACCCAAGATTAACCTTTCTGTAGGCGAATTCCCAAGAATGCAGGTGTAGAATGCAACGGTTATCTCACTATGTATCAGGGGGTTATATGAGTCTTGCAAAGAATGTCATGGCGATGCTGTTGATTACCGGGTCGCTCTGGGGTTGCTCCCTCAATGCGGAGAAAGAGGGTGGAGAACCCGGATCACTGGCTGGTAGCCAGTGGTTGGTGGAAGAGATTGATGGAGAGCCGGTGCTTGAGGGTAGTGAGGTTACCATCGGGTTCACCGACGAAGGGCGGGTGTTTGGCTCATCGTCCTGCAACCGTTACAACGGTGGCTGGCATGTTCAGGGCAAAGAGCTGGTGTTTTCCCAGATGGCCGCGACGCGAATGGCCTGCCCGGAGACCCTGATGCAGCAGGAAAACCGGTTTCTGAAACTGCTGGGCGACGTTCACGGGTATCAGTTCGCCGCTGATGGCCGTCTGGTGCTTGAGACCGGGCAGGGCGTTACCATCCTGGCCTCGCCAGCCGCTGAACAGGAGTAGTTCCGGTCGCCTTGGCGATGACGTGACACAGGCAGGTTTCTGACTCAGCGCTTTGCGTCGATCGTGGTGAATCCAGGGCGGAATCTCTACAATGGCGACTTGTAGTCTGGAACAACAGAGGATGTGTTCATGTTTTTGCGACAAGGTGTATCGCTGTCTGTCGTGGTTCTTGCAGGCGCACTGATGAGTGCCTGTTCATCCAGCCCGACAAAGACCGGGTTGTCGGAATTTGGCCGCTATCAATGTGGCCAGTTGGAAGTTACGGTCACCAGCTCTGGTGATGACGAACTGGTAGGGCTGGAGTACCTGAACCGCCGGGTTCTGCTCAAGCCGGCCGAGAGTGCCTCAGGCGCCTTGTTCGTAGCGCCCGGCGACCCGGATACCCGGTTCTGGAGCAAGGGGGAGCGGGCAACGCTGAGCCTGCGTGGCGAGACGCTTCCCGAGTGTCTGGAACCGGGCGCCATTGAATCCTCGTTTCGTGGGATAGGCACGGAACCGTTCTGGTCTGTTCTCATCGAGAATGGCCAGATGCGGCTGACCCGCCCCTACGATCAGCAAGTCACCGAAGATATCCGCCTGAACGAGATTCTTGCCAATCGTCATGGCCGCGCCTATGAGGCCACGTTGGGTGATGAGCGTGTGGAAGTGCGGATCGCCCACCAGCTGTGTGAAGACCAGATGGCTGGCGCTCAGTATCCGGCTCAGGTTCGTTTGACACTCGGCGATGAGACGTTCGAGGGCTGTGGCGGGGATCGTCAGCGCCTGTTCAGGGGAGCCGAATGGGTTGTGGAAGACCTTGGCTGCGCCGGCATTATTGACCGCTCCAGGATTACCCTGAGGTTCCTGGCGGATAACCGGGTCGCGGGTCGGGCCTCCTGTAATCGTTATGTGGGAAGTTATAACCTGACCGGAGAAGGGCTGTCCTTCAGTCCGCAGGCCACCACCATGATGGCCTGTGCGCCCGCTCTGATGAACCAGGAAAGACGCTTTCTGGAGCTGCTGGAACAGGTAACAGATGGCCGGATTGGCCGGCATGGCGAATTGCTGCTGCTGACACCGGCTGGCGATACCATCAAGGCCTTTCAGTCTGAGGTGGAAAGCCCGTAGGACGCCTTGATCGCGTTCAAACGGCCAGTTTCAGCCAGTCTGGCCAGGCCCGCATCCAGTAGCCTGGCCAGTTCTTCCGCCCTTGGATTCCCGGCTGCGAAGGCAATGTAGACGGGAGCCTGATGGGCGATACCGGCCAGTTTTGGGGTGTTATATCCTGAATGCTCCCGCAAAAACCAGTTCATGACCGCCTGGTCTTCGGCGAAGGTATCTGTGCGTTCCTGTGCCAGTAGTCTGAGGGCTCGCCCCAGGGGCGCTGCTCCGGAGAGGACCCACACTCGTTCGGGATCATCGGTATAGTCTGCAATATAACGATCCAGCTCCGGAGAGTAGGAGTAACCGTTGATCACCAGCAGGGTTTTTCCGTTAAGCGACTCCAGCCCCCGGTATTGCCATTGACTCTCCGGATGCGTGTACAAGCCGATACGGGCGGTGCCCATGGGGCGCTCCGGAAAGACAAAGTCCGGGGCGTCGCCTTTCAGGGCGCCGATAACGCCATCAATCCGGTTCTCCCGGGCCAGGCTCAGGGAACGGGCCCAGCCATAATTTCTGTACTCAACGTCAAAGCCGGATGCGGCAAAAATCTCCCGCGCAATATCCACCATATAACCTTCCTCCGGCGCACCAGCCCGGCAGTTATGGGGGCACCAGGGGTCGGCGGCGAGAATGATCCGGTGTTGATCTGGGTGGGGGGCAGGTTGCTGGCGCGTGGCGCTTTCCGTGGCTTCATGCCGTCCTGGTTCTGTAGCCTCATCGGGTGAGCAGGCGGCCATCAACAGGGCCAGGATGAGCAACGGGAATCTGGGCATGAGCGGACTGGGTCACGGTAATCTGCGAATGTGCATTTTCATAGTATACCCTTGCATACTATTTGCAATAACAGGTTCGACACTGTCAACGGACTGAAGCATTCCTGGCGCACACTGTCAGCAGCCATTGCCAGAGAGCCTGAAATGACCGAACTGAAAGCATTGACGCCCCACGCTGTGATACCAGCGGAGCAAGCCCGCCGGGACAAAGGCCAGAAACGAAGGCTTCGCACTTTCCTGCCGGAGCTGATCCAGCTCGAGCGGCTGCTGGCGGAGGCGCCGGAAGGTGTCTCCAGTTCGGTACTGTCCCGGGTGAACGTTCGCGACCTTGAACTGCCGGTCTATCGGGTCGATCTGGGTACCGATCGCAAGGATGCGCCCGTTGTTATGCTCATTGGCGGAGTTCATGGGCTTGAGCGTATCGGCACGCAGGTGGTGATGGCGTGGCTGTCTTCTTTTCTGGCACGCCTGGCCTGGGATGACAGCGTACGGGCGCTTCTGGAGCGGGTGCATATCACGCTTCTGCCCATGCTGAACCCGGGCGGCATGTACCTGAACCAGCGCAGCAATCCGAACGGGGTTGATCTGATGCGTAATGCGCCGATCACGGCCCAGGATCGCAGTGCCTTCCTGTTGGGAGGGCAGCGGCTTTCATCACGCTTGCCCTGGTATACCGGTGATCCCGAACAGGGGATGGAAGCCGAGAACCTGGCCCTCGAGTCGGTGATCCGGGAACTGCTGCCGGGTCGTCCATTCAGTCTGGCGCTGGATTGCCACTCCGGGTTTGGCTGGCAGGATCAGATCTGGTTTCCCTACGCCTATCGCCGCCGGCCCATGCGCCGCATTGGCTCGGTCATGGCGCTCAAACTGATCTGGGAACAGGCTTACCCCAATCACACGTACCGGTTTGAGCCGCAATCTGCCCACTATCTGACCCATGGTGATCTATGGGACTACTTTTACAAACAGGTTAACCGAACCAGCGACGGTGTTTTTCTGCCGCTCACCCTGGAAATGGGATCCTGGCGCTGGATTCGTAAACGCCCGCGTCAGCTGTTTCGGCTGGAAGGCTTCTTCAACCCACTGGTTCCGCACCGACACCAAAGGGTGTTGCGCAGTCACATGCCGTGGATTGATTTCCTGTTGAACGCCGCTGCCAGTCATGAGAACTGGTTGCCGGGGGCGGATGAAGAGTCCATGCTGAGGGAAGCTGCCATTATGCACTGGTACAGGGATAGCCGATGACATGCACTGGATCCTTCTGAGAGGCCTTACCCGGGAGCAGGGCCATTGGGGCGATTTCCCGGCACAGCTTCGCTCGGCCTTTCCGGAACACCGGTTCCACACCATTGATCTGCCGGGTACCGGCACACTGTTCCGCGAGGATTCTCCTGACACTATCCCTGAGATTCGCAGGCGCGTCTGTGAGCAGGTCAATCATATACCCAGGCCGTTCAGCCTGTTGGCGCTGTCCATGGGCGGTATGGTGGCCCTTGACTGGGCCCAGCATGCCGAACCCGGGGAGCTGCAGCACCTGGTTCTGGTCAACACCAGTTCCGGTTTCAGCCCGTTCTGGAAACGCATGCGCCCGCTGGCCTGGCCGCGCGTGACTCAGCTACTGGCCCGTCGAGAGCTGTTTCACCGGGAGCGGGATATTCTGCGCCTGACGTCCAATCGAGAGATTCCACTGTCTTTGTGCAAAGCCTGGTACAGCATCCAGCGCCAGCGTCCTGTCAACTATCGTACGGCGTTCAATCAGTTGCGGGCGGCAGCCCGGTTTCAGCCCTTGCCGCAGCGGCCCATGGCAGACGCCCTGCTGCTGGCGAGCAAGGGTGACCGTATTGTGCACTGGCATTGCAGCGCCGAACTGGAACGGCGCTGGTGCTGGACGCTTCGGCTGCATCCGGATGCCGGGCACGACTTGCCGCTGGATGAACCCGGATGGATCATCCAGCAGATGGAGCATTGGTTGCCTGGTCAATAGCGGTTGCTTGACGCAACTGTTTTTTGCGGTCACGCTCATTGGCGTCAATTCAACGAGTGAACGGAGCCAATAACAAGATGAAACTCTTCGAAACCCGAACCGCCCCCAACCCACGCCGAGTGCGCATGTTCCTGGCCGAGAAAGGCTTGCTGGACCAAGTTGAACTGGTGCAGGTGGATATTGAAAAAGGGGAGAACCTGAGCCCGGACTTTGTTGCCCGCAACCCGATGAAGAAAGTGCCGGTGCTGGAACTGGATGACGGCATCTGCATTGCCGAAACCATGGCCATCTGCCGCTATTTTGAGGAAAGCTATCCGGACACGCCCAGTCTGTTGGGTGAATCACCGCTGGAGAAAGCCCAGGTGGAGCAGTGGCTGCGCTGGATCGAATTCTATTTCATGATGCCCACCGGCATGTGCTTTCAGCACACCACCGGCTATTTCAAGGACCGGATGAACCCCATCAAGGAGTGGGGGGAGGAGTGCGGCCAGGGCGTCGAGAAATTTATGCATTTCCTGAACAAGCAGCTCGAGGGCAAGGAATACCTGTGCTGTGACCGGTTCACCGCCGCCGACATCAACGCTTTCACCACTGTGGCCTTTGCCCGGGTGGTCAATATCCGTATCAAGCCGGAACAGGAACACCTGCAGGCCTGGTTCGACCGGATCAAGGCGCGGCCTTCGGCGCAGGTCTGAAGTTTGCCGGTGACCTGAAGTCCGGCCGGCTGATAGTATCGCTTGATGGAACGGCGCGCCCTGTTCACACGGGGGCGCCAGGAGCGAGCCGTGCGACTTGAAGGATTGAATGATGAGCAACAGTGCCAATCTGGAATGTGCGATTAATGCCATCGACCAGGCAAACCAGCAGGATCCCAACCGCGAGGAAATAGATGGTGAATCCCTTCCCAGGGAATACGCCTACAGCCTGCACATGACCCGCTGGCTGTTTGAGCTGGAGCCGGAACCTTCCGAGCGCATGCAGATTGCCTGTCGGGCCCAGCATATCGAGCGCTGGACCATGCCCCGTAGTGACTATGGTGAGGGCCGCAAGAATTACTATCAATGGCGTCAGGCCTGCGGCCGCATGCATGGTCGCCGGGCAGCGGAGATCATGGCGGCTTGCGACTACCCGAAAGCGGAGTGCGAACGGGTCGAAACCATTCTGACCAAGCGTAAACTGCGGGAAGACGAAGACACCCAGTTGCTGGAAGATGTGGCGTGTATGGTGTTTCTGGAGCGCTATTTTGCGCAATTCTTTGAAGACAACCCGGATTACGACAAAGAAAAATGGCTGCGCATTGTGCGCCGGACCTGGGGAAAAATGACACCCCGTGGCCACAGTGCCGCTCTGAAGCTGGCCGAGGGCATGCCCGCTCACCTGTTGGCGTTGCTGCAGGAGGCGCTTGCCGCACCCGCTGAGTGAATCCTGCACTTGAGCTACCGTCATTCGTTGCATATGATATGCATTATCATTTGGCAATGGGTGGCAAGCTATGGCGACACTGGCCGACCGAAATCCGAAAATCCTGATTGTCGAAGACGATCAGTCCCTCAGTGATCAGCTGTCCGGATTACTGGCGTCCCGAGGCTATCAGGTGGTACAGCGTTATGAGGGGGATCAGGCACTGATCACCGCTATGGGGCAGCGGCTGGATCTGATTCTTCTGGATGTGCTGCTGCCGCGCATGAATGGCTTCGAATTCCTGGAGAAGCTCCGTAAAACCCGCCAGACCCCGGTCATGATGCTGACCGCCTGTGGTGCCGAGCAAGAGCGCATTATGGGGTATCAGCAGGGGGCTGATGACTATGTGCCAAAACCTTTCAGTTTCACCGAATTGCTGTTGCGAATTGAGGCGTTGCTGCGGCGCACCCTGGGCGAAACCGATCAGCGCGCAGACCCTGCCACACTGGCTGCCGGTGAGTTAAAGCTTGATCGTCATGCCATGACCGTCAGCTTTCAGGGTAATCCGGTCTCGCTGACTCCCATCCAGTTTCGCCTGCTCTGGACTCTGGTGTTGCATCAGAGCGAAGCGTTGAGCAAACCCTATCTCTACCAGGTGGTGCTGGAGAAAGAGTTCAGTCGCTACGATCGGAGCCTGGACATGCACCTGAGCCGGGTGCGTCGCAAGTTGGTGGAGGCCGGCGTTGCCGGTGACCGACTGCAGACAGTGCACGGCAAGGGGTATTGCTTCCAGTGAATCGTCGTTTGTGGTGGAAGCTGTCAGGCACCCTGGCGCTGGGAACGCTGGTGTTGTTCTGGGTAATCTCCTTTCTGGGGGTCACTACTGAACAGCAGATGAGTTTTATTGCCCGCAAGCATCAGGAGACCCTGAAAGACTGGGGGCACACAGCAGAGCGTCTGTACCTGGCCGGCGACGAACAGGCCCTTGCCCGTTGGCTGGAGCAACTGCAACAGGACGAAAACACCTGGGCGGCGGTGGTTCGGTCCGAGATACAGCCGCTGGCTGGCAGTGAACTGTCATCACAGTTTCAGGAGGGTTTTCGGCTTGGACGCAACGTGGAATGGAAGATCCATCTGTATTTCACCGAAAACCCGATCATGGATCTTACCTTCGCCGATGGCCATACCCATTTCCTGATTACCCTGCCTCAGCGTATGCGGCCGGGCGCTTACCTGCCGGAGGCGCGGCTATTCCTGAAAGCTGCCCTGCCACTGACGGTGCTGCTGGCATTGTGTCTGGTGATTTACCGGCACCTGATGAATCCCGTTCGCCAGCTGGAACTGGCAACCCGTCAGTTCAGTGAGGGTAATCTGGGCGCCAGAGCCAGGGCTCTGCTAGGTAACAGAAATGACGAACTGACGGCGCTGGCAGAGACCTTTGACCAGATGGCTGAGCGGATCGGCGATCTGATCCAGTCCCAGCGCCGGTTGATCTCCGATCTCTCCCATGAGCTGCGAACGCCCCTGACCCGGATTGATATGGCCATCAGTTGCGTAGAGGAAGGGATCGATACCCAGCATTTCCTGCCCCGGATACGGCGGGAGTGCGATCTGATGCGCGCCCTGGTGGAGGACACCCTGACCCTGGCCTGGCTGGAGAACGAGCAGCCGGAGCTCAACCAGGAGGATCTGGATCTGACCGATCTGGTGGATACCATTGCGGAAGACGCCCGCTACGAGTACCCGGAGCATAATATCAGGACCGAGCTTCCGGAACAGGCGGAGATTCGGGGTACCAGTCATCGGGCGTTGGCACAGGCCATTGAAAATGTGGTCCGTAATGCCTGCAAGTATACGCCGGCCGGTGGCACGGTAATGATACGGCTGCAGGAGGAAGCCGGTGGGTACCGGCTGTCGGTGGAGGACGACGGGCCGGGTGTTCCGGCCGAGCAACTGGAGGCGATCTTCCGGCCGTTTTTCCGTGCCACACGGATCCGGGAAAGTGTGCCGTCTGGCCATGGCCTGGGGTTAGCGCTGGCAAGCCGGCAGCTGGATGCCATAGGGGGGCGAATCCGGGCCTGTAATCTCGCGGGGAACGGTGGCTTGGCGATGCATTTGTGGTTGCCTGCAGTCCGGATGTAACAAATGTAAAACTGGTTCACTTCGCGACACAAGTTATCGAGAATGCACTCCAAATACGAATCATTTGCATAATGGAGTGCGGTCGTGATGGCAAATTCCTCACCGATGAAACAACCCCGGCGCTTTCGTCGCAACACCCTCTGGCTGGCGCTGATGGCAGCACCTCTGGCTCATGCACAGCCGGTTTCCCTGGATCCTATTCAGGTAACCGCAGACCGTGAGGCGGACGCCGATACTGTGATCGATGCAGAGACCATAGAGCGTTTCCAGGCGGACGATCTGGAAGACGTCTTTGCGGGCCAGCCAGACGTGAGCGTTGGTGGGTCCAACAGCATCGCCCAGAAAGTTTATGTCCGAGGCTTTGAAGACCCGCTCTTGAACGTATCCGTGGATGGTGCCACCCAGGCTGGGGCACTGTTCCATCACTCCGGTCGACTGTCGGTGGAGCCGGAGTTGCTCAAGCAGGTTGCAGTCAATGCCGGGGCTGGCCGGGCCACCGAAGGAGCAGGCGCCCTGGGCGGATCAATCCGCTTTGTTACCAAGGATCCGGACGATTTGTTGCGGCCAGGCGAAAGCGCCGGGGCCCTGGTTAAATTCGGCTCTTTCTCCAACACCGATGGCTACAAGGCCAGTGGCACGGCCTTTGGTCGGCTGAGTGATAACTGGAGCACTCTGGTGTCTGTCAGCCAGAGTGACCACGAGCCGTTCAAGGATGGCAGTGGCGACCGTATTGCCGGCAGTGATGCCCGTCAGCAGCTGGGGTTTGCGAAACTGGTGGGCCAGTTGCCGGCCGATCAGACTATCAAGCTCAGTCATGAAGTACGTACCGATGAGGGGGAACGGCCCCAGCGTCCACAATGGGTTGTCAGTAGTTTCAATCGCCTTTACGAACTGGATGGCCGACGGGACACCACTACCCTCAACTACGGATACGCTCCTGCAGGCAATGCCCTGGTGGATCTTGAGGCAACCGTATACCACACCGAGTCTGACATCGAACAGAACGTTGAGGATCGCTGGGGCCGTTACTTCGGGTTTAGCCGGAACATCGGCGGCGACCTTCGTAATACCAGTCGTTTTGGCGAGCACAGCCTGACCTACGGTGTTGATTATCGTGAGGACAAGGTGAACGCGGGGTATCAGGAGGACAAGCGGGCCGAGCAACAGACCGGTGAAGTGCTGGGCGTTTACCTGCAGGGCGATCTATGGCTCACCAGCCGTCTGCTGTTCAGTGCCGGCGCCCGTTATGACGACTACCGGCTCAAGGACAACGATGATCAGCGCTTCAGTGAAGACGAGGTCAGCCCGAATGCCAACCTGGCCTGGGAGGTGGTGGACGGTCTCACCCTGAAAGCTGGTTATGCCGAAGCCTTCCGGGGGCCAACCACTCAGGACTCCTTCAAGCTGGAAGGTTCTGAAAACGATCCGGATCTGGAAGGCGAAAAAGCCCGGAATACCGAGGTCGGTTTCGATTACCGCTACGAGACTTTCCGGCTGTCGGCCGAGGTGTACCGTTCTGAAATCAAGGACGCCATTGCTGATCCGTTGCTGCCGTTCCGGGAATCCATCTACAAGAACATCGGTGATCTCGAGTCTGACGGCTACCTGATCTCGGCCGGTTACCAATGGCAGGCACTTTCCGCCGGACTGAGCTTCCACAGTAACGATGCCGAAGTGGATGGCCAGCCGTTGACGGTGTACGAGCACAATCTGCTGGGTAACACCATGGGAGATACCTGGATTGCGGACCTGGCGTACCGCTGGGATCGAAACCTGGAGTTTGGCTGGCAGGGCCGGTTTGTTGAGGGTATCGATAATCTGGACACCTCTGTTGGCACCATCGACAAGCCCGGATACGGTGTGCACGACCTGTTTCTGCACTGGTTACCCACCGGCAATGAGGATCTGCGCCTGAGTCTGACCATCAAGAACGTCGGCGACAAGCAGTACCTGGCTCATGCCAGCAATGCCGATTACCAGCATATTGAGGACTATGAGGGAATCGTTGGCATGCCGGAGCCGGGGCGGGACATCCGTGTTGGCCTGGCCATGCGGTTCTGAGGCCCGTGATGTTGCGTTACCAAATCATAGCCGCCCTGATGGGCGGCGTTTTCTGTTTACTGGCTGAGCTCTCCCTGGCGGCGGACACGGTTACCGATCTGGCAGGGCGGACGGTAAAGCTGCCGGACCGTGTCGAGCGAGTGATCCTGGGAGAGAGTCGCTATATTCCCGCGCTTGCCATACTGGAGGGAGAGCACCTGCCCGACCGTCTTGCCGGGCTGTTACCGGATTTTGAAATGACGGATCCGGGCGGCTATGCGCAGTACCTGAAAGCTTTCCCGTCACTGGCGGATATTCCCCGGGTGGGGCACACCTCGGCTGACAGTTTCAGTCTGGAAAGTGTGCTTGCCATGGGGGCTGACCTGGCCATCTTCAGTCTCGAGGGCCACGGTCCCGGCGCCCATAACCGGGCACTGATTGATAGCCTTCAGCGAGCGGGCGTGGCAGTGGTGTTTATCGATTTTCGGCAGGATCCTCTGGTCAATACACCCAGGAGCATGGCTGTTCTGGGCGAAGTTCTCGGGCGTCAGGATGAGGCCGAGGTCTTCAACCGGTTCTACCAGCAACAGCTTGCCCGGGTCACCGGCGTGGTGGCCGAGATTCCGCGAAGCGACTGGCCCAGCGTGTTCCTGCACAGTCGTCTGGGTCGGCATGACAACTGCTGTGAGACCATGGTGGCGGGGATGATGGGGCACTTCATCGAGGCTGCTGGCGGTAAGAATGTGGCGCAAGGCCGGGTTCCCGGGGTCAGTGGTGTGCTCAATCTGGAATATCTGATCAGTGAGCCACCCCGGCGTTACGTAGCCACTGCCATTGGCTCCCGACGCTATCAGGCGTCCGAAACCGACCATGCTTACGTGATGCTAGGGGCCGGTATTGATGAGCAGACGGCCAGGGCATCCCTTCTCCGGGCCACCGATCGTCCGGGGCTGCGAGCGGTAAAACCCATTCGAGAGGGGAGGGCCATGGCTATCTGGCACCACTTCTACAACACGCCCATGAATGTGGTGGCGGTCCAGGCTCTGGCCCGGTGGTTCCATCCGGCAGCGTTTGGTGAGCTGGATCCAGATGCGACCCTGGCGGAATTCTACCGGCGATTCCAGCCAGTGCCGCTTGACGGAGTCTATTGGGTGACAGCCGGGGAGGCCCAGAAATGACGCCTGTGCAGTATAGGCAAGATGCAGGGCTGAAATCGTCTGACACCAGGGCGTCCTCGCTGGCCGATGACTATCGGCGTTTTGTCTGGCGCCGGGTGTTATGCCTGGGAGGGTTGACCCTCGCGGCGATGACGGCACTGCTGGTGGATATTGCCAGCGGGCCGTCGATGTTGGGATTGATGGATGTGTTCAGAGGACTACTCAACCCTGAGGGTATCGATGCCGGCACCCGCGTGATCATTGAGGATATCCGACTGCCATACGCGTTGATGGCGGTGGTGGTCGGCGCTTGCCTTGGCCTTGCCGGGGCGGAGATGCAGACGGTACTGAATAATCCGCTGGCCAGCCCGTTTACCCTGGGCGTCGGTGCGGCTGCCACTCTGGGGGCGTCCCTGGTGATTGCCTTCAATATCTCGGTATTGGGATTGGCGGCCCATGTATTGCTGCCCCTGTCTGCGTTTGTATTTGCCGCAGCCGCCTCGCTGCTGATTCTGGTATTGTCACGCACTCTGGGGGCCTCGGTGCATGCAGTGGTGCTGTTTGGGATTGCCCTGTTATTCGGCATCAACGCAGTGGTGGGCCTGATCCAGTTCATGGCCGATGCCGAGTCGGTTCAGCAGATTGTGTTCTGGACCATGGGTAGCCTGGCTCGGGCCAGTCTGGACAAAGTGGCCATTGTCGCCCTGGTGCTTGCGCTGTGCCTGCCGTTTTCCCTTCGCAATGCCTGGGCCATGACCTTGTTGCGCAGTGGTGAGGAACAGGCCCGAAGCCTGGGTATCCGGGTGGAGCGCATGCGCCTGGTGGTGCTGATGCGGGTGAGCCTTTTGACCGCGGCGGCCATGTGTTTCGTTGGCGAAATCGGGTTTATCGGCTTGGTGGCGCCCCACATCGCCCGTTTGATGCTGGGTGAAGATCATCGCTTTCTGTTGCCGGGCAGTGCCCTGGCCGGGGCCGTTCTGCTGTCGTTGTCATCTATCGCCAGCAAGTTACTGGTGCCGGGAGTGGTATTGCCGGTGGGGATTGTGACCGCCCTGGTAGGTATCCCGCTGTTCATTACCCTGATCATCGGCCGCAGCAGGAGGGCCGCATTGTGACCCTGAAGCTGCAATCCGTCACCGCCGGTTACCGGAATCGATCCGTGTTCACAGGGCTTACCCTGCCGGAGATACCCGCGGGCTCACTGGTGGCCGTGGTTGGCCCTAACGCCGTGGGTAAATCCACGCTGCTGAAATCCATTGCTGGCCTGCTGCCGATTGCCGGCACCATGACCTTTGCCGGGGAAAACCTTGCGGCGATGACGGCCCACCATCGTATTCGTCGTGTCGGTTACCTGCCGCAACCACTGCCCCAGGCCATTCCGTTGGTGGCCTATGAAACCGTATTCAGTGCCTGTCGCTCCGCCCGCGGTGACTGGTCCCGGGAAGAAACCGAGCTGGCGATTGAAGAGGTTTTCGACACCCTGGGTATCCGGCAACTGGCGCTTCGGCGGCTGTCGGAAATGTCTGGTGGTCAGCGCCAGATGGTGGGGCTGGCTCAGGTACTGGTACGTCAGACGCCATTGATGCTGCTGGATGAGCCCACCAGTGCCCTGGACTTGCACTGGCAGCTGAATGTGCTCAACGCGGTGCGTGATGCCACCAGCCGGACCGGCGCCATTGCTCTGGTGGCCAGCCATGATCTCAATCTGGCCCTGCGCTATTGCGACCAGATTCTGGTTCTGTCCCCGGGGGGCCAGGCCGTGCTGGGCACACCGGCACAGGTGCTGACGCCGGAATTGTTGGCCAGAACCTATGGTATCGAGGCCCGCATCGAGCGATGCTCCCGGGGACACCCCATTGTGCTGGCGGATCGTCCGCTATCTGCCAGTGTTAACTGACCCATTGAGGTAAGGAGTCTGCCATGCCAACCATGAATGCCCGAGTCGCCACCACCGATCCCGGTCGCCTGATCAATCGCCTCTGCAAACACTTTCGCCACAAGATTGAGGCTGAGTGGACCGCAACCGATGGCAGGCTGGCTTTCTCCATTGGTGAATGCTGGCTCGAAGCCGCAAACCGGGAGCTGCTGATGCGCTGCCAGTCAGCCACCGGAACGGAGCTGGAGGAGTTGGGCCAGGTGGTGGCTTCCCACCTCATTCGCTTTGCCGGCGATGAGGTGGATAAGGTTCACTGGCAGACGGCCAGCGCCTGAGATTGCGCGTGGTTCTGGCGAACGTTTTGCCGCAACTGGTGAAGATCGCTGCATAGCACCCGGTAGCTGTCCGGGCCGAACCACTCCAGGGAAATGTCCAGTGGGGCCGGATGGGTTTGCGACTGCTGCCAGCCGGCCAGGGTGTCCAGTAGCGGCCGGTAGTCACAGGCACCGTCCAGCACAGGCACCATTCCCTGCCGGGAACCGGCCGGTGAGTAGACATTAGCCGGAGCAAATACGCCGAGCTGATCCCGATGACGGATATTCTTGAAGTGAAAATGTCTGACCCAGGGCGCCATTTGTTGCAGCGCCAGCTTTGGGTCTGCTCCGGCTTCCCAGACATGCAAGACGTCGAAGTTGATACCCAGGGCCGGGTGATCCACGTCGGTTAGCAACGTCAGCGTGGAGTCGACCGTATCGGCCAGGGTGCCGGGGTGTGTTTCCACCACCAGAGTCAGGCCTTCATCTGCGACGCAACGGGTCAGCGTCTGCAGACGTCGGGTCTGGGCCTGGCGCTGTCTCTGGTCGAGCTCGGCGCTGCCCCGATGGCCGGCAAACGTTCGCAGTTTGGGTGCCTGCCAGTGTCGGGCCAGCCGGCAGAGTTCGCGGGTGTAGTGGATAGCCTCCTGCTCGCTACCGTCTAGCGGCAGGTAGTCGCTGACCATGGGAATGGCCAGTCCCTGGCTTTGCAGCCAGCGGCCATCCAGTCCGGGCTGCTGTAACAGGTGCCGGGCATGCACGCCCCAGAGTTCAATACCGTCAAAGCCGGTGGCGCCAGCCCAGGTGGCGAGTTCCGGTAACGACACCAACTGGTGGCGGAACGAGATGGTGCACAGGTGGAAGCGAATCATGGCAATACCTCCAGGGCGGACGTCCGGGTGTTGACCGTGAGGTCAGGGTGTTGCTGCTGCCATTCTGCAAACAGGCCCTGCAGGCTGTCCTTGATGGAGAACTCTCGCTGATCCTGCTCGTCCAGCAACTGCTCGACCCCGGACAGCAGGGCAGCGTTACCGGACATCACCAGTTTCAGCGCCCGGTACTGGATCTGGGTGTAGGTTTTCACCAGCCGGTCAATGTCCTCGCACAGCGCTTCGAACCACGGATCGCCCTCGGCGGTGCGGCCCTGATCCTCCAGCAGCCAGGCAAAGGCGTGCTCGTAGGCGTACTTGCGAATCGCCATCACCGGAATCTCCCGGAATGCCCGGGGCAGGTTTGCCAGTGGTTGCCTGGCATCAGGACCGATATGGGCGTGCAGAATCTGCCGCAAGGCATTGGTGAACGGATTGGTGTCGGCTTTCATGCACTGGGCGAAATAAGCGGCTACCGTTTCCGCGGGCGTATGCCGGATTTCCAGACCGTCGAAACAGAATCCGCCGGCAGCGGCCGGGGAACGCACCGAGTCCAGAATTCTGGCTTTGGGCAGCACACCCTCCCAGCGAAAATCCGGGTCCGACATGAACCACTGCTCCGGATCTTCCGTGGCTTCCAACATCACGTAGTGGGGAAACGGGTTCTGGTGGAATTTGTTTTCCCGTTCTGGAAGTCGGTAAAGGTCCAGCATGACCATGACCTGACGATCGGAAGGGCGCGTTTCCACCAGTTCAATCAGCCGGTCGATGTTGGCCTCTTTCGATTGCTGGTGGTTATACCAGGATTCAATGGTGACGCCGTACAGTAGCCGGTACCACTCCCGGAACTGGTCGTGGCGGGTATGGGGCGAGTGGTAGGACAGAACCTGCTCCTCATTGACCGAGAAGTCCGCATCCCATACGCCAAAGTAGAAGGGGCGGTGGTCCACACCGGGTGTGCGTTTGATGATCTCGCAGACACAGCTGACAAAACAGTGCACTTTGATCACAGGGAAACCTCCGGGTTGCCTGTGGCGACCAATAGCGCTTCCAGGTCCTCAATGGTCTCGAGCTGATGGCTCAGCAGCGCTTCTTCGGGTATATGCAGGCCGTGCTCCAGTTCCAGGTGTACGATTAGTTGCAACAGCATAATCGAGTCAATTGCCAGATCGGCGTTGAGGCGGGCAGTCGCTGAGAAAGCCGAAAGCCGGGCGTTGGGCAGATGGCTTCGAATCACCGCTTCAATGGCGTCTCGGGTGGCAGTGGCTGAACTCATGCGGGCACCTCCCGCAGGTCTTTGGGGTTGAGGGATTCAGTTAACAGCCGGCGACTGACCTTGCCGTTCGGGAGCCGGCAGATGCTTTCCACCTGTTCGATCAGTGACGGCACCTGGTGCGGTGACAGTTGGCCCCGGCTCCATTGCCGCAGTTGGTCGGTGTCTATTTCTGAGTCTGCTACAAAGCGCAGGCAAACCCGCTCACCGGCAAAGGCATCCGGTTGCTTGAAGGCCACCGCCTCGCGAATCCCGGGATAGCCAAGGAACACGTCTTCTACGGCCCCCGGATAGACGTTGATGCCGGCGACGTTGATGGTGTCATCGGAGCGGGCCAGGAAATGCAGCTGGCCCTGCTGGTCGAAATAGCCCAGATCCCTGCTGTGAATGCGCTGCCCGGTGGCCTTAACCGTGATCAGGATTTCATCCGGTTGCCCAGGGGAGCCCCCGGCCTGCACTGACACATGCGGTAACGACAGGCCGAGTTGGCCAGGCTCGGTCACGTCCGGGCTCAGCGCAACGCAGCCGGCTTCTGAACAGCCATATTGCTGGCAAACGCGCAGGCAGCGGTTTCGAAGCTGGTCCAGTACGGGGGCGGGCAGGGGCGCCCCGGACAGCATGACGCTGTGCAGTCTCTGCTTTTCAGGCAGCATTCGTATCAGCAAGCTGACCAGGGTCGGGGAGGCATAGAGCAGATGCTCGGGTACTGCGCGCAGCCGCGCAAGAATAGAGCGTGGATTGAGATTGGTGATCACCTGGGGGGCAATCCCCCGTTGCAGGGCTGCCAGCACACCACAGATCAGACCGTAGGAGTGCGTCACCGGGCATGCGACCACCGGTATCAAGGTCATGGCCTCAGTGAACTGGGCAACATAGGCGGCCAGTTCCCGTTCTATGTCGTTCCAGGGCCGTGTGATGGTTTTGGGGTTGCCCGTGGTGCCGGAGCTGAGCTGAATCAGCTCTCCGCCTTCGGCGCAGGTCGTCTTCGCTTTCCCGCGAATGACTTCGGGCGTGACTTTCTGGAGTTGCTCGCCGAACAGCAGGTAGGTGCAGCCCGTGCTCTCGGCCAGGGTTCGGGCGGCGGCATAGGGGGTGCCGGAATGAATGGGCAACACACTGGCGCCAAGGGGTTTCAGCCAGAGGCACAGGGCCAGCCAGTGGGCGGTGTCCTGCAGGCAGACCGCAAATCGGCAACCGGCCGGCTCCTGAAATTCAGGGCGCTCCTCCAGGCACTGGACTATCTGGTCGCAGTCCGGTTGCGTGTAAGGCATGTTGTCGACATAGAACAAAGGTGCAGTCACGGTAACCTCTTGTGATGGTGATCAATGAAGGGCATCAGGGTGTCGTTGGGGCCCGGGGCCAGGGGATTTGGCACCCGGTGGCGAGGCTGCTCGCTGTCTGGCTGAAGTTTGCTGCGCAGCAGCGACTCGGTGAGCGGGTGTGGTTGATCCCATCCCAGGCGATCCAGGCGGGACCTCTGCTCCGGGTGTTGTCGTGCGTAGTTAGTCAGGATTGTCCGGACCCGATCCCAGAACCGCGCCTCGTTAAATCCGTAGGCCTCTTCCAGGACCAGCGCGAGCTCACTGAGATTGAAGATAAACAGGGTATCCATCACCAGCTCGCGCAGGGCCTCCGGGTTGCTCATGCGGTAGTACTGGTTGTCCGGTGCCTGATCGTAGAATGCCTGCCGGGGGCCGAAGTTCGGTTCGGGGGTAGTCTGGGGCAGATAGTCCCGGGCGTACTCGACGCTGTCGTGGAAATCCCGAAGCATCAGTGCTCTGGGCCAGCCGCTGCGCGCCACCAGAAGGCTGTTCTGGGCATGAGCCTCAAGACCGACGCCGTGGGCAGCGAGCATATGCCAGACTGGCAGAATGACAGCCTTGAGCGTGGCCTCCAGCCAGGGGACCACACCATAATGCTCCACCCAGGGGTGAATAAAGGGCATGTCGTCAGGTTGCCACTGGAACAGGGCGTTTAAGGGAATGGCCTGCTCACCCTCATGAAGCCGGGAGCCGATGCTGGCGCGCCAGATGGCGGCCAGCTCCCCCGCAAGCTCCGAATTATTTGCTCCCTGCTCTTCGCGCGCGGCAACGCCCAGGCTGGCATATTCGGGCAGCAGACGTAGCGGGTAGTTGGTATCAAACAGTGGATCGCCGGCGACAATGGACTCGAGCCAACGGCTGATGACAGGAGCCGATGGCACGGAATGGGGCTCCAGATGCCGGCGTGACGAGGTATTGTGAATGCCCAAAGGCAGTTTGACGCAGGCTTTCGCTGGCCGGCTGGCATTGAATAGAGACCTGAGCGACTGCCCTGGATGGTAACGGTCTCCCAGAGGCCCCAGGCATTTGATGCCCAGTGCCTCAAGCCGGGCGGACTCGGGACCCTGGCTGAGTTTCTGCCAGTGCCATGGGTGGGTTGGCAGCGCGCCATATTGTTGCCAGTCAACGCCCGCCCGGTGGAATGCTGCCCGTAGCAGATAAGCCTGTTCCTGGCCCAGTTCTGATTGCCAGAAAGCCATGTCTGAAGACGGTAACTGGGAATCCAGATTGTGTCGGGGAATTGCCACCCAATGAAGCCTGAATCCGGTGCTGGTTTCCGGGCTATAGTGCACCAGATCATCGCCCTGGAATCCGAGTCGGCTCTTGAAACAGGGATGGTAGGGGTGGCCTTCGTGCAGGGCGCTGTCCAGAGCTTCGCCATGCAGGTTCCGGCGGTCTCCGGAATGACGAGCCTTGCGCAGGGCGTCCAGCCGTTCACTGTTGCTGATCGTGGCCAGCAGCTCCGTTAACAGAGATTGCTGGTGTGAGTTCGTTGCCGGAAGCTGTGCAACCAGCGTGGTCACCGAGAGCGACACCGGTTTCTGGTTCCGCTCCAGGGTCAGGGAACTGGTGTCCAGTCTCAGTCGGCCAAAGCCCCGAATGCGGGCTCGGCAACGTCCGTGCAGATTGCCAGCCTGGAAGCTCAGCCATTGCCATCCGGTGCGGTTGCGATCGCCCGGATGGTACGCAATCAGGCCTTCAAACATCAGGGCTTCAAGCAGCTGCCGCAGCACCCGTTGGGCCGGTAACTCGCTCAGGGCGGTCACCGGTTGCAGTCCTGCCATGGGGGCTTTGGATAAGGCTCTCGGTTCAGGCAACACCATGGCTTACCTCGACTGCCAGGGCGGCGGTGCTGCCTTTCGGTGTTGCCCGGGTATCGCCGCGGAGTGGATTGGCAATACTGGAGTAGACTGCCATCTCCAGCTCTGCATTCAGCTCGTCAACATCGTTGACCCGGGTCAGCAGATTGCCTTTGTAGGGTAGACGGCTGTCTTCCAGTAACGACTTGACGAGCGCCTGTGCCGGGCCATCAAGCCGGCTGTGCTCGGCATGTAGAAAATGTCGGAATTGCTGGATCAACAGGGTTTCCGATATCAGGTCGTCAATGCCAAAGCGGGCAATTACCGAAAACAGCTGGTTTACGATCAGGTAGTAGCAGAACCTGTCCCGGATCATGGCGTCCCGGTAGAACAACTCCGGGGTTTCTTTCAGGTCGGTACATTGCTCTGTGAGTGGCCCGCGCAAGCTCTCCGAGAGGTAGTAACCCTGATTGTCCCGGTAGTAGTAACAGCGTGGATAGCCCCCGCTGACATCCAGCAGACTGTTCTGCTGATGGGCTTCCAGGCCAATGCCGTGCTCATCATAAAGCCGCAGTGCCGGGCCAATCGCGCATGATAGATACTGCTGGAACCAGTCCCGGCTGACGGCTGCCAGGCTGCGGTTCTCGTTCAAGGCCAGGCCCTCGATCAGATCCAGTAACCGGGAATTCCGGCCCGGCAGGGGATCCTGGGTCAGGGCGGCAATGCTGATCACCCCCTGGTCCTGCCCCGGCGGGAAAGGGTTGTTCCGGAAAATCACTTCAAAGCCGCTTTCGGTCAGCCCGGGTAGCATAACGGTCAGATAGGCCGGGTCCTGAAGGATCCGGAAGCCGGGCTCGGCCTCACCAAAACCGGTTTGCCGGAGCAGCCGGGACATAACCACCCCCGCTTTCAGCTCGTGGGCCTTGTTGACCCGCAGCGAGTTGGTCACCTTGACTGGAATGGAGAACTTCAGCATCCATTCAGCTTGCTCGCAGTAAACAGTGCGTACCGATGACGTCGCAGAAAACTCCGGACCAAGCGAGCCCAAGGGGTGAATCAACCCCTGGGCGATGGCGTCCAGCACCCCGGGCTGCGTCATCAACCACTGAGCCTGCAGAGGATGGGCCGGGATCAGGGCATGATTGTCCGGCAGGTTCAGGGAGGCTTGACTGTCCTGCAACAGAGATTCGGCCATGGCACTGGCTGGTAAAGGACCATCAGAATCCTCCAGGACGCAATCCCGATGAACCAGAAAGTAGTGCAGCTGAAAGCGCCCGGTCAGCTCCGGCGCGTAGGCATGCTGCTGCCATTCCGACATCCCCTGGCGGCTCTTGGGAGTGGGATGGGCGGTGTGTCCGAACAACAGAGACTGCTCTGAATCGATAAACCGGTTGGCCAGAAGGCGTGAATCGTTGCGCCTGTGTTCGACGTAACGGGTCATGACCCCGTAGCTGTCGGTGAGCCGATGCAGGAACTCCAGTTCCCGGAGTTTTCGGAGTTCGGGCACCATGCCGCCGGATAACGCATAGAGTTCACGGGCCAAGAGACACATTGCCTGAAAAGGGTCGATGTCGGCCCAGCAATGACGACCGCTGAGCCACTGTCGTACCTTGCCGTAGCGGTGTCGGCCCAGAGCGGAGCGGTAGACAATATCGATGGCCAGGCGGGAGCGCTGGCTGTTCAGAGTCAGTTCGCATACCCAAGGCCCCGAGAACCGGCCTGTCGGATCCTGGGTGCGCTGGCTGGCGGACTGCCAGTCGCCGGGATCAACTTCCTGAAGGTAACCATGCAGGAAAGCCTGAAAACTTGCCTGTTCGGCAATTGCCCGGGCAGACGGTCCCATGTCGACGCTCCAAATTCCTGAATTTGGAGTAAATCTAAATGAGAATCTGTTGCATGTGAAATGGTTTTACATTTTTTACAATTAGCCGGGAACGGTGATCACCCGCTGCGGCCGGAAGCGTAAAAACAGGGCTATTGCGAGGCCGAAGGTGAGCCATTCCGCCAGTGGCAGTGCCAGCAGTAGCGGCCATTCCGGCGCAAAGCGGGCAATGCCGACCAGCAGCAGTGCGGGCAGCACCAGGCTTCTGGAAAAGGCGACAAGGGCTGAAGGCAGGGCTTTGTGCATGGCCGTCAGGTAGACCGACAGCAACACGTTGATGCCGTTGACCAGAAACAGCGGCCACAGGATGGTCAGAAAACGGTCTGCCAGGGCCGCGGTGGCCGGGTCTGCCGTGGTGTCCAGAAACAGGCGGACCACCTGATTTCCAAACAGCCACACCGTGACCACCAGCGTCAGTGCCAGGCTCAGAATGACGGTGGCCCCGCAGCCCATGAAGCGCCGGATACGTTCGGCATTGCCGGCCCCGAGGTTGTGGCTGATCAGCACGTGCATGGCGTCTGAAATGCCATAGAACACCATCAGGCTCAGGAAGATCAGATAGTTCACCACGGTAAAGGCGGCTACCCCCGCCACGCCCTGAGTGGTCATCAACAGCCAGTTGATCAACAGCATAACCAGCCCCACGGAGAGTTCGTTGATCCACTCCGAAACGCCATTGGCGAACGCCTGGGGAATCTCCTGCCAGTGTTTTTGCTGAAGCTGGAAGTGAAGCTTGCGTTCCGGCTTGAGAAAGTAACAGGCCAGAACCGCGAACTGCAGCACCTGGGCCAGGCCGGTGGCGATGGCGGCGCCGCGCAAACCGTAATCCAGGTAGCCCACCAGCAGGGCGTCCAGCAGGATATTGGCGGCGGCTCCTGTTACCAGAGCCGTGGTTGCCAGCCCAGGGAAGCCGTCTACTCGCACGAAGTAATACAACACCATGGTGACCAGCTGGGCCACCAGCACCCAGATGATCACCAGAAAATACTCGGACATCAGCGGGTAAATGTCCGGGGAGGCGCCGAGCACACGATAGATCCCATCATGGAACAACAGCCCCGCCAGTGCTCCGGTCAGAGCCAGGGCCAGAGTAGCCATCAGACACTTGCTGAAGATGGCAGATGCGGCGTCGGTCCTGCCTTCGCCCAGATAGCGGCCAGCCCGAACGGTACCACCAATGGCCAGGGCGAGCGCCATGCCGAATAGCAGGGTAAACCAGGGAATCAGCAGGTTCAGAGCCGCCAGGGCATCTGCGCCGGCGAAGTTGCCAATGAAAATGCCGTCAACGATGTTGGCGGTGGTCAGTGCCAGCAACCCCGCTACGGAAGGCAGGGCATAGCGGAAGAAAACCGGCCAGAAGGGGCCGGTCAGTATCGGGTTGTCGGAATCCTTGCCGGTCTCTGCGTCCATACTTTCCTCACCCGTTTATCCTGTGAATCAGCCAAACAGCTCCTGCAGTTTCTCACCCGGATCTGGCGCGCGCATGAACGACTCACCCACCAGAAACCCGTATATGCCCCGGCTGGTCATGGCCTCAACATCTGAACGGGTCATGATCCCGCTCTCGGTAATGGTCAGTCGGTTTTCGGCAATCCGGTGGTGCAGTTCAAAGGTGGTGTCCAGCGACACCTCAAAGTTGTGCAGATTGCGGTTGTTGATGCCTACCAGCGGCGTGCTCAGGGTAAGCGCATCGTCCAATTCCTCGCCATCATGCACCTCCACCAGCACATCCAGGCCAATCTCATGGGCGATGCCCTCCAGTTCCTGCATCTGGTCTTTGGTCAGGCAGGCGGCAATCAGCAGAATGCAGTCGGCGCCAATGGCCCGGCTTTCATACACCTGATAGGGCGCCACCATGAAGTCCTTGCGGATCACCGGCAGGCTGCAGGCCGCGCGGGCGGCTTTCAGGTAGTCTTCGTGGCCCTGGAAGAAATCTCTGTCAGTCAGCACTGACAAGCAAGCCGCACCGCCTTGTTCGTAGCTTTCGGCGATGCGTTCCGGTTCAAAGGGATCTCGCAGGATGCCTTTGCTGGGTGACGCCTTCTTGATCTCGGCAATGACTGCTGGCCGCTGAGCTTCGATGCGGGTGCGCAGGGCATTGGCGAATCCACGCGCTGGAGCTTGATCGCCGGCCATGGCTTTCAGGTCTGCAATCGAAACCTTGGGCTTACGTTCATCAATTTCTTCCCATTTTCGGTCAACGATTTTCCGGAGAATCGTGGGAGTTTTGTCCAAATGTCGTTCAGTCATCTCGTGCCTACAAAATTGGGTGCTGGAGCCGATGATGGGGGCCTTTCCAAAACACGCCCACAAGTACGTCCCTGTAGGGCTTGGCTGTAGCCATCCATGGCTACAGACAGTTTTGGAAAGGCCCCCATCACCGGCTCGTCAAACTTGGCAATGGCCTTCAGGAACTCATGGCCGTTAAAAACACTGGGAGAAATCAGCCAGCTCTGACATCTTGCCGGCCGCGAGTCCCGAACCCATGGCATCGAGTGCCATATCGACGCCTTCTTTGGCGGTCCTGGCCAGGCCGGCGACATAAATGGCTGCGCCGGCGTTCAGGGCGATCATGTCGCGGGCTTTTTCGGTGGTTTCGTCGTGGCTGCGGCCGAAAGCGGCCTTGATCAGTGCCAGTGACTCATCAGCGCCATCCACCGACAGGCCCACCAGCGACTGGCTCTTGATGCCCAGGTCTTCCGGGGTCAGGTCATATTCGGTGATTTCGCCATCTTTCAGTTCCGCCACATGGGTGACGGTGGCCAGGCTGATTTCATCCAGGCCGTCTTTCGAACAGACCACCATGATGTGTTCGGCGCCCAGACGCTGCAGCACTTCCGCCATGGGCCGGCACAGTTCCCTGGTGAATACGCCAATCAGCTGACGGGTCACGCCGGCCGGGTTGGTCATGGGGCCAAGAATATTGAAGATGGTCCGGCAACCCAGTTCCCGGCGTGGGCCAATGGCGTGTTTCATGGCGCCGTGATGGGCCGGGGCAAACATGAAGCCGACGCCGATCTGCTCGACACAGCGGGCGACTTCTTCCGGCTTCATGTTCAGGTTGATACCGGCTTTCTCAATCAGGTCGGCGCTTCCGCTTTTCGATGACACGCCCCGGTTGCCGTGCTTGGCGACATAACCGCCGGCAGCCGCCACCACAAACGAGGCGGCGGAGGATACGTTGAACAGGTTGGCGCCGTCGCCACCGGTGCCGACGATATCCACCAAAGGCTCGGCGTTAACCGTCACGCCGGTGGCCAGTTCGCGCATGACTTCGGTGGCGCCGGTGATTTCGTCGATGGTTTCGCTCTTCAGGCGCAGGCCCATCAGGAAGGCGCCGATCTGGGCGTCGGTGGCTTCGCCGTTCATCACAATACGCATCACATCCTTCATTTCGTCCCGGGACAGGTCCAGGTTGGAGGCAATGCGGTTCAGTGCTTGTTTCATGTCCATGGGGTCGTCGGCCTCTTGTTATGTTCTCAGGAAGTTGCGCAGCAGTTCATGGCCCTGTTCGGTCATGATCGACTCGGGGTGGAACTGCACGCCTTCGATGGGCAGGGTCTTGTGGCGTACGCCCATGATTTCTTCAACGGAGCCGTCGTCGTTGCGGGTCCAGGCGGTCACTTCCAGGCAATCGGGCAGAGTGTTCTTGTCGATCACCAGGCTGTGGTAACGGGTAGCCTGCAAGGGATTGTTCAGGCCGCGAAACACACCTGCATCCTTGTGGTACACCGCTGACACTTTGCCATGCATTACCTTGCCTGCCCGGATGACGTCGCCGCCGTATACCTGGCCGATGGACTGGTGGCCCAGGCAGATGCCCAGGATAGGCAGTTTGCCGGCGAAATGACGAATGGCGTCCATGGAGATCCCCGCCTCGTTCGGCGTGCAGGGGCCCGGGGAAATCACCAGTCGCTCGGGGTTCAGAGCTTCGATTTGTTCAATGGTGATTTCGTCGTTCCGGTATACCTGTACGTCGGCACCCAGCTCAGCCAGGTACTGCACCACGTTGTAGGTGAAGGAATCGTAGTTATCGATCATCAGCAACATAATCTGTTCCTCCGCCTCAATGGTCGTAGTCGTTGTAGGTCATGGCCACGGCACGGAAAATGGCGCGGCCCTTGTTCATGGTTTCTTTCCATTCGAGGCGGGGAATGGAGTCTGCCACCACGCCGGCGCCGGCCTGGATGTGCAGGGTGTTGTCCTTGATGACCGCGGTGCGGATGGCGATGGCGGTGTCCATGTTGCCGTTGAACGACAGGTAACCGACCGCACCGCCGTACACGCCGCGCTTTACCGGTTCCAGCTCGTCAATAATCTCCATGGCGCGGATTTTCGGCGCGCCGCTGAGGGTGCCTGCGGGCAGGGTGGCGCGCAGCACGTCCAGGCAGCTGGTGTTTTCTTTCAGTCGACCGGTCACGTTAGAGACAATGTGCATCACGTGAGAATAGCGCTCCACGATCATCTTGTCGGTCAGCTTCACTGTGCCGGTTTCCGACACCCGGCCGGCGTCGTTGCGGCCCAGGTCGATCAACATCAGGTGCTCGGCGATCTCTTTCGGGTCGGCCAAGAGTTCCTTTTCCAGGGCTTTGTCCTCGGCATCGGTGGCGCCGCGTTTGCGGGTGCCGGCGATGGGCCGGACGGTGACTTCCTCATCTTCCACACGCGCCAGGATTTCCGGAGATGAGCCGACAATATGGAAGTCTTCCAGATCCAGGAAGTACATATACGGTGACGGGTTGAGCACGCGCAGCGAACGGTAGAGGTTCAGGGGTGGTGCCTCGAACGGAATCGACATGCGCTGGGAGATGACGGTTTGCATGACATCGCCATCCAGCACGTAGCCTTTGATCTTGTCCACCGCCGCTTCGAATCTGTCCTGGGTAAAGCCGGAAATAAAGTCGCTCTCGTCCACCACCTTGCCGCGTAGATGTTCCGGCGTGCGGGGGGCGTTGGCGGTCTGGCGGTGCAGTTGGCTTTCCAGCTCGTCGATGCGGCGTTGCGCCGCTTCGTAGGCGCCTTCAATAGACGGGTCCACGTGCACAATCAGATGCAACTTGCCGCGCAGGTTGTCGAACACCACGATTTCATTGGACACCATCAACAGAATATCCGGCGTGCCGATCTGGTCGGGCGGGCAGCTGTTGCGCAGGCGCTTTTCGATGTAGCGCACGGTGTCGTAGCCGAAATAGCCCACCAGGCCACCGTTGAACCGGGGCAGTTCGGGCAGGTCCGGGGCGTTAAAGCGCTTCTGGTAGTCGTCCACGAAAGCCAGAGGGTCATCGACCTCTGCCTGTTCGACCACTTCGCCGTTGCGGCTGACTTCGATGCGGTGGTCGAAGACTTTCAGAACTTCCTGGCTGGGTAAGCCAATGATTGAATAGCGACCCCATTTCTCGCCACCCTGTACCGATTCAAACAGGTAGGAGTATGGGCCGCTGGCCAGTTTCAGATAGGTGCTGAGGGGAGTGTCGAGATCCGCCAGAACTTCGCGGTACACAGGGATACGGTTATAGCCGGCTTCAGCGAGCTCGTGGAATTGCTCGGGTGTCATGGTTCGGTTTCCTGAAATCTGATCTGCGTTTTGTCAGAACGGTGTTACACCGCTGTGACCGGTGGTGCGGGCAAGCAGGCATGCGCCATCAGCCCCGGGGCTTGCTCAGCCGGTGCGCCATCGCCACCATCGTGTTGCGCGGGTTGTCAGGATGCCTCGCGCTGCAGTCAGATTCAGTCCCTGCACGGCAGGAATCTCCCGAATTGATGTGTTCAAAATAAAACGTCCTTGCGAGATTACAAAAGCTCGGCCAGCGAATCAACAACAGCATCTGCACCGAGACTGTCAACGGAGCCGCCAAAGTTATAGCCATACCTGACGGCGACGCAGGGGATGCCTGCTGCCAGGGCTGCATTGACGTCTGCCTTCGAGTCCCCGACCATCACCGTGGTGCCCCGTGTGCCGCCCAGTTTTTCCATGGCGTGCAGCAAGGGCGCCGGGTCCGGTTTTTTCACTGGCAGGGTATCGCCACCGACCGAGAGGTCGAACCACTGATCCAGACCGGTTTTTTCCAGCAGGGGCTGAACAAACTGGTCAGGTTTGTTAGTGACCACGGCCATCCGGCAGCCCAGTTGCCTCAGGTGGTCCAGGCAGTCATGGACGCCGGGAAATACCTCGGAATGCCGGCCATTCAGCTGGCCGTAGGCATGATAGAAAATGGTCAGGGCGTCGTTGAACAGCGCCTCATCTTTAGCGGTGGCGGGTTCCCAATCGGTTTTTCCGGCCAGGGCCCGGCGCACCAGAACCTGGGCGCCGTTGCCAACCCAGGTGCGCACCTTGTCCAGGCCTGCCGGGCTACGCCCCAGGTGCTCCAGCATCTGATCCACGGCGGCGGCCAGATCCGGTGCGCTGTCTACCAGCGTGCCGTCCAGATCAAACAGGGCGACTCCCGGCCAGCGGGCGTTGAACAGGCCTTTCAGGCTCATCCGCCGATCACCTTGCGGGCCTGCTCAAGTTCCTCTCGCATGGCATCGATGGTGGCCTTGTAATCCGGAGTGTTGAATATGGCAGAGCCGGCCACAAAGGTGTCGGCGCCGGCCTCGGCAATTTCCCGGATGTTGTCGGTTTTCACGCCACCATCGATTTCCAGGCGAATGTTGTAGTTGCTGGCATCAATCTTCTTGCGGGCTTCCTTGAGCTTGTCGAGGGTGCCGGGGATAAACTTCTGGCCACCGAAGCCCGGGTTCACTGACATCAGCAGCACCATGTCGAGCTTGTCCATGACGTAGTCCATGTAGCTCAGCGGGGTGGCGGGGTTAAACACCAGCCCGGCCTTGCAGCCGCCGTCGCGGATCAGTTGCAGGGAACGGTCGATGTGGTTGCTGGCCTCCGGGTGGAAGGTGATGTAGCTGGCGCCGGCGTCAATAAACATGCGGATCAGGTCATCCACCGGAGACACCATCAGGTGCACGTCGATGGGGGCGGTAACGCCGTGCTTGCGCAGGGCCTCGCACACCATGGGCCCGATGGTGAGATTGGGGACATAATGATTGTCCATCACATCGAAGTGCACCACGTCGGCACCAGCAGCCAGAACGTTATCGACTTCTTCTCCCAGGCGGGCGAAATCGGCGGAGAGGATGGATGGGGCAATCAGATATGAATTCATCGGGGCTCTCTCGGGGTAGTGAATTATCGGCCTCTGGGCAACCCTGCTAGTCTATCAGTTTGCCGGTGATTTTCGCAGCGGGATAGGTGCATTGGCTCATGGTGTTGAAAGCAATCAGATTACTTTGTCTGTTCTTGATCAGCGGCTGGCTGAACGCCGCTGTGGCCCAGGATGAGGCGAAGGGGGGTGAGGAAGCGGAACCCGCGACCAAGGCTAATCCAGCGTCAAGATCGGGCTTTTCAACGGGTTTGGGCGAATGGGCGCTGGTACGGCGTTACCCGGAGCAGGCTGTCTGGCTCGATCTGGACGACGAAGGCCGGGCGTTGGGGTTGTTCCTGCCCGAATACGTTACGCCGGCAACCGGGGCTTTACTGATACTGGCCGACGAAGGCCAGACGGCCGATGAGGGTGTGCTGGGATCGTTGCGGGTGGCGCTGGCGGAGCGGGGTCTTGCGGTGATGACGGTTGGCCTCGGGCTGCCGCCGGAGGCGATACGCCGACATCGAATGGATGTCATGGCGCCTGGCCTGGATGATGACGCCGGACAGAACCCGGATCAGGGCGGGAATACACCGGATTCGGTCATGATTGATGTGGCTGAGGAACCGCCTCTTGATGACCTGACCGCAGATTTTCGAAATTCGGTTCGTACAATTCTGTCCGCCGGGGTAGCCGTATTGCAGCAGCGTGGCTATGAACGTGTGGGCGTGCTGGGCATTGGCTGGTCTGCCGGCTATGTCACGGACTGGGCGGCGGACGCCGCTGCCGTGTCTGCGGTGGTCTGGCTGGCCCCCCGGTTTCCGGCCCGGCAGGCCGTTACCTTGCCCTCGTTGTTGAAGGAGCGAAACGGAGGACAGGGATGGCCGGTGCTGGATCTGCATGATTCCGCTGGGCCTTCCGGCGCAGAGGGCCAGGCGCGGGCGGCGGCGTTTGCTCGCGCGGACGTGGCCGGTTACGACCGTCAGCCCGTGGCCCTCAATCGACCACTCCGGGCTGAAGATGCGATGCGGGTTGCCAGCCGGGTCAGTGCCTGGCTGAAAAACCGGTCGGCCAGCGGGGATTAAAGTGCCCGATGTCTCTGGCGAATCAGTTCCCAGGCCTGTTGATAGCGTAACAACCGGTCTTTTGCCATCGCCACTTCCGAGGGCGTCAGTTTCTGTTGCGCCAGTTTGTCCGGGTGGCAGGCGGAAACCTGTTTGCGGTAAGCGCGTTTGATGGTCTCCAGCGAATCTCGCCGGGTCACGCCCAGAATCTGGCAAGCCTGCTCGTAGGTCGCCGGCTTTTGCGGCGGCGCGGCAGTGCGAATCCACACTTTGCTGGCGTAGCTTTCGAAAATGTCATCGCTGATGACAACGGGCAACCCCATATGGCTGATGGCGTCTTCGCATCGGTAGCGCCGGGCCTTGCCGGGCTGGCCGAGGATTTGTGCGCCATGGCACAGGCAGATAGCGGTTTTCAGGGCCGGTGCCGGCCACAGCAGTAAGGCCAGGCGCAGCATCAGGCCCTGGCGCAGGGGCAGATGGTCAGTGTCCTTGCCCTTGCGAAACTGATCGATGGCTTTGCGGCGTTGCCTGGCCGACAGGGCCAGGGCTTTCATCAGGGCTTCGGCATAATGAATGTCCGGTTCCCGGACCCGGCCATCGGCCTTGGCAATGTAACCCAGAAAAAAGAATAGTGGCTTGCGGTACCAGCGCGGCAGGCGCGCGCGCTCCATCAGGGTGCTGGCCTGATGTCCGCAACTGGACAGTTCCTGCAGCAGTTCCTGGAACGACGACTCCATTCTCGCCGGCAGGGCGGGTGGATTGCTCTGCCTCATGATGTCCGGGCCCTTTCGTGCAGCCACTGGTCCAGGCTCTGCAATCGTTCTGGTGTGCCGACGTCCACCCACTGGCCGTTATGATGCAGGCCGGTGACCCGGTTGGGGGCCATGGCCCTGCGGAGCACAGGGCCAAGTTTGCCGGCGGAATCGTCCAGTTCATCAAACAGGCGCCGGTGCAGCACGCTGATACCGGAGAAGGTGAGTTTTTCGGTCCCGTCAGGGTTCAGAAAGCCGTTGTCCTGAAGATGAAAATCCCCCTCAGGGTGGTGGGGTGGATTAGAAACCATCACCAGCAGGGCATCGGCATTGGTCGGGGCCTGGAGCTGGCTGAAATCGAAATCGCTCCAGATGTCACCGTTGACCACCAGGAACCAGTCGTCGCCCGCGTCGGTCAGCAGAGGCAGGGCCCGGATGATGCCACCGGCGGTTTCCAGCGGTTCACCCTCTGCAGAGTAGCGAATGCTGACACCAAAGGCCTCGCCATCCCCCAGCCGGGCTTCAATCTGTTCCCCCAGCCAGGCATGGTTGATCACAATGTCGCTGAAACCGGCGTCGCGCAGGCGCTCGATATGATGAACGATCAGGGGCTGCCCCCCGGCTGACAGCAACGGCTTGGGGGTGGTCAGGGTCAGCGGGCGCATACGCTCGCCTTTGCCGGCGGCGAGAATCATAGCCTTCATGGTCAGCGAACTCCCGGCTCCGGCAGCGGGCCAATGCGCTGTTCGATGGCCGGAATCACGGTGCTGCAGAGCCACTCGTGAAAATGCCGGAAGGCTGGTTGCCGGGCGCTGGCATCTCGCAGATAACTGACGGTGCGGGGAATGTCAGCCAGGTAGCCGGTCTTGCCGTCGCGAATGGCGAGGCGGGCAAAAATGCCGGCGGCTTTCAGATGGCGCTGCATGCCCATGAGCTCAAACCACTGCCGGAAAGTATCTGCATCAGCGCGGTGCAAACCGGCCTGCTGGCTGGCGTTACGAAAATGCTCCAGCCAGCTTGCCAGTCGCTGTTCCGGCCAGCGCACGTAGCAGTCTTTGAGCAGGGAGACGGCATCATAGGTGATGGGGCCGCGTACGGCATCCTGAAAATCGATCACGCCGGGAACCGTCTGGCTATCACGGACCAGAAGATTGCGGGAGTGGTAATCGCGGTGCACGGTGACTTCCGGCTGCGCCAGGGCACTCTCCCGGAGCAGGCCGAAGGCGGTGTCCAGCAGCGCCCGTTCCTGGTTGTCGAGTTCCAGCCCCAGGTGTTTTTCCAGCAGCCAGTCCGGGAATAGCGCCATCTCCCGGTCGAGCAGTGCTTGGTCATAGGCGGGCAGTGGGTAGTCTGCCGGGTCGTCCAGCCCGGCAATACGCGCCAGTTCGTCCAGCGCGGCCCGATACAGGGTGTCCACATCGCCCTGTTCCAGGGCCGTTAACATCAGCAGATTGCCCAGGTCTTCCAGTAACAGAAAACCCTGCTCAAGATCCTCGGCGGCAATGGCGGGCACGGCGATACCGTGTTGATGCCAGTGCCGGGCGATGGCCACAAACGGAACGCAGTCCTCGTGCTCCGGTGGAGCATCCATCACAATGAAGGGGGCGAGTTGCCCGCCCGGCACGTCTTTCCAGACCCGGAAGTACCGTCGAAAACTGGCGTCGCCGGAAACCGGTGTCGGGCTGGCGGCCGAGAAGCCGGGAATTTGCCTGACCCAGCGGGTCAGCAACTGCAAACGGTTATCCATGGTCAGATCAGCATTCCTGGATCGGTGGATGATGGCCGGCGCGTTAACCGGGCACTCTCTGCACCGGAGTATAAAGAGGGTAAAACGGAATTGCAGCGGGCTTTCCGTTAACAAGCCTTGAGGGCGCGTGTAAACTAGGTGCCCTTACGCCCAGCCATCATTCAAATGGAACAGGAATTTCGTCAACGTGCCCAGCCATTGCTCCTCCCTGTTGTGCGCCAGGTTCCGGCTTTCAAGCTTGGCCGTCATCGTGGCATTGGCAGCGAGTGGCGTACGTGCCGAGGGGGCGGGTAGCAGCCCCAGCGCCGCTGAGATTGACTGGCGCCCGCGCAGTGAATTGCCGCCAGAGGTGGCCGGTCGGCTGCCGGTATTCTGCGAGGGAGGTTATCTGCCTGGCACGGTTGGCGGCGATGGCGCCGTGGTGCCGGGCGAGGGCATTGAGGGTTCCATGCCACTGGAAGCCAGTGCCCTGAACGCCCGCTATGAACTGGATAGCGAACTCTACCTGCAGGGTGATGTGCGCCTGCGCCAGGGTCCGTTCCAGGCGACCGGCGCGGAGGCACGGTACAACCAGCAGTCCGGCGAATTGCAACTGCAAGGACCGCTGGTCAGCCGAGGTGAAGGCTTTCTGCTGACCGGGCAGGACGCGAACTATTCTACCCAGTCCGGGCAACTGGATATCAACACGGCCACGTTTCTCCTGCACGAGTCGGAACTCAGGGGCGAGGCCTCATCCCTGTCCAGGGTCAGTGAAAGCCAGGTGGTTATCTCCGATGGCATGATCACTACCTGTGGTCCGGGCCAGAACGACTGGTCGATTGTGGCATCGGACATCGAGCTGGATCAGGCGGAAGGTTTTGGTACTGCACGGCACGTGCGGCTGGAAGTGTTGGATGCGCCGGTATTCTACTGGCCTTACATTACCTTCCCGATTGATGACCGCCGCAAGACCGGTTTCCTGTATCCCCAGTTTGGCTCGTCCAGCGCTGGTAGCGGGGCTTATCTGGCCTTGCCGTACTATCTGAATCTGGCACCCCATTATGATGCCACCCTCACACCGCAGTATATCCACGGTCGCGGCCTGTTCACGGAAGTGGAGGGGCGCTACCTCAGTCAGTATGGCGAATCGGTGCTGCAGCTGGGGTATATCGACAATGATTCTGCTTTTCGGGATGAAAATCCGGGTGAAAATGGCGAGCGCTGGGCTCTTGATTTCACCACCCGGGCGGCATTTGGCGGAGGCTGGAGCGGCTACGGCGATTACTCGGTGATTTCGGATGAGGACTACCTGAGCGATCTGAATCGCAGTCTCGAAATAGACCAGGCGACGCATCTTCAGCGTCGGGGTGGTGTCCGTTACTACGGAGCCAATCAGTACTTTGAAGCCTACCTGAACGGCTACCAGACCATCCCTGACCGTATTGCCGACGTTGATAAGCCCTATGCCCAGTTGCCGGAAGTGATCTACGGTGGCTCGCTGGAAGCCGGCTGGCTTGAGGCCAGCCTGGAAAGCCAGTACACCTGGTTCTACCGGGACAATGAGAACCTTACCGGCCTGGACAAGGCCAACGGCCAGCGGTTACGGGCGATTCCCGAACTGGCGTTGCCCATGAGGGCGCTCTGGGGCTTCAGTCGTCCCTCGGTCAGCCTCGACTACACCCGCTACGAGCTGGATGACTACACCCTGGGTGACGCCGGCTTTGACCGCACCGTGCCGGTGTTCGAGTGGGACAATGGTTTGTACTTTGATCGTCGATCCAGCCTGTTTGACTTACCCTACAACCAGACCCTGGAGCCCCGGCTGTATTACGCCTGGGCCGATGCCGAATCCGATCAGAACTATATCCCGGATTTTGATACCGGCATCCGCAGTTTCCGCTTTGACCAGCTGTTCCGGCGGGACCGGTTTACCGGCGGGGATCGGGTCGGTGACGCCAACCAGTTGACGGTGGCGCTCACCAGTCGTTTCAATGACCTCCTGACCGGTGCGGAGCGGGCTCGGGTGAGTGTTGGTCAGGTGCGCTATTTCGAAGATCGTGAAGTGGATCTGTTTGGCGAGGGCGCATCCGACCGGAGCCGCTCACCGCTGGCGGGCGAGTTGGTGCTGAACCCCATCGACAATCTGGAGCTTCGTTCTTCCCTGCTGTGGGATCACGAAATCCGGAAAACCGAAGAGGGCCGCAGCCAGCTGATTTTCCACTCCGAGGATTATCGTTACCTGGCGACACTCGGACATACCTACAGCCGGCCGGATGAGCTGGAACAAACCGACATTGGAACGGTCTTTCCGGTAACGGACCAGGTCAGTGCCATTGGTCGCTGGGTCTGGGATTCTCAGCTCGACCGAACCGTGGGCACCCTTGCCGGTCTGGAATATAACAACTGCTGCTGGAGTTTTCAGGTGGTGCACCAGAACTACCTGACTGATGACGAAGAACTGGACACCCGCTTGCTGTTCCGGATTGAACTGAAAGGTCTGGGCGGCAGTGGCGGTGCATCCGACAACATCGCGGACGCCATCTACGGCTACGACGAGCGCGAGCGCCGGAGGTTCGGAAACCCGCGCCGTTGAACGAACCTGAATCTGCAGGCCGACCCGGCTGCGATCACGATTTTACAAACCAAGAGGTGATTATGAAGGCGACTGTCCGCCACGGACTGACAATTCTGCTGACACTGGCCATGGTGGTGCTGTCAGTGACTGCTCAGGCCGAACGAAAACTGCTGGACCGTGTGGTTGCGATCGTGGATGACGAGGTGATCCTCCAGAGTGAGCTGGACGCCCGTATCAATACCATTGTCGGTCGCCTGAGTGCGCAGGGCACTGGTCTGCCGCCCCGGGAACTGCTTGAGCAGCGGGTACTGGACCAACTGATTCAGGAATCCCTGCAGCTGCAGATGGCCGACCAGATGGGCATGCGCATCAGCGACAACGAGCTGAACGAAACCCTGGCCAATATTGCCCGCAGCAACGGCATGACCCTGGCCGAATTCGAAGGCCAGCTGGCGGAAGAAGGGGTGACCTATCAGCAGGCCCGGGAGCAGATCCGCAATGAAATGCTGACCAGCCGGGTGCAGCAGCGTCGCGTAGGTAACCGGGTACGCGTTACCGACCGGGAAGTGGAAAACTATCTCCAGGCCCAGCAAGCCAACGGCAGTACCGATGCCGAATACCGTCTGGCCTATATCTTTATCGAAGTTGACGACCCGGCCAGCGAAGCGTCGGTGGATGAGGCCCGGGAGACAGCACAGGCCTTGCGCCAGCAGATTGCCAACGGTCGGGACTTCCGGGAAGTAGCGGTTGCCGAATCCGATGCCAGCAACGCCCTGGAAGGGGGCGACATGGGCTGGCGATCTGAAAGCCAGTTGCCCTCACTGGTCGCACCGGTGGTACCGGATCTGGAAGTTGGTGAGCCTTCGCAGGTGCTGGAAAACAACAGTGGTTTTCATCTGGTGATGGTGATGGACAAGCGCGGCGGTGAGCAGCAGCAATTCATCCAGCAGCACCGGGTCCGGCATATCTTGGTACGGCCTTCCGAAGCGGTGACCGATGTGCAGGCGGAGCAGCGCATTCGCGAGATCTACCAGCAGTTGCAGGATGGCGCCGACTTTGCCGATCTGGCCCGTGAACGCTCGGACGATCCGGTCTCCGGCTCGGACGGCGGTAATCTGGGCTGGGTAAGCCCGGGCCAGATGGTGCCCGCTTTTGAAGAAGCCATGAATCAGGCGCAGGTGGGCGAATATTTCGGGCCTTTCCGGTCCCAGTTTGGCTGGCACATCCTGCAGGTGGAGGAGCGCCGGCGCCAGGACGTGACCGAACAGAATCGCGAGTCCCAGGCTCGTCAGGCCATCTACATGCGGAAATTCGAGCTGGAATTGCAGAACTGGCTGCGTGAGATTCGGGACGAAGCCTTTGTTGAGTTCAAGGGTGAATATGCCGATATGAACCCGGAGAGCGAGGAAGCAAACCCGTCATGAGCACACCGGTGATCCTGGCACTCACTGCCGGCGAACCGGCCGGCATCGGCCCGGAACTGTGCCTGCAACTGGCAACCGGGAGCCGGGACGCCGGCCTGGTGGTGATTGCCAGCCGCGAACTGCTACGAGACAGGGCCAGCCAGCTCGGGCTCCAGATTGAGCTGCATGACTGGCAGCCAGGTGTAGCGGCAGCAACCCGGGCGGGTCATTTATCGGTACGACATGTTGAAGGTTGTGGTTCCACGGTGGCCGGCCGGCTTGATAAGGGTAACAGTCAGTACGTCCTGGATACCCTGACCATCGCCGCCCGGGGTTGCCTGAATGGCGATTTCGACGGCATGGTGACCGCGCCTGTGCACAAGGGCGTTATTAACGAAGCCGGCATCGTCTTCAGTGGCCATACCGAATTCCTGCAGGAGCTGTGTGGCGTAGAACGGGTGGTGATGATGCTGGCCACGGAAGAACTCCGGGTGGCATTGGTAACCACCCACTTACCCCTGAAAGACGTTTCTGCGGCCATTACACCGGACCGGCTGACTCAGGTGACGCGTATTCTGAACGCGGACCTGAAAGCCTTTTTTGGTATTGATCAGCCGCGCATTCTGGTGGCTGGCCTGAATCCCCACGCCGGTGAAGGGGGCCATCTGGGCCGGGAAGAAATCGAGGTGATTGAGCCGACCCTCGAACAGCTGCGGGCCGAGGGAATTCAACTGACCGGGCCGTTGCCGGCGGACACCCTGTTCACCCCGCACTGGCTCGACAATGCCGATGCGGTATTGGCCATGTATCACGATCAGGGCCTGCCGGTACTGAAATTCCAAGGCTTTGGCCGGGCCGTTAATATCACCCTGGGCTTGCCCATTGTCCGTACCTCGGTTGACCATGGCACTGCCCTGGATCTGGCTGGTACCGGCAAGGCCGATGCCGGCAGCCTGCATACCGCTATCCGTGTGGGCGAGCAGATGGCCCGCTGCCGCAAGGCCGCACGGGCCGGAGAACTGTCATGAGCAACAAACACGGGCACCAGGCCCGTAAACGGTTTGGCCAGAACTTCCTGCATGATCCAGGTGTGATAGAACGCATCGTGCGCGCGATCAATCCCAAGCCGGAAGACTCGATTGTTGAAATCGGCCCCGGTCTGGGGGCTATTACCGAAGAAATCCTTGCCATCAATCCCCGTTTGCAGGTGGTGGAACTGGACCGGGACCTGATTCCGGTGCTGCGCACCAAGTTCTTCAACTACCCGGAATTCCGGATTCACGAGGCCGATGCCCTCAGTTTCGATTTCAGCCAGTTGGTGAGTGACCGGCCTTTGCGCATTGTCGGCAACCTGCCTTACAACATCTCCACCCCGCTGATCTTTCATCTGCTGTCCCAGAGCGGTGTGGTGCAGGACATGCACTTCATGTTGCAGAAGGAGGTGGTGCAGCGGCTGGCGGCGGTACCGGGCGACAACAATTACGGCCGCCTGGGTATCATGGCCCAGTATTTCTGCAAGGTGCAGCCGCTGTTCGAAGTAGGCCCTGGCGCCTTCCGCCCGGCCCCGAAAGTGGACTCCGCCATTGTCCGCCTGGTGCCCCACAAGGAACTGCCGTACCCCGCGAAAGACCTGAAAACGCTGCAGGCAGTGGTACGCACCGCGTTCAATGCCCGCCGAAAAACCCTGCGCAAGGCGCTGGCGGCCATGGTTACCGTAGAACAGCTGCAGTCCCTCGGAATCAACGATGGCCTGCGCCCGGAAAACCTGGGCCTGGCCGACTATGTCAGGATTGCGGATTTGCTGGCAGACACTGGTAAGCTGCAGGCAGATGACAGCGAGGTAAGTGATGACTGACTACGCCATCGGCGATATTCAGGGTTGCTACGATCGGCTGCGGGATGTGCTGGCGAAGGTTGATTTTTCGCCGTCCCGTGACCGGCTCTGGGTGGCCGGTGATCTGATTAACCGCGGCCCGTCATCACTGGAAACCCTGCGCTACATCGAAAGCCTGGGCGATGCCGCCGTTGTGGTACTGGGCAACCACGACCTGCATCTGCTGGCGGTCGCGCTTGGCGGCCACAGACCGAAGCGCAAGGATACGTTGCATGACATTCTGGACGCACCGGATCACGACCGGCTGATCCAGTGGCTGCGCCAGCAGCATCTGTGCGTGCACGACGCCGGCCGAAACCTGGTGATGGCCCATGCCGGTCTGCCGCACATCTGGAGTGTGGAGCAGGCCGTGGCCTGTGCCCGGGAAGTGGAAGCCGTGATCCGGGACGACCAGGCGAGCGAATATTTCAGCCAAATGTATGGCAATCAGCCTGAAACCTGGTGTGATACCCTCACCGGTATGGATCGCTGGCGAGTGATTACCAATTATTTTACCCGCATGCGTTTTATTGCCAGCGACGGCCGCCTGGAACTGGCTACCAAAGAGTCGGCCGATCAGGCGCCTGAGGGCTATGCCCCCTGGTTTACCTATCCCCGTCAGGACGATGTAAAAGTGGTGTTTGGCCACTGGGCTGCGCTGGAAGGCAACACCGGCAGCGACCGGTTTATCGGGCTGGACACCGGGTGTGTATGGGGCGGCGCCCTGACCATGATGAATCTCGATACCGGAGAGAAAATCCACTGTGACTGCGGCTGACCCCGGAACCCGGATTGTACGCTGGGCACTTGTCGCCGGCGCCGTCGCCGGCCTGCTGGCCGTTATGGCTGGCGCTTTCGGTGCTCATGGCCTGCGCCATGTGGTATCCGAACGCGGCCTTGAGGTATTCCAGACGGCTGTCAGCTACCAGATGTACCATGCCCTGGCTTTGGTGGCCGCGAGTCTGATGCCGGCGCTTGGCCTGCCGCGAAATCTGTTGACCCTGTCCTGTGGCTTCTGGCTTGCCGGCATGTTGCTGTTCAGTGGCAGTCTCTACCTGCTGGTTCTGACAGGAATCCACTGGCTGGGTCCGGTGACACCAGTGGGCGGCGTCTGCTTTATGGTGGGCTGGGTGTTGCTGATTGTCGCAGCCCTGAAGAAGTAACGGAGGCAATGGTAACCATGTTGGTACAGGTGAATGGCGAGGCGATGGAACTCCCAAGCGGAGCGACCATTGCCGCCCTGATAGAACAACTCACCCTGACCGGGAAACGCCTGGCGGTGGAGGTAAACGAAGACATTGTACCCCGCAGCCAGCACCCGCAGTTCACCCTGAATGAAGGTGACCGGGTGGAAGTGGTCCACGCCATCGGTGGTGGTTGATACCTCATCAGAGCCAGGCGGTTCCCGCTCTTACTTTATCCAGATAACTCAGGCAGGTTATGACAGAGACACCAGAGATTCAGCTCCCCGAAGACAAACCCCTGGAAATCGCGGGCAAGGTATACCAGTCCCGCTTGTTGGTGGGCACTGGCAAATATCACGATCTGATGGAAACCGGTCATGCCATCGAGGCCAGTGGCGCCGAGATCGTGACTGTGGCCGTACGCCGTACCAATCTGGGCCAGAACCCGGATGAACCCAATCTGCTGGACGTGATTTCCCCGGAAAGCTACACCATCCTGCCCAATACTGCCGGCTGCTACACCGCCAAAGATGCGGTCCGCACCTGCAAGCTGGCCCGGGAACTGCTGGATGGACACGATCTGGTCAAACTGGAAGTGCTGGGCGAACATAAAACCCTGTACCCTAACATGCCGGAAACCCTGGTCGCGGCAGAAGAGCTGATCAGGGATGGTTTCAAGGTGATGGTGTACTGCTCGGACGACCCGTTGCTGGCTATGCGTCTGGAAGAAATGGGCTGCGTGGCCATCATGCCTCTGGGTGCACCGATTGGATCGGGCCTGGGTATCCAGAACCGCTATAACATCCGGCTGATTGTCGAGAACGCCAAGGTGCCGGTGCTGGTGGATGCGGGTGTTGGTACGGCCTCAGACGCTACTATTGCCATGGAGCTGGGCTGTGACGGCGTGCTGATGAACACCGCGATCGCCCAGGCCAAAGATCCGATCAGAATGGCCAACGCCATGCGCCTGGCCATCGAATCCGGCCGTGAAGCATACCTCGCCGGCCGTATGCCCAAGAAACTGTATGCCAGTGCCTCGTCACCGATCGACGGCACTTTTTTCTGAAAAGTCCCTCCCTTGCCGGGGAGGGCATATAAAACCAAAACCAGAATTTCAGAGCGCTGTAGTCCTGTCATGACCAACCAGAAACCCAGTCGCCGGGAGTCTATTCTCCAGGCGCTAGTCGAGCTGTTGCAAAGCGATCCCGGTGCCCGAATCACCACGGCTGGCCTGGCCAAAACCGTGGGCGTTACCGAAGCGGCCTTGTACCGGCATTTTCCCAGCAAGCGCAAAATGTTTGAGGCGCTGATCGAATTTGCCGAGGAGGCGGTGTTTTCCCGTTGCCAGGTGATTCTGCAGGAACAGGAGGACGTGCGCGTGCGCCTGCAGCAGCTGTCGCATCTGGTGCTGGTGTTTGCCGAGCGTAATCCGGGCCTTTGCTGTGTGCTGACTGGCGATGCGCTGATGGGGGAGGATGAATCCCTGAGAAAGCGGGCATCCCAGTTTTTCGAGCGGCTGGAAACCCAGATTCGCCAGGCCCTGAAAGAAGGTGAAATCCGTCAGGGCCTGCGGCCCAGAACCACGGCGGCCCGTGGTGCGGACTTTGTCATGGTGTTCGTGGAAGGCCGGATTCAGCGCTTTGTACGGTCTTCGTTTTCGCGCTTGCCGACGAGTGATTTCGACGAGGCCTGGGGGCTGGTGTCTGAGGCGGTCTGGGGTTGAGCCGTGGAGTTTCGTTCACCTAGCCTTCCAGTCACAACGATCGAACTTTGTTGGGATAGTCGAGTTATACCCCTCGATCTTTCTCTATGGATTTCTATTTCCTGATCAAACCTAGATTCGGTGCGTTATCGCTGATGTCAGAAAGGCATGGGCTGGGATCCCTTTCCCGAAATTTCGGAGGCCAAGGATGGCCGGAGAGAAGCGCACATGGATGTGCTCGTAGCGGTTTCGGGAAAGGGATCCCAGCCCATGCCTAACTCCAAAATATGAGGCTAGGTGTTGGCGATATTATCCAACCTTACTCGTATCCGGAAGCAGTCCGCAGAATTGAGCGCACTGGCGCCCACACGGCCGGCGCCGAGATGAGAATATCCCGCCCATAGAGATCCGCCGGATAGCCCTCCGGAACTTCCCCGAAATGGCCTACCGTAGCGCCAGCTTCTTTTGCGATCAGACGGGCGGCGGCGAAGTCCCAGGGGCTGACGTTTTCGTAGTAGATGTCCAGCCGGCCACAGGCCACCCAGCAGATGTCCAGAGCGGCTGAGCCGATCCGGCGCAGGTCGCGGCACTGGTGAATCATGGCGTCCAAGCGGCGTACCAGCGGTTCCAGGTTGTCCTTGGTGTACGGAAAACCGGTGGCGAACAGCGATTGCCTGGGGTCGGTCGCGCCGCTGTGGCGGATAGGCTGGTTGTTCAGGGTTGCGCCTTCGCTCTCGGTGGCCCGGAAGGTCTCGCCGGGAAACGGCGCGTGCACAACGCCCACCCGCACTTTGCCCTTCTCGGCGTAGGCAATGGACACCGCAACCTGGGGATGGCCGTAAGCGTAGTTCACCGTGCCGTCGATGGGGTCGACTATCCACAATGGCGTTTCCAGCTCTTCCGCCTGGGACAGATCCGGCATGGTTTCCTCGGAGAGGATGCGTTGGTGGGGGAAGCGTTCGCGGATGGTGCCGGTGATGAATTCGTCGGCCATCACGTCGGCGTGGGTGACCAGTTCGGTCTGGTGTTTGTAGTCGGTGCGCAGGGTGTTTTCTTCCCGCTCGTGGCGGATCAATTCGCCGGCTTCGCGGGCCAGGGCTTCGGTGAAATCGGCGATTTCCTGGAGAGAAACTGAGTCAGACATGGCACCCCCGCGGTTTCTGAAACTGTGAGGGTGCCAGTCTAGCACGGCAGGCTTACAGGCTGTTCAGCCACTTCTCCATTTTATCCATGGCCAGCACCAGTCTTGGGCAGGCCTGCTGGATATAGCTGTCATCCAGCTCCTGGTCGGCGTAATCGCCACCGGCCAGGTTCAGGGCCGCGGCACCGTCGAAATCGACAAACGCCAGGCGGGCGCCCAGGTGATCCGGTACGAAGCCGAAATCACTGGAGGGCAGGATGGCGACGCCGGTATTCTCCAGCAGGGCGGTGCAGAAGGCCTGGGAAGTCTTGATGTCCTTGCGGGCCAATTGGTCGCGGAAACCGGAGAAGTCCGGGAACAGGTAGAACGCACCTTCGGGCTTCTGAACCACAGCGCCCATGTCGGTCAGACGGCGATGCATGTATTCACCCACCACTTTCAGCACCCGGCGCGACTGAACCAGATATTCCTCAATATCCTCACCACCATTGAAAGCAGCAATGGCAGCGTGCTGGATGGGGGCGCTGGTCGCCGTGTAGGTTTCGCTGGCGATGATCGCCATGGCGTCCTGCAGTGGCCTCAGCTCGGGCGGGAAGATAAAGGTACCCAGGCGCCAGCCGCCGGCGCCGGCCCACTTGGACAGGCCGGTGCTGATGATGGTGCCTTCCGGGTAGTAGCGGGCAATGGACTTGTGCTTGCCCTCAAAGTGAACTTCTCCGTAGATCTCGTCTGAGAGCAGGATCAGCTTGTACTTGCGGGCCACGTTGGCGATGGCCAGCAGCTGATCGTCGGTGTAGGTGCATCCGGTCGGGTTGGACGGATAGTTGAGAATCAGGATACGCGGGCGTGACGGGTCGTCCCGGCAGATGATGTCCAGTTCCTCGGCGGTCAGCTGCCAATTGTTCTCGGCGTGGGTCGGCAGCCAGTGTACCGAACGGCCGATGATGCGGGCCTGGGGCGCATAAGACACCCAGCTCGGGCGCGGTATCAGCAGGTCGCCGTAGTAGGCCAGCTGCAGCATGAACAGCAGCTCTTTGGAGCCCGGGCCGATCAGCACGTCTTCCCAGGTACAGCGCATGCGCTCGCTGCGGTTGATGTAGCCGGCGATGGCTTCACGCAGGCCCTTCAGACCTTTGACCGGCAGATAATCTTTTTCGTGGGCGTGCTCCTTGAGGGCGTCGACCACGCGATCCGGTACCGGGAACGGCGACTGCCCCAGCCCCAGTTTGATGATGTCCTTGCCTTCGGAACGGAGCTGGTTACTGAGCTCGTTGATGCGCAGGGTTGCGGAGGGCTGGATGCCCCGTACGTTCAGGTTAATCGCGTAACGGTGGTCGTTTTTGATGTCCATTGTCCCGGTCTGTTGGTTGGAGGGTGACAACGGCAGTATAGGAAACCCAAACATATCTGTGATGGGGGTGCGGATAGGGGATTGCCGAAGTCTGCAGGCAGACTTTGGTCGAATCCCCGGCTGGTCAGGGGTTCTTGATCCAGACTTCTACCCGGCCATTGCGCAGGTTTCCCTTGCCGCCAACGGGCATGTAGTGGCCATAACCTGTGTAGGCAACGTTCGCCACACCTGCCTGGCCCAGTGCCTTGCGCACCGACAACGCTCTCAGCTCGGAAATCATCTGGGCCCGAAGTTCGTGACTCTGTGCATCTGCAAAACCGATCAACAGCAGATCACTGGCGTCGCGATTATGCTGTCGCAGGTAATGCTTCACCCGTAGCAGATCCCGCTGGGCCTTGTTATCGAGCTTGGTGCGGCCTTCGGCAAAGCGGAAATTGACGGTCAGGCGCTGGTAATTGCTGGTCAGTCGCCGGAAGCTCTCTGGTACGGAGGTGTCGAATTCCGGTTTTACCGCGATCGGATTCTGGGAAATGAACCCGGATTCGGCCACCAGGTTCTGGCCGTCCTCATCCAGGGCGTAGTTGATCAAGCCTTTGGCAAAGACCGGCGTTTTCTCCCCCATGGTGTACATGAACAGTCGGCGGGACAACGGATAGTCTTCGCTGGCAACCGTGAGCTGATTCGGTTTCAGGGCCGGGGCATTGCCCTCGGAAATCGCCAGCAGTTTGCTGTTGCGCACCGAGGCCAGGCCGGAGAAGCCGATACCACCGGGATCGCGGGACACGTCATCGGACAGCTGGTCGTTGGATTCGTAGCGTTTGGCGGATTCGTCCAGGCGGTAGCCTTTACCCAGAACCAGGGATTTAAAGGTATCCCAGGTGCCAGAACGATCATCCCGGGCGTAGAGCCGTATTGGCCGGTCCGGCCCGCCAAGTTCCGACCAGTTACGAATCTGGCCAGCGAAAATGCGCCCGAGCGTATCGATACTCATGGCATTGACAGGGTTGTCGGGGTGCACCAGTACGGCAAGGCCATCAATAGCGATGACATGTTCACTCTCCAGGGCTGTCAGGTCGGCCTTCTGGCGAACCTGTTCCGCCTCAGCGGCTTTGACCGGCCGGGAGGATGCCCAGATCTGCGCCTGACCGCTGGCCAGGGTGCGGAAGCCGGTGCTGGAGCCGTGGGCGGCCACCAGAACACTGATGGGACCCTGTTCGGTCTCGGTCAGCAGAATCTGCTCGTTCTCGGTGCCCGTGGCCCGGCGACTGACCGACCCATTACCCTGCTGTGCCAGATAGCCGCTTACCAGCATGGGTGCCAGTGTGGCGCCGACGGTGTTGGAGCCGTGAATTTCCAGCTCATGGGCGTAGGCGCTGGCGCAGAGACTGGCGCTTGCAAGCATTGCCAGCCAGTGGCCGGCGGTCTTCCTTGTGAAATCAGGCATCGTGTTGAAAACCTTTTCAGATCATATGGTTGTGATGCCGGAAGGATGCTTCAGAAATATGACATTTATGTTTCAGGCGAGATCAGATGGCGCGAAAGGTTCAATACTTTTGTAAGAAAGTGTTAAGCAGGCCGCTGAGGCGCCGGGCTTGCTGGATTATAGTGGGGTGTCCGCAGTAACAAAAACAAACACAGCGGGGCACCATCATGCATGTGACATCGCTCCGGCATGGCTCATCTTCGGCAGAACATCATCGAACCACAGCCTTTGAGAAGGTTTTGCTGGTCGATGACCACGCCCTGTTTGCGCAGGCGCTGGCGGGCCTGATCCGGCAGGAGGAACTGGCTCTCTCGGTGGTCACGGTGGGCACGCTGGAGGCCGCGGCCGAGCAACTGGTGCATGGCACCGGGGTCGATCTGGTATTGCTTGACCTGGCACTTAACGGAGAAGCCGGACTTTCGCTGTTGCCGCGTCTGGCTGGCTTGCGGAACACCCCGCCGGTGGTGATTATCTCCAGCAGTGAGGACGAAAGCACCGTCAGGGCCGTGCGAACGGCCGGGGCGGCCGGGTTTCTGGCCAAATCAGCCGGGCGCGCGGCGCTGGTTCGTATGATGCAATCGGTACGGCGGGGACAGGGCTATTTCCCCGGGGGCATGGCGCCCCTGGTTTCGGAAGCCCCGTTAACGCCGCGTCAGTTCGAAGTGCTGACGCTTCTCGCCCAGGGGTTTCCCAACAAACGCATCTGCCAGAGCCTGGGCCTGACCGAACACACGGTCAAAACCCATCTGAAAGCGATCTTTACCCAACTGGGGGTGCACAATCGGACTGAATGCGTGAACCGGGCCCGGGCCCTGGGCTGGTTGTAACAGCAATCGGCAGTGCCACCCAGAATACCGCGCCCCGGCCCGAAGATGATTCGGTTCCACATTGCCCGCCCATGAGCCGGGAGAATTCGCGCACGATGGTCAGGCCCAGCCCGAGCCCCGCCTGGTGGCTGGCACCGGCACGGATGTAGGGATCGAAGACCTGTGTGTGCAGGCTTTCCGGCAGCCCACGCCCGTCATCGCACACCCGGATGCGGGCCCAGTTCCCGGTGGTGACCGTGTTGACCTGAATGCGCTGGCCACCACTGTGGTCGGCGGCATTGATGACGAGGTTCTGCAATACTCGCAACAGCAAGCTGGGATCCGCGGTCAAGGCCAGCCCGGGCTCGGCCGGGGCAATGTCCAGGCGGATGTCGCGACGGGACAAGGTGTCTGACAACAGATCTTCAAGCTCCTGCAACGTATGGTTCAGTTGCACAGGCTGGAGCTCCGGCTGAATCATGCCCTCGTTCAGTCGGGCGCTGTCGAACACCGTTCCCAGCAGATTACGGAGCTGACCCACGGTATCACGAAGCTGATTCATCACCTCGGAGTGTTCGCGTTCAGGTTGCAGCGTTTCCAGCGTCAGGTCGATGACATTCAGGGGTTGGCGCAGATCATGGCTGGCCGCAGTGATCAGCTCGGTTTTCCGACGGCTCTCGTCCCTGGCGGACTGGTGCAACAGATCCAGGAGCTGGCGGTCGAGAAAGTGGGCACGGTGACGGTACTCGCTGATCCAGGCGCCGACCATACCAATGACATTTGCGGTCATCAGAAAGAACAGATTGGTGAGGGTGGCGGTGGCAGGGTTGCCGGCCCAGAGCTCTGCCAGCAGGTAGGCCCACACCAGAACAAAGGAGGCCACCGAGGCGGAAAAAAAAGGCAGTCCCATGGCAAAGTATCCGAACATCAGCATGAGTATCATGCCCTCATAAGGCAGAGGGTAGCTGTGCCAGCGGGCGGCCAGGATAATGGCAATGACGCTCAGGCCTCCGGCGATATAGGCAAACACGTACAGCCGCTCGAAGTGGTGGTCGTCGGGGGTTTTCCGGTGGGCCAGCCAGAGAACCAGGGCGATGATCGGGCAGGTAATGGCCAGTCTTATTCCAGCCGTGAGACGGGCCAGCTCGGCTGGCAGGGTCATCAGGTCTACCAGGGCGTACACCAGAAAGAGCAGCAGACCAGCGATAGATGCCAGTCTCGCCCGTTGGCGGATTAACGCAGAACGCGCTTTGCGGTAGTCGGCTTCCAGTGCCGGCACAAAACGCAGGGTCAGGAATCCTCTGGCCTGTTGCTGTTGGATTTGTTCGGCCGTCATGGTCGGGATATCCACGGAACACAAGCTCCGATTCTAGAACGCTCTGGCTCCGGATTTCGGGAGCCAGAGCACAGAGTGGTCAGCTTTGGTTCAGCATTCTGAGTCGGGCCCAGGTTCGGCTCTGTTCATCGGGGAAGTATTGCTCCAGCAGGGCATCCTTGTGTTTCTGACGATCTGCTCCGGCCAGGCCTTCCAGATCCTCGGCGTCAACAGCCTGTTCGAACTCGGAAAACTGCTGATCAAAACTTTCACGTTGTTTAAGGTAACTGACGACCCCTTCGGCACTTTCCGGGTCCATGCCCAGCTCCACCAGCTTCCGGCCGGCGGCTTCCGGTGATTCGGTATTCTCCAGGGCAGACAGTCGGGCCTGATGCTCGCGGGTTTCGCTCTGCAGTCGTTGCTCGGTTGCCCGAAGCGACTCCGGCAGCTGTTTGCGGTGCCATTCAATCAGCGCCTGTTTGCCTTGATCGGAAAGATCTTCCCGCTGCTGGATACTCATGGCCGCCAGGGTGTACTCGCTGTAGGCCTCTTCCTCGCCGAAAAACGCCTGATGTGCGTCCGGGCTGAAGGTCGAACGGCGCAGTTGTTTCAGACTGCTCAGGGCATCGCCGAGGGCGGTTAGCTGGTAGCCAGGGTCGTGTTGTCGGCTCGGATCCAGTTCCGTCTGCATCAGCTGTAACGCAGCCTGCTTGTAAGCCAGGTACTGGTCGAGCAGAACCATGGCATCGCTGGCGGCCGGTTCCGGCAGATAGTTGCGGGCCAGGGACTGGATCTGTCCGATGGCGGCCTCTGGTGAGACTTCACCCACGGCGCTCAGGAAGTAATCGAAGAAGTCGCGAACGCCAAGGTCCAGAATCAACTCGCCGTTGCGGTCTGCCTTGAGGGCGCCGTCGATATCCGTGCCGGCCAGGGAACGGGCAAAGTTCTGGTCGGGAAGGCTGGCGGGTGTCTGGTGTGGCGGTTTCTTATTGGAAGGAACCGGGGCCGATGCCTGGGTGACCGCCGGTGGCGTGACAGCAGGCGCACTGGCAAAGGTTTTTGCCGGGTCTGGCCTGGGTTCTGAACCCGGTGCCTGCCAGTACCAGAGGCCGCTGCTGGCCATAATGGCCAGCAGGGCAACGGGAAGCAGCCACCGCAGTTTCCGGGTGGACTGGTGCTTCATAACCACCTCACAGACCGCGGTTTTTCAGACGGTTGGCCTGGCTGCGGTAGAGTGAGACCGGGTTGGTCCAGAGAGAACGGGCGCCCAGCAGATGGTTGATGGCATCAACGTGGTTCATGTCGTAGTGGGTGCCGATGACATTGCCCATCATGGTGGCGCAGACGCCGACCAGACCATCATTGGGCTCGCTGCCAAAGGCCAGGGAGGTCACGCCCAGGAACGGATCGGTAATGTCGAACACGTTGGTCCATACGGCGCGTCCGGTCCAGGAGAAAAACTTGATCTTCTGGCCACTGATCCAGACATCTTCGCTGGTACCCGCGCAGGCATTACGATTAACCCCTTTCCAACCCAGGGCGTCGTTCAGGCTGGTGGTGCCCGGAGTGGTCAGGGTTTCCAGGGCGGCAATACCATCCTGGGGGTTGCTGGCTCCGGACAGGGCATTAATCAGCCCGCCCAGGGCGTTGGCAATGGCGTCGGCGCCACCTTCAACATAGCTGCCGGGAGGGATGATGCCCCGGATAACGTCGGCGACTTTGGAGCCTTTGTTCACGCCGTCAATCGACGTGACCGACGCGATCTTGTGGGGAATCAGGGCCGCTGCCACCCGGGAGGTGGGAGCACCCTGACTGTGCGCCATCAGATTGACCTTGCTGTGGCCCAGGCTGTTGACGTAGTTGGCCAGTTGCTGGCCACGCTGTTCGCTGCTGTTCACGAAGGACACGCTGGCGGTATAGACCTTTGCGCCACTGCGTTCAAGGTTCCAGGGAATGGTGTGGAAGTAGTTGATCAGACCGCCAAGGGTATTGAAGCCGGTTACACCGTGCACCAGCACAATCGGATGACGGGTCTGGGTGTAGCTGGCGTGGCTCAGTACCGAGAACACCAGCATGAGAATTCCGGCCACAAGCCGGACGGGCATGGCAAAACGCATAGATGACTCCTGTTGTTTTTGTTGGTTGTCGACATGCAACAGGGAGTATCGCGGACGAACACGGGTGCCGGTAATCGCCCATTTGGGTGAGGCGGCTCCGGTGACAGTCGGTCAGAATCGGTGCGGTTCAAGTTCGGTGTGAATGATGCTCTGGCCAAGCATGATGATACGGCCGGTGTAACGCTCTTCGCCGGTGGTGGTGAAGTCGAACAGGAAACGCCGCCACACTCGCAGTTTTCCGTTCTGATCGCGCTTGAACCAGAGTCCGCGCAGATAAACGGCGTCGTCCAGCAGCATTACGTCCATGGATTTGCAGTACCGGTGAGCAGCCTGCAAGACAAAATCCTTGATGGCTTTGGCCCGCCACCAGTACCAGACGGCAAAACCGGCGACAAACAGCCAGAAGAGGGTTGCTAGGGTCAAGGCACGAGGAATCCTGTGGGTGATTGCAAAGGGGACGAAGCCTCCATCCCCCACGAATCGCCAGACTACCCTATTGTGCCGGCTCGGGAAATTGCCGGGTCGATGTCTGGGCGCCCTTGTTGAGGAGCTTGTCGCACAGCATCTGCAGGAAATGACTGGTCAGCAACTGCGCCTGGTCAACATTGGATCCCAGTTGCTCGGACTCCTGGCGGGCGCTCTCGCTACTCTGAACCGATTGATTGCCCAGGTGCAGCAGATGTTCGGCCTGGCGTTCCACCTGAGCTGCCAGTGCCGATTGCTGTTCGGTTGCACCAGCCACTTCACGGGCGCAGTCATCAATAATATTCATGTCTTTCAGGGTAGTGGTGAGGGCCTGGCGGGCTTCGTCGGCCATGGTGGCAGTCTGTTCACAGGCGGCGCTGCCCTGGCTGATGACGTCGACCACCATCCGGGTTTCCGATTGCAATTCCTCAATCATGGTGTCGATACGGCGGGTGGAATCGTGGGTGCGCTGGGCCAGGCCCCGGATCTCGTCCGCCACCACCGCAAAGCCTCGGCCCGACTCGCCGGCCCGTGCGGCTTCAATCGCAGCATTCAGGGCCAGAAGATTGGTCTGCTCGGCAATGTCGCTGATAACTTCCAGCACCATGCTGATGGTATTGCTGCGTTCGGTCAGTCGATCCATCTCGTCGTTAGCGCTGGTTAGCTGCTGCCGTAACCGTGATAGCGAATGGTTGACGCTATCCATCTGGCGCTGGCACTGACTGGCAGATTGGCGGGCGTCGGCACTGGCCTGCTGGGTTCGAACGGTCATCTCGTTGACACGACGGACGCTCTGGGCCAGTTCTTCGAAGGCCCGGGTGATTTGCTCAATATCGCTTTGCTGGCTGCGGATACTCGCCACCGAACTGGAAACCCACTCCATGGTGCGCTGCTTGCGGCCATGCAGTTTGCCGATGTTGGCGTGCATGCGTGCCGAGACCGCGCGCAAGGTGGCATCGCGCTTTTGCCGATCGTATTCGATCCAGCCGCCCTCGTCGCGCCGTCCGGTATAGATCCAGGGCATCACGGGGTGGACGTCACAACAGGCTTCCCGTGCGGTTCGCATCATGGGTAGGGTCAGCCAGAACAGAACACCGAAAACAGACAGGACCAGGGCTTGTAGCACGGCCATTTCCGGTATCGACAGGGCGGTCAGGCCAAACACCAGAAGACTGCCTGTGAGCAGCCCGTACAGGCAGGCGAGTTTGGAAATCAGTGGGGGTGACACCGCCAGGAAACGCCGGGGCAGGGAGCCACGGTTCCAGGCGGCGTAGGCCTTTTCCGCACGCCGGACCTGGCTGCGGCGGGGCTGGCAGCGTACCGACTGGAACTCCACCAGTTCGCCGTTTTTCATGATTGGCGTGACATAGGCGTCCACCCAGTAATGGTCGCCGTTCTTGCAGCGGTTCTTCACCATACCGCGCCAGGAGTCGCCCTTGCGGATAGTCTCCCAGAGATTGGCAAAGGCTTGGGGTGGCATATCCGGGTGCCGGATCAGGTTGTGGGGCTGCCCTACCAGTTCATCAATACTGTAGCCGGCGACTTCCGCGAATTCTTCATTGGCAGCGGTAATCTTTCCCTTCAGATCTGTGGTGGTAATCAGGTGATAGTGCGCGGGGTATTCGCGCTCGTGACCGGTAACCGGTTCGTTCCTGCGCATGGGGCGCTCCTGCGGGGCGTTTGTTTCGTTTTGCACCTACTATCGACCTGTATTCGTTGGCGGGGTATCCGAATATTGCAAATGTTGAAATTGTGTTCACATTTTTCTCCGCCTTTGGTCATAGGCGAGAGGTTTTTGCAAAATATGGATAGGTTTACGACATTTCCTGCTTATGCTGGGACAAAAGAGCCTGCCTGTAGCAGGCCGGACACGGAAGGTACTTGGCGTATGCAGGCGTTGACAGAACAGGACTTCAAAGCCCTGGTGGATAATCATCCGCGAGCCATCATGCTTTCAACTCCGGACGCCGTGATTACCTATGTGAACCGGATGTTCCAGGCCGTGACCGGATACCGCCCAGAAGAAGTCCTGGGTCGGGCACCGTCGGTGCTCAGTTCCGGGCTGCACTCGCCTGAGTTCTATCAGGCCATGTGGGAAAGCCTGAATGAGAGCGGTCGATGGGAAGGCCTGATCTGGAACCGGCGCAAGAGCGGCGAGAACTATCCCCAGTGGCTGACTATCTACCCCGTGGACTATCAGGGCAAGCGCCTGTATGCCGGGGTGTTCATGGATGTGGGTGAGCTGGCTGCCAGCGATGAACGGCTGGCAACTCTGGCCTACTACGACCCCCTCACCGAACTACCCAACCGTTCATTGTTCCAGGAATTCCTGAAGGCCCGGGTCAACCAGCGTAAAGACACCGCTGATCTGTTTGCGGTGCTTTATATCGACCTGGACTTTTTCAAGTCTGTGAACGACTTGCATGGCCACGATTGTGGTGACCGGGTGCTGCAACAGGCTGCGGCCTGTATCCAGGCCGTGGTTCGCAAGGGCGATGTGATTGCCCGGCTATCGGGGGATGAGTTTGCCGCCATCATCGAACTGGATACCGAAGATCAACTGAAAGCGGTGTGTGAGCGCATGACCCATGTGTTCCGGGCACCCGTGATGGTGGAGCACCGGGAATATTTTCTCTCCGCCTCGGTGGGCGCCGCTATCTATCCGAATCACGGCGAGACCGCGGGTGAATTGCTGCAGAATGCCGACCGGGCCATGTATACCGCCAAACTGGCCGGGCGGGCCTGCTACCGGATCTACAGTGCGAGCGAAATCCAGCATGGCCAGCAGCAACAACGGCTGTCCGAAGCCCTCGTGGCTTCCCTGAAAGTGGCGCCGGAGGAATTCTCGGTGGTGTACCAGCCCCAGTACGATCTTGCCACCGGCGCCATGGCCGGCATGGAGGCTCTTTTGCGCTGGCAACATCCTGAGCTGGGGGCGGTGTCTCCGGGGGACTTTGTCCCGGTGGCCGAGCAGCGCGGGCACATCCACGAACTGACCGAGCAACTGATCCGGTGCATCCGTCGGGATCTGGAGGCCTGCGCTGTCGATCATGGCCGAGGCCGACGCCTGGCCATTAACATTTCCGCCCGCCAGATTGCTGATGGCCGGCTGGATGGATTGTTGGAGCCTTTTTTCGAACGGGTTCGACAGGTTGGCTGGCAGCCGGAAATCGAGATTACTGAAACCCACCTGATGAACCTGTCACGCCGTTGCCTGGACAAACTCCGGGAATTCGGTGACAAGGGAGTGGTGGTTGCCATTGACGACTTCGGTACCGGGTATTCCTCGCTGGCGTATCTGCATGCGCTGCCTGTGAATGTGCTCAAGATCGATCAGCAGTTTGTTCAGCGGCTGGGGCAGGATGGCAGGGATTCGCGGATTGTCTCCGCCATTCTGGCCATCGCCGAGGCGCTGAGTCTGGAGGTGGTAGCGGAGGGCATCGAGACCGAGATTCAGAAACGTAAGCTCCAGGAATTGAACTGTCACCGTGGCCAGGGCTACCTGATGGCCCGGCCGTCCCCCCTGAGTGAGCTGCCACTGGATTGATAAGAATCAATTAACAGGCAAACTCCGTCCCATTTCTTGCCGTTTTGCAAGATTTGGCTAGGGGTTTGCGGCACGCTGGCTTAAAACAGCAAGCTCACTCACTGCCTGTTCACGCTGTATGCGCAATCTCACTGCCAAACCGGATCTGGATGCCTACCTTCGACTCAATCGCGCTGCGGCCGGCGAATGGCAGGCGGCTATCCGTGAGTTGCTGGCCTGTGATGACGTTGGTCTCACTCTTGAGCGGCCGCAAACGGTTGCTGGGTCGCTGTCTTCCCTGAGTGTTGACCGTGGGGTCGTGTGTGCCCTGGATCTGGCCCAGGATGCCGAGGTGCATCTGTGCGGACTGCCTGGGACATTGCTGGTGGTGCCGGTATCGGGGCAGTGCGATGTATTGGTGAACGGCGATTGCAGACAGCCGGCTTTTCCGATGGCCACCATTACCTCCACTCAGTCGATTTCGGTGCGTGCCTGCGAGCATTCCCGTCTGATTCTGTTAAACCCGGAGCAGTGGCGCAGCAACGTCACCCCGGGGCAGGGGGCGTTAGCCTGTATGGCGGATCGGGTGAATCATTTTCTGTTGCGCTCCAACTTCTTCCAGGATTACAACGATGCCTGTGATTCTGCCCATATCCTGTTTGAAGAACTGGATGACATCGCCCGGGAGGGTGGTTGTGAAGCCAACGAAGCGCCCCCGGAGCTCGACCGCCGGCTTCTCCGGGTTATCGACAAAATCCGCATGGAGCCAGCCTGGGAGTTTGATTTACAGGAACTGGCCAATCATTCCGGGGTCAGTGAGCGCAATCTGTATTATCTGATGAAGCGGGAAACCGGCATGACCCCGTACCGTTTCTACCAGCGCTGCCGGTTGATCCGGGTTCGGCGCCGGCTAGTGGATTGCCAGTGCGATGTGCCCCATATTTCCTGGTACGCCGCCGATGAAGGGTTTTCGCATTTGGGGCGGTTTGCTGCGCTGTACCGGGAACACTTCGGAGAGTTGCCCAGCGAAACCGTCCAGTGGCGCCGCCGCTTGCAGGCGGGAGAACCGGCGCTGGAACCACCAGCCCGGATTGCCGTCTCCTGACGCAAAAAAGCCCGACATGTTGCCATGCCGGGCTTTTTTATGACTGCCGTGCCGGTTCAGTGGTTGCCGGCTGGCGCCTGCGTTGAGGACGACTCTTCCTCGTTGCCGTATTCATCGGCTGCCGAGCCATGGTGATCCCGGGCCAGCAGAATGTAGAATGCTGGCAGCACGAATACCGTAAACAGGGTGCCAATGCCCAGGCCGGCACTGATGGTCAGGCCGATGGCAAACCGGCTCTCGGCACCCGGGCCGATGGCAATCAGCAGAGGCACCATGGCGAAGATCAATGCCAGAGAGGTCATGATAATCGGGCGCAAGCGGATAGCCGCCGCCTCGATGACTGCATCGACCTTGTTCAAGCCCCTCTCTTTCTGCAACTGATTGGCGAATTCCACAATCAGGATGCCGTTCTTGGAGACCACCCCGATCAGCGTAATCAGCCCCACCTGTGTGTAGATGTTCATGGTGGCAAAGCCCAGTACGATGAACGCCATGGCCCCGGCTACCGACATGGGAACCGATACCAGAATGATGATAGGGTCGCGCCAGCTTTCAAACTGCGCGGCCAGGACCAGATAGATCACCAGCAATGACAGGAAGAAGGTCACCATCAGAGCGCTGCCCTGGGTGGCCAACTGGCGGGTTTCCCCGGTGTAATCGTAGCTGAAACCCTGAGGGAAGACGTCGCTGGCGGTTTGCTCCATAAACTCCATGGCGGCACCTGCCGCCACGCCCGGCATCACCACGCCCTCCAGGGTCAGCGAGTTTTGCTGGTTGAACTGGGTGCGGTTCGACGGCTCTACTTCCTCGGTAAAGCTGACGACGCTGGACAGCGGCACCAGTTCGCCATTGCCGGCACGGATGTAGTAGTCCTGCAGGGCTTCCTTGCTCGGGCGGAACTGATCATCCACCTGCGGAATCACCTGGTACGACCGGCCTTCCATGTTGAAGCGGTTGATGTAGCCGCCACTGAGCATGCTGGCCAGGGACTGCCCAACATCCTGCATTGACAGGCCCAGATCGGCCACGCGATCACGATCAACATTAATGCGGGTAACCGGCTTGTCGAAGTTGATGGACTTCTTCAGGAACATGAAGTTACCGCTCTGCATGGCCTTGCCCAGCATTTCATCCGCCACCTGGTCCAGCTGTTCATAGCTGCCGCCGGTGGTGATGACAAACTGGAACGGCAGGCCGCCGCCGGAGCCGGGCAGGGACGGCCGGGGGAATACCGCGGTCTGCAGCCCGGTGACCTTTTTCAGTTCGGCATCCAGCTTGGGCTGAACCTCGAACTGGGTAATCTCCCGCTCGCTCCAGGGCGCCAGCTTGAAGCCACCGAAGACGGCGTTGGGGCTGGTGATGCCCAGAATCATGAAGTCTTCGCTGTAACCCGGCACCTCAGACATCCGGTTCTGCACTTCCTGACCGTGGTCGTACAGGTAGTCCAGGGTGGAGGTCTCGGGCCCCAGGCCTTGATAGAACAGGATGCCCTGGTCTTCGGTGGGGGCCAGTTCGTTCTGACTCATCATCAACATGAAGTAGATGGATCCAAGTACCACAAAGGCGAAGAACACCACGACGGACTTGGTTTGCATCAATGACGCCAGCGCTGCCTTGTAACCGTTTGCCAGACCGTTGAAGCTCTTTTCGACAACCTTTTCAAAGCGGCCCGGGTCGCCGTGGGGTTTGAGGACCTTGGCAGACAGCATGGGTGACAGGGTCAGTGCAACAATACCGGAAATGACCACTGTGCCGGCCAGGGTGAAGGCAAACTCGGTAAACAGTGAGCCTACGAGACCTCCCATAAAGCCGATGGGCGCATAAACCGCAACCAGGGTGGTGGTCATGGCGATGATTGGGGTGGCCATTTCCCGGGCACCGTTGATGGCAGCATCGAACCGGGATTCGCCCTGTTCAATATGCCGGTGCACGTTTTCCACCATGATGATGGCGTCATCCACCACCAGGCCGATGGCTAGCACCATGGACAGGAGCGTCAGCAGGTTCAGGGAGAAGCCGAACATCAGCATGACAAAGGCGCCACCGATCAGGGACAGCGGAACCGCTACAGATGGCACCACTGAGGCTCGAACCGAACCCAGGCACAGGAAAACCACCACCAGTACGATGATCATGGCTTCCAGCAAGGTCTGGATAACCTCGTTGATGGAATCGTCGATAAAGTCGGAAGCGTCGTAGGCCAGGCGTACATTCAGGCCGCTGGGCAACTGACTCTCGATATCCGGCAGTTCTGCCTTGACCAGTTCAGCCACCGTCAGCGGGTTGGCTCCTGGTGCCAGTTCAATGGCCACATAGGTGGCTGGTTGGCCTTTGTACAGCGCCAGGCTGTCGTAGGTCTGGGAGCCCAGCTCCACCCGGGCAATGTCCTGCAGGCGGATCAGAGTGCCGTTTGACTGTTTAACCACCAGGTTCCGGAAGGCGTCCGGGTCGGCGATGTCGGTGTCGCTGGTCAGGCTGACCTCGGTGTACTTGCCGCGGGTCTTACCCACCGCGGCCTGATAGTTGTTGGCCCGCAATTTGGCAGCCACCTCGGCCGGGGTCATATCCACGGCGGCGAGACGCTCCGGGTCCAGCCAGATACGCAGGGCAAACGTCCGGCCCAGCAGTTCAGCCTTGCCCACGCCGGCCAGCGCCTGCAGCTTGGGCTGCACCACCCGGGTCAGATAATCGGTAATCTGGGGGACATCCAGCTCGGTGCTGTAAAAGGCAATGTACATCAGTGCCGTGCTGTCGCCGGTTGTAGAGGTAATCACCGGGTCCTCGGCTTCCGCCGGTAACACGTTGCGCTGACTGGCCACCTTGGCCTGGATCTCTGCCAGGGCATCGTTGGCGTCGTAGTTCAGGATCATCTTGGCCTGAATGGTCGATACGCTCTGGGAACTGGTGGACGTCAGGTAATCAATGCCGCTGGCTTCCGCAATGGCCTGCTGCAGCGGAGTCGTGATAAAGCCCTTGATCAGGTCCGAACTGGCGCCGGGGTAAGCCGTGGAGACGGTCACCGTGGTGCTTTCCAGCTCCGGATACTGCCGGATTTCCATCTCCATGGCGGCCCGCGCGCCGATCAACAGGATCAGCAGGCTGACCACCGTGGCGAGAACCGGCCGGTGGACAAAAATGTCGGTGAATTTCATTACTCAGACGCCTCCTGGCCGGACTCGTCCTGGATTTCAACACGCTGGCCCGCGCGCAGCCTCAGCAGGCCCTTGGCGACGACCGTTTCGCCTTCTTCCAGACCGGAAAGCACGGCTGAGCGGCCATCACGGACTTCGCCCGTGGTGACGGTGCGGCGGCTGACAATCAGTTCACCGTTGTCGTTTTCTTCAACCACATACACGAAATTGCCGTAGGTGTTGTAGGAAATGGCGGTGCGCGGCAGGGTAACCACTTCATTGTCCCGGGGCTGACCGGTCTGAATGGTGGCAAACATGCCGGGGCGCAGCAGGTTTTCTTCATTATCCAGGGTGGCGCGTATACGCACGGTACGGGTTTCCGGGTTTACCGAGGTGTTGATAGCGCTCACCTCACCCTCGAAGGACTGGTCCGGCACAGCAGCGACCGTCACGGATACCGGGTAGCCCTGATCCACATCTGGCAGAAATTTCTCGGACAGGGTGTAGTCCACATAGATGGGGTTCAGCATGTTGATCTCGACGATCGGCGTGCCGGTGGCAACGTACTGGCCCTGATCCACCATGCGGATACCCAGCTTGCCGTCGAAGGGCGCGCGAATCACCTTCTTGTTGAGCTGAGCTTCGGCCTCGTTGACACGGGCTCGGGCGGCATCGAAATTGGCCTTGGCCTCATCATACTGGGACTGAGACACGGCCCGCTTCGGCAGCAGATCCGAAACCCGCTTGAATTCCTGTTCTGCCAGTTGGGCTTCTGCCCGCCGTGTGCGCAGCGCTGCTTCGTCGATGGCGGCATCCAGGCGCACCAGAACATCGCCTTTGTTGACGGTATCGCCGGACTCAAAGCCAATGCTCTCAATCACACCGGGCACTTCGTTGGCCACTTCGATGCCGTTGATAGCAGTGATGCTGCCGACAGCCTTGATCGCCGGCTGCCAGTTTTCGGTAGTTGCTTTGGTCACAGAAATGATGGCCGGCGGCTGTGGCTGGGACATCATTTCTTTCATCTGGCCGAACTGGTAGAACTTGTAACCAAAGATTCCACCCAGCACGACGCCGAGAAAAAGGAGAACGATGACGAAACGGGAAGCAGTGCGCATAAGTCTGTTCCTGGGAGTGAATTTCCTGAATCTGATAAAGTCGCCCGGAAGGGAAGGCTGACAGCTATCCTTGCAAATCAGGGCTCGGGGACAAAGTTATAGAACGTCAGTTCAATTTAACGAATAGGATGCTACAAAAGCTATTGCTATTTGTCACCCGTTTGCATTCATGAAGCAGTATAAATACTGCAGAATGATTACGCTGGTGTTTGGATGCCGGATTAGAGTAACAGCACCAAGTTGAGTGTCCAACTGGTGGACTAAAACCTGACAGAGATACATGCAATGCAACTGATTCTCGGCCTGGCCCTGGCTGCCGCTGTATTTGTGATCCTGAAAAAATGGGGCGCGCTGTCGCCGGAAGGGCAGAAGGCGGCAATCTGGAAAGTCATTCTGGTGGCTGGCGGTGTGCTGTTGCTGTTCATGGTGCTGACGGGCCGGGTGCATGTGATCACGGCCGGTATTGCCGCTCTTATTCCCCTGTTGAGAAAGGTGCCGGCACTACTGCGTTATGCGCCGATGTTTCGCAAGGCCATGGGCGATTCATCCGGTAATGACTCGACGCGCCATGCGAATGCCGGGGGCGATCGGGCTGCCACCCGGGGGCCAATGAGCACGCAGGAAGCCTGCGATATTCTGGGAGTTAACCCCGGTTGCTCCCGTGAGGAGGTGACCGCTGCCCACCGCAAACTGATGTTGAAGGTGCACCCGGACCGCGGCGGCAACGATTACCTGGCCGCCAAGCTCAATGAGGCCCGAGATGTCTTGCTGGGCAAGCGTAATCAGGCCTGATCAGGGCAGAATTTCCACTTTGACGTCGATGGACAGGTTTTCTGCACGCTTGCCGTTCACACGGTAGGTGATGCCTTGCTGCTCCTGATTCATGGAGCTGCGAGTTCCCCCGAGGCTGACCCATTGCCCCGGCTCGACCCGCCGGATGGTCATCAGGGCTTCGGTTTCGTAGCCGGGCAGTGCGGCGGGGTCTTCCTCAAAGGACACGATACTCAGCTCTACCGCCTGGCTCGAGATGGCCTGGGGGCTCACCACAAAGCCGCTTCGGGTTTCGACCTGCTGCAGTATGGCGGCGGGGTTGCGCCCACCCTTAACGGCAAATGGCAGGGTGCGCACATTGCCGGAGGTAATGTGGGCCGACTGGCCATCCTGCACAATAAGCTGACGCTCCCGGGTGGAATTGGTGCTGATGGTACGGCGCTCGACGCTGGCGCCGGCCGAACCGTTCGAAAGGGTGACGCTGCCTCCGGATTGTTTGCCCCCGATATCCTGACGATAGCGAACGCTGATCCTCATCTGTACCGGCGGTACATCCATCGATTGCACCAGCGTTCCGATTTCGTCCAGCAGTGTTGGTTCACCACGGACTACCAATTGCTGTCCGCGTGCCGTCACTGTAACCGGCGCCTGTTGGTAGAGTTCGCGAATCTGTATCGCAATATCGTCGGCCGTTCGGTTGTTCAGCTCATAGACCCTGGCTTCTGATTGTGCCCAGGCGGCGGTGGAAACCGTTAACAGAGCAAGAAACAGAACAGTCATCAGCGAGAGAACAGAGCGGTGCTCGGTGTTTCGCATGCAGGCCTCCAGAGCCATGACGGCCACGCCCGCATTAAATAATCCGTTTTGCGGGTTGCCATCGTTAAAACCGTAGGTATATAGTGAAAAGCATGAAGACCTTACACGCAGCCTGTCAATTGAATGTTCTGAAAGCTTTCGGTGAAAAACTGAAGGCCGCAGGCTCTGCTGTGTATTTTTGGTGGTTTGGTTATGGCTTTTATTTTAGCCAGAGCCCGGGCCGCCCATAAGATCTTCATCGACCGAATACAACGAGGAAGGCAGCCCGGCAAGCAACCCAGGCTGCCACCGGACTCCGAAAAGCCCCGACTGGTAGCCCAGCCGGGGCTTTTTTGATTCTGATACAGGGAAACGGGAACACAGACATGAACATGCCGCTGAAATCTGAAACACTGGATGCGCAAACCTCAAGCGCCTGCCAGCACCGCCAGGAAGCCAGATTGCCCACCGCCGCCGAGTTGCGCCAGCAGTTTCCGGCCGATGAGCAAAGGGTGCGGGCCATTGCCGGTTACCGTGATCAGATCCGCGCCGTGCTGCACGGTCAGGACGACCGCACTTTGATCGTTATGGGCCCGTGTTCCATTCACGACGAACAGGCTGCTCTGGACTACGCCACCAGACTGAAAGCCCTTTCCGACGAAGTCAGTGACCGCTTCCTGATTGTCATGCGCGCCTACCTGGAGAAACCCCGTACCACGGTGGGCTGGAAGGGCCTTCTGTACGACCCGGAGCGTACCGGCCAGGGCGACCTGAAACAGGGCCTTGAGCGTTCCCGCAAGTTGTTGCTGGCTTTATCCGAGCTTGGGTTGCCGCTGGCCACTGAAGCCCTGAGCCCGTTCATGATGGATTACCTGGGGGACCTGGTTAGCTGGACCGCCATCGGCGCCCGCACCACCGAATCCCAGATCCACCGGGAAATGGTCAGCGGCCTGCCCATGCCGACCGGTTTCAAGAACGGCACCGATGGCGGCATTACCGTTGCCAGCCACGCCATGAAATCGGCCTCGCACCCGCACCACCACATGGGCATTTCCCACAGCGGCGCCCCGGTAATGATATCCACCGCCGGCAATCCGGATACCCACCTGGTGCTGCGCGGCGGCCGGGGCGTGACCAACTACGATGAACTGAGCATTGCCAAAGCGGTGGTAGAGCTGGAAAAAGCCGGCGTGTCGACCGCTGTGATGGTGGACTGCAGCCACGACAACGCCTGCAAGCAGGCCGAACGGCAGGTGGATATCGCCCGGGAGGTGATGACCCAGAAGCGCAACGGCAACCGGCACATCAAGGGCCTGATGCTGGAAAGCTTCCTGGAATTCGGCCGCCAGGACGACGGCGAAGAGCTGGTCTACGGTTGCTCGATTACCGATCCGTGCCTGGGCTGGGAACAGACGGAGGCTCTGATCCGCTCACTGTAGACAACAGCAGCTGCCCGGCCAGCAGCACCAGAATTCCCCCCATGGCCCGGTCGAGCCAGTGTCCGAACCGGTTGAAACCCCGGCGGACACGGGGGTGGGTAAAGAACACCGCCACCATGGCAAACCACAGGCCGGTGGCCAGTGCCATATAGATGCCGTATCCGGCCTGCAACAGAACCGGCGTGCCCGGGTTGATGATGACCGAGAACAGGGACACGAAGAACAGGGTGGCCTTGGGGTTCAGGGCATTGGTCAGAAACCCGAGCCGGAACGCCGCCCAGCCGCTTTGAGCGTGCCCGCCGTTGGCCTGCACATGAACGCCACCGGGTTTGGCCCGCAGGCAGTGCCAGGCGATGTACAGCAGATAGACGGCGCCAATTACCTTCAGCACGGTAAACAGCATCACCGACTGCTGGATAATCAGCCCGATGCCCAGCAGTGAATAGCCCACATGCAGCAGAATACCGATGCCAATACCCATGGCGGTCAGCAGAGCATTGCGCCGGGCCTGGGTCAGTGCCTGGCGCAGCATGACCGCAAAATCCGGCCCGGGGCTGGCCACCGCCAACAGGTGTACCAGGGCAACGGTCAGAAACTCCAGCCAGTAATTCTGCACAGTCATTCTCCGGGTTGTTTGCACTTGTGATCAGGGTATTGCGCCCGCAGCCAGTAAGCACGGGGATTTTTTCTGTGATTCCCCTGTCAGCGGATAATAAGCTTTCTATACTTTACCGAAAGGCTCCTTAAGTTTAATAGCCCAAACCACCTGAAATTTCAGTCAGTCTCCAGGAGGCAGGATGGACAAGCGAGAAGTGGATGTGGCGGTTATCGGTGCAGGTACGGCGGGTATGGTCGCCTATCAGCGCGCCCGCAGGGCCACAGATCGGATTGTGTTGATTGAAGGTGAACAATACGGCACCACCTGTGCCCGGGTAGGGTGCATGCCCAGCAAGTTGCTGATTGCCGCTGCGGAAAGGGCCCATCAGGTAAGGCAGGCTGAACAGTTTGGTGTGCTTCCGGGCGATGTGCGTATTGACGGCCGGGCAGTGATGGCGCGAGTGCGTAAAGAACGGGATCGTTTTGTGGCACCGGTGGTGCGATCCATGGAATCGCTACCGGAAGAACATCGGTTGATGGGGCACGCCCGCTTTGTTGACAGCCATCGTCTTGTGGTCGGTGATCATACCGAAGTAACCGCAGGCCGTATTGTTATCGCCACCGGCTCCCGTCCCAATATTCCGGGCATTCTGAAAGAAGCGAAAGATCGACTGGTGGTCAACGATGACGTGTTCGACTGGCAGGATCTGCCGTCGTCGGTGGCGGTGTTCGGCCCGGGAGTGATTGGTGTTGAATTAGGTCAGGCACTGAGCCGGCTGGGCGTAAAGGTCCGCATGTTTGGCGTTAGCGGCGGCATCGGTGGTATTCAGGATGAAAAGGTGCGGGAGTATGCGCTGGACACCTTCCGTGAAGAGTTTGCCATCAGCCCAAAAGCGGAGACCCGGCGGGTTGAACGCATCGAGGAAGGTGTTCGCATCAGATGGAGCGAGGGCGGTGAGGAGCATCAGCAAACCTTTGATTATCTGTTGGCAGCCACCGGACGGCGACCAAACATTGATCACCTGGATATCCAGAATGCCGGCATCGAACTGGATGAACGCGGCATGCCGGTATTTGATCCTTTCACCCTGCGCTGCGGCGACAGCCATATCTTTATTGCCGGCGACGTGAACAACGACCGACCTCTGTTGCACGAAGCGGCAGACGAAGGCCGGATTGCCGGCGACAATGCCGGGGCCTGGCCGGAAGTCCGGACTGGCTTCAGAAAAACCCCCATGGCGGTGGTGTTCACCGAGCCCCAGATTGCCTCGGTGGGGTTGAATATCCACCAGGTAGATGAACGTTGCCAGGGCTGTTTTGCGGTTGGTGAGGTGTCATTCGAGGATCAGGGACGCAGCAAGGTTATCGGCAAGAATCGGGGGCTGCTTCGAGTGTACGGCGAGCACGGCAGTGGCCTGTTCATGGGCGCCCAGATGTTCGGACCTGCTGCGGAGCACATTGCCCATTTGCTGGCGTGGTGCGTGCAAAAGCGAATGACCGTGAGCGAGATGCTGGAGATGCCGTTTTACCATCCGGTGATTGAGGAGGGGCTGCGAACCGCAATTAAAGACCTGAGCAAGAAACTCCGGATAGGCCCTGAGCCAGGGGAGGGTTGCATGGATTGCGGGCCGGGTGTGTAGCTTTACCCTCCGTCTTTGACAGAGGGCAAGCCATTAAAGCGTATTTTGCCCTAGATTCATGGCATTGGCGGTTGTATTCCGCTGATGCCGTGCCCATATCTTTTCATGGAAGAAGTAAGCAACGGTGTTAATGGCCGGTTCGACCATCGCGATCAGGCTGCCGATCAGAATGTCTCCGGTCAGCAGGAACGCGACGGTAAAAGCCACCGTAAAGTGGGTAATCGCGAAGGTGATCGTTTTCAGAAACGACTGATCGCCCTTCGAGCTGTGATTGTGAACAAACAGTTTCAGGGTACTCATGGAATTAACTCCGCGTGATGAATGCCTATAACCCCATTTAAGGACAAACGAGAATTGTTTCCAAATAGAAAGTGACATTTTTCTCGATAGGGTTCAGCTATGATTTTAGGGTTGGTGATATAAGTTTCTGCTATGAGCGATATTGAATACCCAAACTTTCGTTCTGACACTGAGCTGTCATACAGTAGCTGTTAGATGACACCCCAAAACGAATCAGGAGGTTCAACATGGGCAAGAATTTTATTGGTCTCGACACAGACAAAACCCAGAAGCTGGCAGATGCACTGAACGAACTGCTCTCCAACTACCAGATTTTCTACATGAATGTGCGTGGCTATCACTGGAACATCAAGGGTGACAATTTCTTTGAGCTGCATGCCAAATTTGAAGAACTCTACGATGACCTGCTGCTCAAGATTGATGAAATTGCCGAGCGGGTTCTCACCCTGGGCCATCGTCCTGCACACGCCTACAGCACCTACATTGAAAAGTCCGAAGTGCCGGAGCGCAAGGACGTATCTGATGGCAAAGAAGCGGTGGGTAACATCGTCGAGAGTTTCGGTAAGCTCATCGCCAAGCAGCGTGGCCTGCTGAACCTGGCCGGTGAAGCAGAAGATGAAGGTACCGTGGCACTGATGAGTGACTACATCTCTCAGCAGGAAAAAACGGTATGGATGTACCGGAGCTACCTGGGCCAGTAAGTTCCGGCTGATGCTCCGACTTTTCCCCGGCCCGGCATCGGGCCGGGGAGTTGTCACAGAAACGTCACTGCACTGTCACTTTCCTTTCCCGCGTTCGTCACGTCTGTCGCCTAGCCTTCTTTGCTCTTGCATCATTAAATAAGCAAAGGAGCCCGCTGTGCCCAAGACATCGCACCCATTTCAACTGTCATTGCTCGTTCTCGCTGTGAGCGCCGTGCTGGTATCCGGCTGTAATTCCTCGGACAACGATGATGACCTGGCAACGGAAGCTCAGGTCACTGGCCTGACGCTCGAATTCGCCGGTCGATACAGCACCGGACAGTTTGACGAGTCTGCTGCGGAAATCACGGCGTTTGACCCTGCCAGTCGCAGGGCGTTTGTGGTTAATGCCTTGTCCGGGGCTGTGGATGTGCTGGATATGAGCGACCCGGTCAATCCAGCCAAAATCGACACGCTGACAGTTGCTGACATTGCCGCTGATGCGGTGGTTAACAGTGTGGCGGTGGCAAACGGGCTCGTTGCGGTTGCTGTTGAATCGAATCCGAAAACTGACCCCGGTTATGTTGCGGTATTTGGAGCTGCAGACCTGCAGCTGCGTGACAGTATCCAGGTAGGTGCGCAGCCGGATATGGTGACCTTTACGCCGGATGGGCAATATGTCCTGGCAGCAAACGAAGGCGAGCCAAGCGATGACTACCAGATCGATCCGGAAGGGTCGATCAGTGTGGTTGATGTTTCCAATCCGGGGAATCTCACGGTACGGACAGCCGATTTTCTGGCCTTCAACAGCCAGGATGGCGCCCTGAAGGCATCGGGTGTTCGAATTTATGGCCCGGGGGCCACCGTGGCCCAGGATCTCGAGCCGGAGTACATCACCGTCAGTGCCGACAGCCGCACCGCCTGGGTGTCATTACAGGAGAACAACGCCCTGGCGAAGCTGGATATCGATACGGCAACGGTCACCGATATTCTGCCTCTGGGCTTCAAGGATTACGGTGTTGAGGGGCAGGGTATTGATGCCTCGGACGATGACGGCGTCATCAATATCCAGAGATGGCCGGGTGTGGTGGGTATCTACCATCCCGATGCCATCACCAGTTACCAGGCAAATGGTGAAACCTTTATCGTGACGGCCAATGAGGGTGATGCCAGGGCCTGGGGTGAAGATGACGCCGACTACTGGAATGGCGACAGTTCCAAGGGCTTTGTCGAAGAGTTGCGGGTTAAACACCTGGTCCACCCGGATGGTTTTGCTCGCCGGGTTGGTGATGATATGCCACCTCAATTGACTGCGCTGGCCGAAGGGGCGCTGCTGAATCCTGAGGTCTTCGATTACTGCGGTGCCACAGCCGGCGCAGCCAATGCCTGTCGTGATGACGACCAACTGGGAAGGCTCAACATCAGTTGGGTGCAGGGTTACCGGGTTGCAGAAAATGGTGATCCCGTCATGTTCAACGCGTCGGGCGCAGAGGACCCTGACGGCACCCTCCTGATGTATGACACGCTGTACTCCTATGGCGCGCGTTCTCTGGCAATCTGGAATGAGGACGGTGAGCTGGTATGGGACTCCGGTGATGCGATCGAGCAGTTCCTTGCCAGTGACGAGTGTCGTCTGGGTACGGATCGCTCTATTCCCTGCGCAGACCACTTCAACTCCGCCCATGACGAGGGCATGGCGTTCGATTCCCGGTCGGACGCCAAAGGTCCGGAACCTGAAACCGTGACCGTGGCGACGTTCGGCAATAAAACCTTTGCCTTCCTGGGCCTGGAGCGCATGGGCGGTATTCTGGTCTACGACGTAACGGACCCGGCCAGTCCGGTTCAGGTGGATTACCTGAACACCCGTGACGACTGGACCACTGTCGACACGGCTTCAGTGCTCGAAACCGCAGGCGATCTGGGTGTAGAGAGCATCACAGTGGTATCCAGTGATGATTCGCCGTCCGGCGAGCCGTTGCTCATCACTGGCAACGAAGTCAGCGGTACCACGGCGATCTACCGAGTGAAACTTGAGCTGACTGATTAATTCAGCTCCCTGAACAAGAAGCCCCGTCTTTATGGCGGGGCTTCTTGGTTTATTCAGGCGTGGTACCTGCAGAGGCTTCATGAAAACGACATATAGCATTAACAAATCGTTCATAAACCATCGCCATAGTGTCCTCACGAAATTCAACACCCGATCAACAATGATCACTGATGGAGAAGAACGTAATGAAAAAGCAATTGCTGGCCCTGGCTATTGGTTCCATGGTTGTTGCGCCGTCTGTAGCACTGGCTGACAAGGGACCGACTGTTTACGGTAAAGTGAACGTCTCCTACGAAAATCAGGATAACGGCAACGATGATCAGTGGGAGCTGGAAAGCAACTCTTCACGGGTCGGTGTGAAGGGTGAGCTGGATCTGGATGTCGACAACGTTGTTGCCATTTACCAGGCCGAGTTCCAGATCGCTGTTGACGACGGTGACAACAGTGGTCAGACCTTCTCCCAGCGCAACATCTACGGTGGTTTCAAACACGCGAACCTTGGCACCCTGATCGCCGGTAAGTTTGATTCCCCGTTCAAGAAATCCCAGGGTAAGATTGACCAGTTCGGTGACCTGCGCGGCGATATCAATGAAATCGTCGGTGGTTCCGAGCGCGTTAGCAACATCATCCAGTACTCCACACCGAAGCTGGCCGATGCGATTACCCTGAACCTGGCGATGATTCCGGGTGAGGGCAGTACTGTTGGCAATGATCGCCGTGATGGTGTTGGTGATGGCTTCTCAACCTCTGCGGTATTTGATAACGGTACCATCTACGCGTCTGTCGGCTACGACTCTGAAATCAAGACTGATCTTGCTGATTTCGGTGGCAACGATACGCTGGTTGATGCTCTTCATATTGCCGGTATGCTCAGCATCGACAATTTTGAGGTGGGCGCGCTGTTCCAGCAGTCTGAAAACTCGGATTCAGCGGTAGATGGCGGAGATTTTGAAGACACTACCTACATTGTAAGTGGTGCGGTGAAACTGGATCGCTGGAAGCTTAAAGCCCAGTATGGCATGACCGATATGGATACTTCAGACGATGACCTCACGCTGATGGCTGTTGGCGCTGACTACAAAGTTGCCAAGAACAGCAAAGTGTTTGGCTACTACGCTGCGGTTGAGGCCGATAAGGGCGCTCGAGACGACAGTACCTTCGGTATCGGCTTTGAGCACAAGTTCTCTATGTAAACGCCTTTGATTTAGCGTCTATCTGCCGGGGCTCAGTTGAGCCCCGGTTTTGTTTATACCGCCACCTCCAGCGGTGGCACCTCCTGATGCAAGAACCACTTCTCCGTGACCACCTTGCGGGTAAACCAGTGTGAGCGCATCAAGGTGCTGGCGATGGGTTGTTTCAGCCAGTCCGGCACCTCAAAGCCGGGCTCCTGGTCCGTGGCCCGGGTTCCGAAGCGTTCGGCAATGCGTTCACCATAGCTTTGCAGCGAGAGCGCGGAATAATCCGGGGCGGCCTTGATCACATTGGCCGCCATCAGTGCCGATTCTATGGCGGGCCGAATGCCCTCGCCACTCTGGGTATAGGCCAGACCGGCCGCATCGCCAATCAGCAGCACGCCGTCATCCACCAGGGGGCGGTTGGCATGGGCATACAGCAGATAGGCGTGGCCTTTGAAGCGGCCCGGCAGGTCGGAAGGGATGCGGCCCGACTGTTTCATTTCCTCGACAAAAGCTTCCAGATGATCAGATAACCGGTGGTTGTCCTCACGGCCCAGGCCGATGTTCAGATAGCTGCCTTTCCGGAAAACCCAGGCGTAGCCCTTGAGATCCCGGCAGAACCAGAGCTCTGGCGTGTCGCCGCGGGCTTCGCAGGCGCGGGCCTGCTCTGGCGTCATCTCGAATTCCACTTCCTTGGCGGCCACCACGGTTTCATGCTTGCCCGGGCCGTCGCCCAACAGCCGTGCCACCGGGCAGAAATGGCCCCCGGCACCCACCAGCAGCGGCGCCTGCCATTGATCGTTGATCACCCAGTTGCCGTTGTTCCGGTTGATGGACTTTACCGCGGTTGCCAGTTGCTTTTCACACTCGGCACGGTCAAGCAGGTAGTCGTCGAATTCGCAGCGACGAATACCGTAGCTGACAATATCCCCGTGGTCGTTCTCCACCGCACTTTGCCCCATCATGCCGATCCGGAACCGGCGAATGGGTTGCAGTGTCCGGCCGACGGAATACTTCCCCGGATCAATGTCCAGGCTGGCCATCACTGCCGGCGTAACCCAGCCGGCGCAGGTCTTGTCCCGGGGGAAGGCTTGCTTGTCGATGATCAGTACCCGTTTGCCGGAGTCCTCCAGAGCCCGGGCCAGGGTTGAGCCGGCAGGGCCGGCCCCCACGATAATGATGTCGTAGTATTCCATCAGACCCCCTCTGGCGTGGCTGGAAACGTGTAGAGTTCCTGCCGGCTCTGGGGCAGCTGGTTATTGTCGCCGTGGGTGAACACCACCTGGAACAACTGCAAAGAACCGGCCCGGAACGCGGCGATGGAACCAGCCAGATACAGTCGCCAGGCCCGGGTGAAATGTTCGTCGTACATCTCGGTGACCTGGTCCTGGTTGGCGGTGAAATTGTCCATCCAGTGGGTCAGGGTCTGAGCGTAATGCAGCCGCAGGTTTTCCACATCCAGTACCGAGAAATCGCTGTGCTCGCAGATTTCCATGAACTCGCCAATGCTGGGCGGATAGGCGCCGGGGAAAATCCGCTTCTCGATCCAGGCGTTCATCAGCATGGGCCGGTTGCGGCCGATGCTGTGGAGCAAGGCAATACCATTCGGCTTCAGGGAGCGTTTGATCAGTTCCGACAGAGCGGGGTAATTATCCTTGCCCACGTGTTCGAGCATGCCAATAGAAACGAACGCGTCATACTGGCCCTCAATATTGCGGTAGTCGTCTTCGACATAGGTGACCAGGTTGTCCAGGCCTTGTCGCTCTGCTTCAGCCCGGGCGTAGGCCAGCTGTTCCCGTGAGATATTGTAGGAATGCACCTTCACCCCGTAATGACGGGCCATATATCGGGCCAGCCCGCCCCACCCGCAGCCGGCTTCGACCACGGTCATGCCCGGTTTCAGCCGAAGTTTGCGGCAAACGTGTTCCAGTTTGGCCAGTTGCGCCTGTTCCAGGGTGTTGTCGGCCTGCTCGTAATAGGCGCAGGTGTACTGCATTTCGGCCTCATCCAGCCACAGGTGGTAAAACGCGTTGCCCAGGTCGTAGTGGTGGTGAATGTTCTCCTTGGCCTCGGAGATGCCGGTGGCACGCGGGTTGTGGTTGCGCCACAGGGCGTCCAGCCAGCGTGGCCACTTCTGGCGGGCGGCATGGACGGCCCGGTACAGGCTCTCCATCAGATCTGGAAGATCCCCGTCGATTTCCAGTCGACCGGCGGCATACAGGTCACCAAAGGCCAGATTGGGGTTGGCCACCAGGGAGTAGAGAGCCTTGTGGTCGGTCAGGTGCAGGGTGAAGCGGGCGTCCTGAACTTCCGGTTCTATGACATCACCGTTCCAGAGCCGGAAACGAATGGGGGGAGAGCCGGCCATACGCATCAGTTTATGGATCAGCCAGCGTTCATAACTGTGGGGTTCGCGATCGGATTGACCGCGCTCCAGGGGCAGGCTGAGGACGTGGGCCCGGTGTTCTTCCTTGTCCGGGAACTCCGGTTTATGAGCGGTACTCTGTGCCATGGAATGCTCTCTCCTCTGATTCGTTATGGTCCGTGCAATCCCGAAAACTGAACTGAGAGTCGCGGCTTTTTGACTCAGTATAGAAAATGATCAGGTTTTGTCAGGTCGGCGGACTGAAGACGGAGGGGCAGAGCGGGGGGATGGGCGGAGCCGGCATTGGCCGGCTCCGCCAGAGTTGCAGGGGTATTCGGGGGTCAGTAGGTGGCGCTCATGCCGAACCATTCCGGGAAGATGACGATCAGCGCCAGCACCAGAATCTGGATCAGAATGAACGGAATAATACCCTTGTAGATATCCGTGGTTCGGACTTCCGGTGGTGCCACCCCTTTGAGGTAGAACAGCGAAAACCCGAATGGTGGTGTCAGGAAGCTGGTTTGCAGGTTCATGGCAATCAGGATGGCGAACCAGAGCATGTTGATGCCCATGGCCTCGGCCACCGGTGCCAGAATGGGCACGATGATGAAGGAAATCTCCACGAAATCGATGAAGAAGCCCAGCACCAGAATGACCACCATGGCCAGGATAATGAAGCCCCATTGTTCGCCGGGCAGCATCATCAGCCACTCTTCCAGCAGATAATCGCCACCGGTATAGCTGAAGACCATGGAGAAGGCGGTCGCGCCGATCAGGATAGCGAACACCATGGCGGTCACGCTGACGGTGTCTTTGGCGGCATCCCAGACCATTTTGAACGAGAACTGGCGGTAGATGATCGCGAGAACCACGGCACCAACACCGCCCAGTGCGGAGGATTCCGTGGGAGTGGCGATGCCGGTGAAGATGGAGCCCAGCACAATCACGATCAACGCCAGTGGCGGAATAATCGCGAGCAGGGCATCCCGGATTTCCTTGCCCCGGCTGACCGATTCATCCTGGGCCGGCATGGCCGGTGCGGTTTCCGGCTTGAAACGTGTCAGGATCAGAATGTAGACAATGTACAGGCCAATCAGTACCACGCCGGGCATGACCGCAGCCTTGAACAGATCGCCCACGGGCAGGCCAAGGACGTCACCCAGAATGATCAGGATGATCGATGGCGGCACAATCTGGCCCAGGGTGCCCGAGGCGCAGATGGTGCCGGTGGCCAGGCGCTTGTCGTACTTGTGCGCGAGCATGACCGGAAGCGAAATCAGGCCCATGGCAACCACGCTGGCGCCAACAACGCCGGTGGAGGCAGCCAGCAGGGCACCGACCAGAATGGTGGAAATGGCAAGGCCGCCGGGCAACCCGCCAAACAGCCGTCCCATGGAGGTCAGCAACTGTTCAGCCAGTCTGGTGCGCTGCAGTACCACACCCATGAAGATGAACAGAGGCACTGCCATCAACACGGTGTTCTGCATCACGCTCATGATCCGGAAGGGCATGAAGGCAAACAGATCCATGCCTTCGGCGTAGATACCGAAAAACAGTGCGACGCCGCCGAAGGTGAAGGCTACCGGGAAACCGAACATCAGCATGACCAGCGCCACGCCGAACATAATCATACCGATCATGCCAGACCTCCTGCGCTGTGCTCGCCTTCGTACCGCTTGTCACCGGCCATCACACGGATAGCGTAGGTGACCATGTTCAAACCGGCCGTTCCCATAAAGAAAGCGCTGACCGGAATCACGGATTTGATCACCCAGCGGTGCGGTAAGCTACCGGGGTCGCCGCTGCCTTCGCCCATCTGGTAGGCATCCATGGCGTAGCTGTAGCCATAGGTGGCAATCAGGTAGGCGAACGGAATAACAAAAAGAACGGCGCCAATCAGGTTAATCCAGGCTTTGCGCTTCTGGCTCCAGTTGGTATAGAAAACGTCCACACGTACATGACCATCAGTGCGCAGGGCATAGGGAATGCCAAGCAGGAAGACGACTGAATAAAGGTGCCATTCCATTTCCTGCATGGCGATGGACACATCGTTGAAAGCATAGCGTGCGACGACGTCATAGAAGACGTTGGCAGCCATCAGGATCATGGCCACACAGGCGATCCAGCCGCAAAGTTTGGAGAGCCAGGCCAGGCTCTCGTCCAGTCGGATAATCCAGCGCATCGAACTTCTTCCTCCGCATCGCGGAATTTCTGAATGTTGGAAATGAAAAAGCCGGGATCACTTGGAAGAGCGATCCCGGCTCTGATTCGTCATAAACGAATAGTTTACTCGACTTCGGCCATGGTGTTGAGGTAAGCCCGCTCCGAAATGTCAGTGTAAGCGCGGCTCTGCTCCAGATAATTGTGCTGGGATTCAATGATCTTCGCAGCCATCTCACTTTCTGCCGCGGCCTCTTTCAACAGCTTCTCGTTGGCCTCGTACATGGCCTGGAAAATGTCATCCGGGAAACGCTTGATCTGCACGTTCGGATACTCTTCCTTGATGTTCGCCCAGGCTTCGGCGTTGGCGTGCTGGGAGTGAACCAGCATGTCATAGGAAGCGGTACGCATGGCTACCCGCATGATTTCCTGAAGGTCTGCCGGCAGGCGATCCCAGACGCGTTTGTTGATCAGGAACTGCAGCTCGGTTGCCGGTTCGTGCCAGCCGGTGTAGTAGTAGTCAGCAATCTGCTGGAAACCAAGACGCAGATCCAGCGCAGGGCCTACCCACTCAACGGCATCAATCGTATTGCGCTCCAGGGCGGTGTAGAGCTCGCCCGGGGCGATGTTGGTGGGGTTAACACCCACTTCTGCGAAGACTTCGCCGGCAAACCCGGGAATACGCATTTTCAGACCCTTGAGGTCATCCAGGGATTTGATTTCCTTGCGGAACCAGCCGCCCATCTGTACGCCGGTGTTGCCGCCAGGGAACGACAGCATGTTGTGGGGCTCATACACTTCCTGCATCAGCTCCATACCGCCACCGTGGTAGAACCACGCATACTGTTCCATGGCATTCATGCCAAATGGCATGCTGGTGAAGAACAGGGTTTCCGGCACCTTGCCCTTCCAGTAATAGGAGGCGGAGTGGCCCATGTCGTACTGACCGGCCTTGACCATGTCGAATACGCCCAGCGGGGCTTTGTGCTTGTTGGCTGAGTCAATGCGGACGGTCAGTCGGCCATCAGACATCTTGTTAACGGTTTCGGCGAAGCGTTTGGTGGTATCACCAAAAATGGGGAAGTTCGGGCCCCAGGTTTCTGCCAGTCGCAGGGTGAACTTGTCTTGGGCAAGCGCCTGGGTGGCGGCAAAGGTAGTTGCCACAGCCAGCACAGCCGCGGAAAGAACAGAACGGATCTTCATTGCTCTTCTAACCTCTTGTCATTGTTGTAGTAGAGCCCGGCCCCTCGTGGGGTCCGGAACTCAAGAGTGTAGTTCAGATTAGCAACTATGGCGGGTGGGCTGCAGCAAAAAATTGCCGGACTACGACATTGGTCTAACGTTAGATGTCGTTCATTCGACCGATCTGGCTGGCCAGGAGCATGGCCTCGTGCTCCTCCAGGGATTTCAGATCCTCCAGCAGGGATTTGGCCTCGGGAATCTCGGCTTTGCCGATGAGGGCGTCGTACAGGTCCATCACCTGGTCGTGGAAATCAAAGATCTCCCGGGCAATACCGTCAAAATCCAGATCGTTATAGCGGGTATCGCAGGTGCGGTTCTTCTCGATGGGTTTATGCACGCCATAATCGTACAGGCGGGTGGTCATGGCTTTCGGGTCGGCCTGTTTCTCGTACTCGGCAACAGCCTGTTCCAGCAGTGCCTCGTGGGAACTGATGTAATCGAGCAAGGCGCTGGCGCGTTCGTTCTGATTTTTCTGGGCGGATTCGTGCAGGCACCGGGCCAGGTGGGCGTGGAGCTGGCGTGTCCAGTCAATCAGGTCTGCGAAGGTTTTGATTTCCATGGCGTCTTACTCTTGTCAGGCAATGGGTTTCAGGTTTTTTGTTGTGTTCAGTCTAGTCAAGATTTTCCGCTTTTTTCGGCACCGGGGCGTTGATCAACGTCAGACCGGTATCCGGTACGGCACGTTTCCGCCACTGCCGGAACCAGCGCAGAGCGGGTTTTTCGATACCGTAATGCAGGGCTGCCGCCAGACCAATGGCAACGGCCAGGGCCATCATCACACCAAGTTGGCCGGGTAGTCCGGCTTTGTAAGCCAGATCAATCACGCCATAACCAATGTTCTGGTGCACCAGGTACAGGGTGTATGAAATGCTGCCCAGCCAGAGCAGTCCCGGCCGGGCCAGAACGTTGAGGTAGCCGGCGACAGCCAGCCCGAAAACGCCATAACAGCCGAGCACAAAGAGGTTGAACGGTGCCTTGTAAGCGAGCAGACAGTGGCTGATGGTTAGTGTCAATAGCGCAAGATCCGCGACCGGCAAGCGATTGTGGCGGTGCCAGCGGTAGATCAGCATGCCGCTGATAAACAGGGGCGCGTAGCGGGTAAACAACAGGTCTTTGATCAGGAATTCCAGCCCGTCGGGAATGGCCTTCCACCAGATTACCGCCGCGTAGCTGGCCAGAGTCCAGGCCCAGAGTACAGGCCGCATGCGCTGCCAGCTCCCCAGCCCGTAGAACAGCAAGGCAATCCAGACGTAGAACGTGGCTTCAATAACCAGGCTCCAGTAGGCGCCATCGACATGGGGGTGGCCCAGGTATTCGTGCAGCAGGGTGATGTTCAGTAGTGCCGAGCCCGGGCTCACCATGCGGTCAGCTGGCCCCATCAGTTGAACGGCAATCCAGGTCAATACAATGCCGGCCCAGAGTGCCGGCAGCAGGCGGAAGGCCCGGGCCAGTCCGAACCAGCTGGCGCTGCGGGTGCGCTCCAGGGTCATGAAGATGACAAAGCCGCTGAGGATGAAGAACAGGTGAACCCCGTAGCGCCCGAAACCGAGGGTGTCCGGCGTGCTGAAACTGTGGCCGTAGAGTTTGTCGTAGTAGGGGAGGTAGTGGAACAGCACCACACCCAGGGCCGCGATGCCTCGAAGCGCGTCCAGTGCGGGCAGTCGGTCTTGACCATTGGGCATGAAAGCTGTGCTCCTGAAAACTCAACATTTTACCGGATCGTTTATTCTAGGCAGGTTGTGACAGTAGCGGCTAGGATCTAATCATACGGTATGCTTGCTGAGATCTGACGATCCCGTCATCAAGGCGGCTGGTCCGGTATAGTACTCGCTTGGGTGGCAGACAGGGAGCAACAGGTTTATGACGGTGGAACTGGGAATTATTGAAGGATTTTACGGCCCCCTGTGGAGCTGGTCCGAACGGCGCCAACTGGTCAATACCCTGCTTGCCCATGGTTACGGCTTCTATCTGTATGCCCCCAAGGCCGATCCTTACCTGCGTCGTCGCTGGCAGGAGCCGCACCCTCCGGAGCAGGCTGAGGCAATGGCGGACTTTGCCAGATTCTGCCGGCGTGAAGGTGTGCGGTTTGGTATTGGGCTGAGCCCGTTCGAAATCTTCAATAACTTCGATGAGGCGGCCCGGGAGGCCCTGGCGAAGAAACTGAAAATGCTGGATCGCCTCGGTATCCAGGAGCTGGCTATCCTGTTTGATGACATGCACCCGGCTACCCCGGACCTGGCCCGAACCCAGGCACAGATTGTGGACTGGGTAAAAGCCAACACCAGTGCCAGCAAGCTTAGCGTGTGCCCCACCTACTACTCCGATGATCCGGTGCTGGACCGGGTGTTCGGGCAGCGGCCGGCGGACTATCTGGAAACCCTGGGGGCGGAACTGGACCGTGAAGTGAGAATTTTCTGGACCGGGGAAGAGGTCTGTTCCCGTGAAGTCTCTCCGGGCCATCTCAAGCGTGTCAGCAAGTTGCTGGGGCGCAAGCCACTGCTCTGGGATAATTACCCGGTGAATGATGGCGACCGCATGTCCCGGCATCTGCATCTGCGTGGTTTTACCGGCCGCCCTGCCGGCAATGCCGCCTACCTTTCCGGCCACGCCATCAATCCGGCACTGCAGCCGGTGCTGACCACGATCCCGGCGATCACGCTGGCGGAATGCTACCGCCAGGGGCCGGATTACCAGTATGGTCAGGCGTTTTTGCATGCAGCGCGGGAAGTGCTTGGGCTGGAGCTTGCGGGGCAGTTGCACAGGGATTTGCTGACCCTGCAGGACACCGGGCTGGCACGCATCAGCGATGAGAAAAAGCAGGCATTGATGCACACCTACGACGCCTTTGATCACCCGGCGGCTCACGAGATCCTGCGCTGGCTGGCCGGCGACTATCAGGTGACCGACGAAATGGTGGCCACCCAGTAGGCACCTGTTTTCGGTTACTCCAGGTAGTAATCGAAGGTGGAGACCACCCGCACGGTTTTCACAGGCTGTTGTTGCTCCGACACGCCTGGTGCCTGATCCCTTGCCAGAATCTGGAACACACCCTGATTGGCCCGGCGCAGGCTGCCGAGTTTGGCCTCGGCATCCCGAGCGAACTGTTGGGCGGATTCACGGGCCGCTGCTGTGGCCTCGGCGATCATGGCCGGTTTGATATCGTTCAGGCCGTTGAACAGGTAAGTGGGGCCGCTCGGGCCGTAGTCCGAGGACAACACTACGCCGGAATCCACCAGCTCGCTGACGTTCTGTGCCGCCTGCCGGATGCGCTCGATATCGGTGCTGCGCACCATCAGGGTCTGGTTGATGATGTACTGTTGCTCGTTGTTATTGCCGGCGTAGGGATTGGCGCGGGTGTCGGTTACATCCAGGCGCTGGAGTTCAACCGCAGACTGGTCAATGGCCTGCAGTTTCAGGAACGCCATGATGGCTTCCCGGCTGCCTCGGGCTTTGTTCTGTGCTTCGTCCAGCGTGCTACCGGTGGCAACAAAGCGGATGGGCCAGAGCGCCAGGTCTGCCTGCACTTCCCGTTCGGCCATGCCCTTGACCGTTACGTAGCGATCGGCCGTGCGCAGCCCCATCAAGCCCTGGCTCAACAGGGAAGCGGCAACAATGGCGCACAGGCCGATAATCAGGGCAGAGACAACTTTCATGGCTTACTCCTTGCGGTTCGGAAAACGTCCTGATGTCTGCGCAGGTTAACGGGAACCGGGGCTGCTGGGAAGGCGCGCCTTACGCGCCACTTTGATCACTCGCAGCGGGTGCCTGGATGGCGGCTGAAGCGTTTCTGCATGGCGCTGCGCTGGCGTTCCGCATCCCGGTATTCCGGAGGCAGGGGCAGAATAAAGTAAAGGTAGTCACCCTTGTGACGGTTTGCTGCCACCGGCATCGCCTGTTCCGGGGGCGACCATTCAACCGGTGAGAGCACTGCAATGCTCAGCTCTGGTGTCCGTTGCTCAAGGACCGCAACGGTACCGAGCCGCTGTTCGCTGTGGAAGGTGCCGGTGGTGTGCAAAACCTGATGTCCGGGGTGTTCATTCAGTGCAGTCAGTATCCGCTCGGCCATGGTGTTGTCCCGCAACAGCTGGGCCTGATAGGTGCTCAGCAGGCGCCCGGCCAGTTCTGTCTGTTCTGCACCGTGGCTGCCGGCAATGGCGTCGACGAATTTGTCACGGTAGTCCGGGGTATCCAGGAAGGCCTGTGCGGGCAGGGCGGCGCGTTGCGCGTCTGGCAGGCGCTTCAGATAGTCCTTACCCTCACGGCCGACACAGCGCACGATATCCGCCGGGGCGTTAGCCGCGACAACCGGCAGCTGGTGTTCTCGGGCAAACTCCACCAGGGGCCGGTAGGAGGCTTTGTAGTTCTCCCAGGCGTCCGCGTCTTCGATCATTTCCGTTTCACCGGTTTGTCCGGCCAGGTAGGCATCCAGGGCGTCCTGGTGGTTCAGGTTGAACTGCTCCATGGACAGGATCTGCCGGGGGTTGTGCCGGTACAGCGCCTGTTGAAGGCGGGCCTGTAACAGGTGCGAGGCATGGTGGCCGTGGTATTCCCCCGTCACCACCACATCGGTGTCTGCCAGTTGCCGGGCCAGTTCTGTCACGGTGATGATCTCGCCGGTACCGGCATTGACGATGACTGCATCGTACTGGCTGACAGGCTCGGGCAGGTTTTCTGCGCGCATGGCGGTGCATCCTGTGAAGGCGACGATGGTTGCAAGTGTCAGGGCAAGGCGGGTGGCGTAAAGATTCATGTCCGATTATACGTTGCCGGAGTCAGTCGGTTTTCTGGGCGCTGCTCTCGCGCCAGTCTGGCCCGAGCCGCTCTTCCACATATTCACGAATGAACTGACGAACCTTCTGGGAGGGAGTCACGTCCTCCTGCTTGCAAAGGGCCTCGAAAATTTTCTTCTTTTCAGGGTCAATCAACAGGGTCAGCCGGGCAGTTCGGTTTTCCATGGTGTTTCTGGTTCTCAACAGGTTCAGCGAAGATGGTTACAGATGGCATGTTAATCATATTAACATTGAGTGTACAGATGATGAGCATATAATGTAACCAAATGCCTGGCCTGAGAGAGTCTGTTCATGCCCCATCGCGCCCATCTGTTTTCTCTTCGTACCGCTCACGCCGTTCGCGAGGCCTGCGTTGATGAACCCTACAGCAGCGGGCGCTTTTTCAAGGACCTGATGGCTGGCGCCACCGTTGGCATCATTGCCATTCCGCTGGCGATGGCGCTGGCGATTGCCTCCGGGGTTGCGCCGCAGTATGGCCTGTATACCGCTATCATAGCCGGTTTTCTGATTGCCCTGTTTGGCGGCAGCCGCTACAGCATTTCCGGACCAACGGCCGCTTTTGTCGTGATTCTCTATCCCATTGCCCAGAGCTATGGCCTGGGTGGCTTGCTGCTGGCTACGCTGATGTCCGGTGTGTTGCTGGTGATTATGGCGGTGATGCGCCTGGGCCGCTTTATTGAGTATATCCCCGAATCCGTCACTCTGGGATTCACCGGTGGTATTGCCGTGGTGATTGCCACCTTGCAGGTGAAGGACTTCTTCGGGCTCTCCGTAGACACTATGCCAGAGCATTACTGGGACAAGCTGGCGGTCCTGGGTCAGCAACTGCCGGCGCTGGATGAACTGAGTACGCTGGTGGCGGTGGTTACCCTGGCGGTGATGCTGCTTTGGCCAAGGCTGAGAACCCCGGTGCCGCCTCATCTGCCAGCAGTGATTGTCGGCAGTCTTCTGGCATTGTGGTTGAACGCTGGTGGCGCGGCGATTGAGACCGTGGGGTCACGCTTCAGCTACCTGCTTCCCGATGGCAGTACCGGCGCCGGCATACCGCCGTTTTTACCGGAATTCGCCTGGCCCTGGCAGCAGGCCGGGGCCGATGGGCGACCCCTCGGCCTGTCCTGGGACCTGTTCCGGGAGCTGATTCCGGCCGCCTTCGCCATCGCCATGCTGGGGGCTATCGAATCCCTGCTCTGTGCCGTGGTGCTGGATGGCATGACCGGTAAACGCCACAGTGCCAACAGCGAGCTGATGGGGCAGGGCATTGGCAATATGGTGGTGCCATTCTTTGGCGGTATCACGGCCACCGCCGCTATTGCCCGGTCCGCCGCCAATTACCGGGCCGGCGCTGAATCGCCGGTGGCTGCGATGATTCATGCGCTGGTGGTGCTGCTGGCGCTGGTCTCCCTGGCCGGCATTCTTGCCTATCTGCCCATGCCGGCCATGGCCGCGTTGCTGGTGATGGTGGCCTGGAACATGAGTGAGGCGCCGAAAGCCGTGCACCTGCTGAGAACCGCGCCTCGCAGCGACATCCTGGTTTTCCTGACCTGCTTCGGCCTGACCGTGGCCCTGGACATGGTAATTGCCATCACCACCGGGGTGTTACTGGCCGCTGTGCTGTTCATGCGTGAAATGGCACAAATGACCAGGGTGACTGACATTACCGGCAACAAACGGGTGCAGCAGGTTGGAGTGCCGGAGGGCTGGCAGGTGTTCAAGATCAATGGTCCGCTTTTTTTCGCGGCTGCTGACCGCATCTTCGGCGAGCTGGCAGACTTGTCCCAGCAGGCTGAGGGTCTGGTGTTGTACATGGACGGAGTGACCATCCTCGACGCTGGCGGCCTGGCGGCGTTGAACAAACTGATCGCCAGTTGCCGGAAAACCGGTACCCGCATTGTAATTGCCGACTTGCAGTTCCAGCCATTGAGAACCCTGGCCCGGGCCGGCGTAAAACCGGAGCCCGGCGTGAGCTATTTCTACCCGACTCTGGAGGCGGCGCTGGCTGAGTTGTCAGAGATGGACTGGCAGACCTAAAAAAACAGGCAGTTGGCATAACACGCCAGTGATCAACACAAGAACGCCTGAAGGCGGCATCATGTCAGGGGTCACCTTCCGGGACTGTTTGAACTATCCTAGGCGACAGAATCAGAAACCGGCAAACCGTTTGCCGCGGGAACGACGCTATAAGGGACCGAATGCTGCCATTTCGAATTGTTGATCGGATCAAGTTCATCGTGGAGCGCCAGCTGGTCAAGGGGGCTGGCTTTCAGTTGCTGGTGGTCGGTTGTTTTATTGCGCTGATATCGCTGATTGGCGGTCTACTGGTGGTGCTGCCTCAGGCCGGCGAGTTTGAAAGTGCCGGGCACGCCATCTGGTGGGCGTTTTTGCGTCTGACCGATCCGGGTTACCTGGGAGACGACGTGGGCACCTGGCAACGTATTGTCTCTACTCTTCTGACGATAATGGGCTACGTGGTGTTCATGGGTACCCTGGTGGCCATTCTCACCCGTTGGCTGATTGCCAAGATGGAAGATCTGGAGCGTGGCCTTACTCCGGTGACATTGAAAAACCATATCGTCGTGCTGGGCTGGACCGCCCAGACGCCGCCGCTGGTAGCGGAGTTATTTGGTTCGTCCGGACGTATGGCCCGGTTTCTGGAGAAACATGACGCCCAGAAACTGCGGCTGGTTCTTTTGGCGGAAGAGGCCAGTGTCGAGCATTTGCACGAACTGATCAGGGAGCCTGGTATTGGCCGGCGAGCCCGGGAAGTGATTCTGCGCAGCGGTTCTGCCATTCAGCCGGAAGCGTTGCATCGGGTTGCCTGCCTGGATGCGGCGGCGGTGATTGTGCCCAGCCAGGTGCATGAGGGTGGCTCGCTGGTAACCTCCGATGTTGAAACCGTGAAAGCGCTGTTGTCCATCGCCGCCCAGGCCAGGCACTACAGCGCCCAGCTACCCTTTGTGGTGGCTGAAATTCAGGACATGCGTAAACTGCCCGTTATCGAGCGGGCCTACCCCGGGGCCGTGGAAGTGGTGGCCGGTGATGCCACCATCAGCAGGTTGATGGTTCAGAACGTCATCCACCCGAACCTTTCCGAGGTCTACAACGAGTTGCTGACCGCTGGTGAAGGCAACGAGATTTTCGTGCGTGGGGGAGAAACTGCTGAAGGCCTGACTTTGGCAGAGCTGGCAAGCCAGCGGCCCAATGCCATCGTCCTGGGTTTGTTGCATCCAAACCCGAGCGGGGGCTGGCAGGTCAATCTGTTGGCAGATTCAGGCACGGTCATCCGCAACGAAGACCGGGTTGTGCTTCTGGCCCGGGATTATGAGCATACAGCGGCCGTACCAAAGGCGGCAGCATTGCCGATATTGGAGCGAAAACACAACCAGGCCCGGACAGAGCCGGTTCCGGGTGTTCACCGGGTGCTGGTGCTGGGCTGGAACCGCAGGGTGCCGACCCTCGCAGCCGAGTTTGCCAGCTATGGCCACCGGGCTTTTGAGCTGGACCTGGTGTCGGCGATTCCGTTGGATGACCGGAATCGGGAAATGCAGCGTTACGGCGTTGACCTGTCGAAAGTAAACGGTCGCCTGCTGGAAGCCGACTACATGGTGGAAGAGGACCTTCGGCGCCTTGATCCAGCCGGATACGACACAGTGATGTTGCTCAGCAGCGATCGAGTTGGCTCCGGAGAGGAAGCCGATGCCCGTGCCATGGTGGGCTATCTCCAGTTGGAAGATGTTCTGTCGGCCGCCCCCAGGCGACCGCAGGTCATAATGGAACTGAGTGACCCGGATAACCGCCATCTGTTGTATGGCCACAAGAGCGAGATGCTGATCAGCCCGATGATTCTCAGTCATGTGTTGGCTCAGGTGGCGTTACGGCGGGAACTGAGGGTGGTGCTGGATGAATTGTTCACGGAGGGTGGGGCAGAAATCCAGTTCCGGAGGCCTCACGACTACCCGTTGCCGGCCAGCGCGGATTTCCAGGTGTTGGAGAAGATTGTGGCGGAGCGCGGGGAAATTGCCCTGGGCGTTTATCGGGCCGAAGCGGATGAACGCGGGCGCCATTTGCAACTGAATCCGCCCCGGAACCAGTACCTGGATCTGCGCGATGGCGATCAGCTGTTGGTGCTTTGTCTGGGGGCTGAACGTTGAGCCGGCGTCTCTAGTCGACGGTCTCCAGCAGTGCCTGCATGATGTCGTCCATGACCACGAACCCGGAAATGTCGTTGTCACATAGCACCAGCAGGCGCTTGACCCTGTATTCGGTCATCAGTCTGGCCGCGTATTTCAGAGCCAGGTTCTCACCTACGCTGATCACCGGTTTGGCACACACATCGTAGACGTTCAGCAAATCGATGTCGCCGTCCTCCGAGATAACTGACTTGAGAATATTGGTATAGGTAATCAGCCCCCAGGCATCGTGCTCATTCTGGCGTTCGACCACCAGGGATTTGACATTGTGGCGCTTCATCAGGGAAAGCGCCTCGCGAATGGTGGCGAAGGGCGAAATCCTGATGATGTCGGTCACCATCACGTCTTTGACCAGTTTCATTATCTGCGCTCCGCTTACAGAGAGTCTTTCACGTGTTGTTCAAATTTTTCCACCTGGGCCATGTCGATGCCGCCCAGGTGTTCCAGTGGTACGGTAAAGATCATACCCTGGGAATCTTTGCCATCCGGCATGATGACTTTCTGGATGGCTTTCAGCACATCCAGCGACAGCCCCTTCTCCAGGACCATCAGCAGCACGCTCTGGCTGCCGTCGTAGGTCAGGCCGAAGAACGTTTTTTTCGCGGTATTGCTGATGCCCCGGCCGGACATCACAGTGATTCCTCCGGCACCGCAATCCCGGGCAGCATCAATACACTTCTGCTCCAGGTCTTCAGGAACGATGGCCACCAGTGCCGAGAATTTCATGGTGTCTCCTTACGTGGTTCTGCAAGATACTGGGATGCGATGGCGTAGGCCATCACTGTTACGATAGGAAAGATTGAAGCAAAGGCAATCAGCCCGAAGCCGTCGATGAGAATGCTGCGTCCGTCGATACTGCTGGCCAGGCCAATGCCCAGGGCGGTAACCAGAGGGACGGTTACTTCCGACGTGGTGACCCCACCCAGATCATAGGCCAGCGCGATGATGTAGCGGGGCGCAATCAGGGTCAGGCCGACGACCAGAATATAGCCGCCCATGATGTAGTAGTGAATGGAGTCGCCGGTGATGATCCGGTGAACGCCGATAGTGATGCCGACGGCTACCCCGACCGCCACCAGTATGCGAATGACATTGCCGTTCAGGGTTCCCCCGGCGGCTTCTTCCGCCTGTCTGCCGATGGCGATCAGCGCCGGTTCCGCCATGGTCGTGGCAAAGCCGATCATCAGTGCAAAGAGGTACACGTAAAGATAGTTGTCTCTGGCCGTCAGTTGTTCGGCCATGCTGGTACCAATCGGAAACAACCCCATCTTGAGACCGATCACAAAGGCATAAAGCCCCAGAATCACCAAGGTAAAACCAAAGATGACCTTGCGTGGATTGGGAAGTTTGCGGCGCAGTACCAGATACTGAAAGAAGAGCACCGTAATGATGATGGGCAGAACATCCCGAATCATGGTGACCAGGTCCAGCAGTGCGCCGACCACGCCGGAAGGCTTGGTTTCTCCGACATCTGGTGAGAGCGGGACACCCTCGGCTTCGGCAGAACCTGAGTACACCAACATGCCGTAAACCTGCACGGTGATCATCGGTACCATCACCGCCAATGCAACCAGCCCGAAGCCATCTATCAGCGGGTTCCGGCCACGTATCGAGGCCGCCAGTCCGATACCCAGTGCGGCAATCAGTGGCACGGTCACGACATTGGTGGTGACACCGCCGGAATCGTATGCCAGACCGACGATTTCCTCCGGTGCAAACCAGGTGACGATCACTACGATGACGTAACCGGTAATCATGAACCAGTGTAACGGGTAGCCGAAGATGGTCCGGAAAATGCCGAGGGCCACCACGAAACCCACGGACAGTGCCACCAGCACCCGGAGTGTCAGGCTGTCGATGCGCCCCTCGCTGATGGTTTGCGCCTGCTCGGCCACCGCAATCAGGGCTGGCTCGGCGATCACCGCAGAGAAGCCCATAGCAAAGCCGAAGGCCAGGAGAATGACCAGGGAACCGCGCCGGGCAAACTGATTCGACAGGCTCTTTCCGAGCGGGAAGATGCTAAGCTCGAGCCCTTGCAGAAACAGGGCAACACCGATGGCAACCACAAACAGGCCGGCAACCATGCTGAACAGGTTCTCTGGCACCTGCTGGAGAATGGCGATCTGAAAGAACGCCACCACGATCACAATGGGAAGCAGGTTCTTCAGTGCGTGCAGGAGTGAATGATTGAAGGCGCGGACGTAGAACACAGAATGCCCCTGTAGCCCGTGGGTGAGGGAGGTTGCTGATCTGGGTCAAGTGCCTGAATCATAGCACGCTGTAGTCTGTCCGAAATGACCCGCCTCAATAATAGGCCCTCAGCCTGTCGGCAGGGATTATGTGTATTCATTTAAAAAATGCCGAAAATACACCATATAAATTTCAATTATAAATTCGAAAGCACTAAAGTTACGCCCAACGTCACCACCAGCCCGGTTAATCCGGCCGGTGGCTGACTCCGGAGGCTGCTGGCAGCAGCACTCCGAACCTTTTGAACACAAACGTAGAAAGGATAGAGACCATGCCTTACGCACAAGACGTCGACCAAATCGCTTCCCTCGTGAAGCAGAACCCCACCTGGAACGCCATCAACCCGAAGCACGCGGCCCGCATGCGCGCCCAGAACAAGTTCAAGACTGGTCTGGACATCGCCAAGTACACCGCCAAGATCATGCGTGAAGACATGGCTGCTTACGATGCCGATTCTTCCAAGTACACCCAGTCCCTGGGTTGCTGGCACGGTTTCATCGGTCAGCAGAAGATGATCTCCATCAAGAAGCACTTCGGTACCACCAAGCGTCGCTACCTGTACCTGTCTGGCTGGATGGTTGCTGCCCTGCGTTCCGAGTTCGGCCCGCTGCCTGACCAGTCCATGCACGAGAAGACTGCGGTTTCTGGCCTGATCGAAGAGCTTTACACCTTCCTGCGTCAGGCTGATGCCTGGGAACTGAACCACCTGTTCCGCGCTCTGGATGAGGCCGAGAAAGCTGGTGACACCGCTAAGGCCAAGGAAATCGAGCAGCAGATCGACAACCACGAAACCCACGTTGTGCCCATCATTGCGGACATCGACGCTGGTTTCGGTAACGCCGAAGCCACCTACCTGCTGGCCAAGCAGATGATCGAAGCCGGTGCTTGCTGTATCCAGATCGAAAACCAGGTTTCTGACGAGAAGCAGTGTGGTCACCAGGACGGTAAAGTAACCGTTCCGCACGCTGACTTCCTGTCCAAGATCAACGCGGTTCGCCTGGCGTTCCTGGAACTGGGTGTGGACGACGGTGTTATCGTTGCCCGTACTGACTCCCTGGGTGCTGGCCTGACCAAGCAGATCGCGGTAACCAACGAGCCGGGTGACCTGGGCGACCAGTACAACAGCTTCCTGGACGGCGAGTACATTGATGACGCTTCCCAGATCGAGAACGGCGACGTTGTGATCAAGTCCAACGGCAAGCTGCTGAAGCCGAAGCGTCTGGCCTCTGGCCTGTTCTGCTTCAAGCCGGGTTCTGGCGAAGACCGTGTTGTTCTGGACTGCATCACCAGCCTGCAGAACGGCGCAGACATGCTGTGGATCGAAACCGAGAAGCCGCACGTTGGCCAGATTGCTGGCATGGTTAACCGCATCAAGGAAGTGGTACCCGACGCCAAGCTGGTTTACAACAACAGCCCGTCCTTCAACTGGACTCTGAACTTCCGTCAGCAGGTATTCGACGCATGGAAGGAAGAAGGCAAGGACGTTTCTGCCTACGACCGCGCCAATCTGATGAGCGCCGAGTACGACAACACCGAGCTGGGTCAGCTGGCCGACGAGTGGTGCCGTAACTTCCAGCGTGATGCGTCCCGTGAAGCCGGTGTATTCCACCACCTGATCACTCTGCCGACGTACCACACTGCGGCTCTGTCTACCGACAACCTGGCCAAAGGCTACTTCGGTGACGAAGGCATGCTGGCTTACGTTGCTGGCGTACAGCGTCAGGAAATCCGTCAGGGTATCGCTACTGTGAAGCACCAGGACATGGCCGGTTCCAACATCGGTGATGACCACAAAGAGTTCTTCGCTGGTGAAGCGGCTCTGAAGGCCGGTGGTAAAGACAACACCATGAACCAGTTCGGTTAATCGACCGGTTCAGGTTGTCCGGCAGGCACCCGCAGGTGCCTGCCAGCTACCAGAAACCCCGCATGGCTATCGCCCTGCGGGGTTTTGTTTTTTTCCAATGGCAGGTCATCAGTCTGGCTAGCACCAAGGCGATCTGGGAGACTTGTGCAAGGTGATGCAGGGAACCTGGAGATATTATGGTGGCTGACCAATGGATTGTTTTTACCGTTCTGCTCGTCACCCTGGCAGCGTTTATCTGGAACCGGTTGCGGTTTGATGTTGTCGCCATGCTGGCGCTGCTGGCGGTTGCCATTGCGGGACTGGTGCCGGTTGACAGTGTATTCGCCGGTTTCGGGCACCCGGCCGTGATTACGGTGGCGGCGGTGCTGGTTATCAGTCAGGGGCTGGTTAACGGTGGTGTGGTAGACGAGGTGGCGCGGCTGCTGGCCCGGGCAGGGAACAATGCCGTGCTTCAGGTGCTGACCCTGACTCTCGTGGTGGCCGTGTGTTCGGCATTTATCAACAATGTGGGGGCACTGGCGCTTCTGATGCCGGTCGCCATCTGGATGTCCCGGGAAGCCGGGCGGTCGCCTTCACTGCTGCTCATGCCTCTGGCGTTCGGGTCGCTACTGGGCGGCACCATTACGCTGATCGGTACCCCGCCCAACATCATCATTGCCAGCTATCGAGAGGCGGGCACCTTCGGGCTATTTGACTTTGCGCCCGTGGGGCTGGCAATTAGCCTGGCGGGTATCGTCTTTATCGGATTGATCGGCTGGCGTCTGACACCGAAACGGGAGGACCCGGCCGCCGGCGAGAAACTGTTCAGCGTGGGCGATTACCTGACGGAGCTGAAACTGACCGAAGGTTCTGACTATGCCGGTAGCACCCTGCACAACCTGCTGACGGCCGGAGACAGCCAGAACAATCTGGTGGTCTTGTCGTTGATCCGCGATGACAAAACAACGCCGGCACCCTCAACCTTTACCATTCTGCGTGAAAATGATGTCCTGCTGGTGGAAGCCGATACTGAGAGTCTGGGCGAGTTTCTGGAGATCACCGGTCTGACGTTGGCTTCGGGCGCGCCGAACGAGGAAGTAGAGAAGGATGGCACCGGGGGCAAAGGGCGTCGGCAACAGGCGGAGGATGAGCTGGTTGCTGGCGATGCCCGCTTGATCGAGGCGGTTGTGACTCCCGGTTCACAGCTGGTCGGCCGTACCGCAAACCGTCTGAATCTTCGGGAGCGCTACAGTGTCAACGTCGTGGCCGTCGCCCGGCAGGGCCACCGTCTCAAACAGCGGCTGGCGGATATCCGTTTTCGTTCCGGTGATATCCTGCTGGTGCAGGGCTTCGAGGAGACTCTTCCGGCTAATCTGAGGACGCTGGGCTGTCTGCCGCTGGCTGAGCGGGGGCTGGCGTTTGGCCGGGAGAAACGCCTCGGACTGGCCGGTGGGCTGTTTGCCGTTGCCATCCTCGTTATTGTCGCCGGCTGGGTGACGCCTCCCGTTGCGCTGGTGGCGTGTGCGGTCGCCATGGTGCTGGCCGGACTGCTGGAAGCCAGTGATGCCTACAAGGCCATCGACTGGTCGGTGGTGGTATTGCTGGCGGCGATGATTCCGGTGGGGCAGGCCCTGGAGACCACCGGCGGCGCCGATCTTATCGCCCGTCAGATTCTGGCCATCGGTGAGGGACAGGCGCCCTGGCTGGTGCTGTCGATTATTCTGATTGGCACCATGTTGTTATCCAATGTGGTGAACAATGCCGCGGCGGCCATTCTGGTCGCACCTATTGCCCTGGGCGTTGCTGGTCAATTGGGGCTGTCTTCGGATGCAACGCTGATGGCCGTCGCCATTGGCGCATCCTGCGCGTTTCTGACCCCGATAGGGCATCAATCCAATGCGCTGGTCATGGAACCCGCGGGTTACCGGTTCGGCGATTATTGGCGCCTGGGGTTGCCACTGTCTGTGGTGGTCACCGCCACGGCGGTGCCGGTTATTCTTTGGGTATGGGGCTGACTGGAGCTCAGGCTTCCGGCTCACCCAGCAGACCACTGAAAACGGTTTCCACCAGTATCGGTGCAACCTCGGCCAGCGGAAGGCGCTCAGGTTTGGCCAGCCAGTCGAAAAACAGTCCCAGCATCTGGGTATGCACCAGATAGCCCGCCAGTTCCGGGCTCAGGCCCGGACGCAGTTTTTTCGCGTTTTCAGGACTGCGGAAAATGTCGGTCACAAAGGCAATTCCCTCTTCCGCGAGCTCCCGGTGTTTGTTCAGCGCCTGATCAGATTCGTTGCGGTGGAAGAGGATGTAGTACACCCGGAAGTACTGTTCGTCTTCGGCCAGCTTGCTGAGAGCGATAACGCAGAGATGCTTCAGGTTGGTCAGGCTGTCCTGGCTGATGGCCGCTTCATCGAGCATTTCGCCGAGCGGCGCGCGAACCCGCTCCAGCATGGCATCCAGGATGTCCTGCTTGTTGCGGAAGTGCCAGTAGACCGCGCCCCGGGTTACACCGGCGGTACGGGCAATTTCTTCCAGCGATGCCCGGGCAACGCCTTTCTCCATGAACATGCTCTCGGCGGCATCGAGCAGGGATTCGCGGGTGGCTTCCGCCTCGGCTTTTGTCTTTCTCGCCATGATGAAGTCTTCCGGTGGTGTGTTGCGCCGGCTTTGTCCCGGCCCGTCAGGGTATGAACCGCTTGCGGGAACTACGTAAGTATACCTGAAGACAGTTTACATACATACACGGATGAATGTATCTTGCCTGATCTTACCGATTGCCACTCCGGGCTGGCTGGCCCGGACACATTTACATAATTGATGACACGATCTGTTTCGGTGTTCAGGAGAGCGCGCCATGCCCGTTGAAATGTCTCATCGCCCTAACGCCCGTAAGGGGCTGCTTTTTGCTGGTTTGTCGACACTGCTGATGCTAACGGGGTGCAGCGGTCAGGATGGTGAAGGCCAGCAGGCCGGCGCGGGCGGGATGCCTCCGGCGGCGGTTGTGGTGCAACAGGCGACGCTGGCCGATGTCACGGTGAGGCAGGATTACGCCGGCCGTGCCCGGGGTGCCCGGGAGGTGGAAGTCCGGGCTCGCATCAGCGGCATTCTGGAACAGCGGCTATACGAAGAAGGCCAGATGGTGCGGGAAGGTGATGCCTTGTTCCGCATAGATCGCAAGCCCGCAGCGGCGGCACTGCAGCGAGCCCGGGCCCAACGCCAGGTTGCCGAGGCGGATGTTCAGCAAGCGGAGCGGGAATGGAACCGTATTTCCTCCTTGTTTGAGCGTAACGCCGTCAGTGAACGAGATCGGGATTCAGCCCAGTCTGCATTGGAACTGGCCCGGGCCAACCTGGCGGTGGCCAATGCCGGCGTGGCCCAGGCTGAACTGGATCTCGGCTACACCGATGTCACGGCGCCAATCAGCGGCGTGACCAGTCTGGAGGATTTTCCGGAGGGTAGCCTGATCGATACCGGCACCTTGCTGACCACTATTGTTCAGCTCGATCCCGTTCACGTTCGCTTTGCGCTGCCGGAAAACGACGCCAACATTCGCCGTGCTGCCCGTGAGGGCATGGTAAGAACAGATCAGGAACAGAATGTCTCGGCGCGCCTGGTTCTGGCGGACGGCAGCGAATACGACCTGGATGGACGCATCGACTTTACCGCTTCAACCCTCGACCCCCGCACCGGCACGGTGTCCGCCCGAGCTGTGTTCCCGAATCCGGAGCAAGTGATTGTACCGGGACAGTTTGTCCGGGTGCGGGTGGAACTGCAGAGTTTTGACGATGTGATAACGGTGCCTGAGAGGGCGGTAACCCAGGGGCAGAATGGCCCTGTGGTCTATGTGGTTGATGACGACAGCAAAGCCCGGGTCCGGGAGGTGGAGCTTGGGCCGGTGAGTGATGGCCGGCAGATCCTCCTGAGCGGCCTGGATGAGGGTGATCGTTATATTGTCAGTGGCCTGGTGAACCTCCGAGATGGCGCCGCCGTTAACGTCACCAATCCGGATAGCCCGGAGGAGGCCAACTGATGCTGAGAACATTCATCGACCGGCCGATTTTCGCCTCGGTTATCTCGATCATCATTACCCTCGGTGGTGCGCTGGCCCTGCTGGGTTTGCCGGTAGAACAGTACCCCAACGTGGTGCCGCCTCAGGTGGTGGTGGACGGCCGCTTCCCGGGAGCCAGTGCCGATGTGATTTCCGATTCGGTGGTGGCACCGCTTGAGCAGGAAATCAACGGCGTGGACGACATGATCTACATGGAGTCCAGTGCGACCGACTCCGGCAGCTTTCGAGTGACGGTGTCGTTTGAAATCGGCACCGATCCGGACCAGGCTACGATCAACGTCAACAACCGTGTGCAGCAGGCTTTGGCCCGGTTGCCCCAGACCGTCCGGGACCAGGGTTTGAAGGTGGAATCCCGTTCCACCTCAATCCTGCAGGTGATTACCCTGTCCTCACCGGACAACTCCATGGACGTGGTGGAGATTTCCAACTACGCGCTGCTGAACGTGCTGGATGAGCTGGTACGCCTGCCCGGCATCGGGGACGCCTCTTTGTTTGGCGCCCAGGATTACTCCATGCGTATCTGGCTGCGCCCGGACAAACTGGCGCAGTTTGAGCTGACACCGGCGGATGTGGCTGGCGCCCTGCGGGCCCAGAATGCCCAGTTTGCCGCTGGCCGGATAGGGGCAGAGCCGGCGCCGGAAGGCCAGGCGTTCACCTTCAGCGTGTCCGCTCCGGGCCGGCTCACCAGCCCGGAAGAATTTGGCGAAGTGATTCTTCGCAGTGATGATCAGGGCGCGTCGTTACGTCTGAAAGACGTGGCACGGATAGAGCTGGGCGCCCAGAACTATGATTTCGCCGCCATCTACAACGGCGGAGCCACGGTGCCGATGGGTGTGTATCTGCAGCCGGGCGCCAATGCGCTGGATGCTGCGGAAGCGGTGAACGAAGCCATGAAGGAAATTGCCGACCGTTTCCCGGAAGGCCTCGAATACAATGTACCCTACGACACCACCCGCTTCATTGATATCTCCATTCAGGAGGTGATCTCGACTTTCATCGTTGCGGTTCTGCTGGTGGTTGTGGTGACTTTCCTGTTCCTGCAGCATTTCAATGCCACGCTGATTCCATTGATCGCGATTCCGGTATCCCTGGTGGGCACGTTTGCCGGCATGCAGGCCATGGGGTTCTCGGTCAACCTGCTGACCCTGTTTGGCTTGATACTGGCCATCGGTGTGGTGGTGGATAACGCCATCATCATCATGGAGAACGCAGAACGGCTGATCAAGGAAGAGGGCATGTCGCCCTACAATGCCGCCGTGACCACGGTCAGCCAGGTATCCGGAGCCGTGGTGGCGTCCACCCTGGTGCTGGTTGCGGTGTTTGCACCGGTTGCGTTCCTGGGTGGGCTCAGTGGTGAACTCTATCGGCAGTTTGCTATCACCATTGCCGTATCTGTGGTGATCTCCGGTGTCGTCGCCCTGACGCTGACGCCTGCCATGTGCGCCCTGTTGCTCGGCCATGAAGGCAAACAGCTCACCGTATTCCGCTGGTTCGATGCCGGTTTCGACAAGCTCACCAACGGTTTTTCGGCGGTTGTGGACTGGCTACTGCGCCACGCCGTGATCGGCGTACTGCTGTTCGCAGCCATGATCGGTGGCACCGTTTTCCTGCTCAACAAGATGCCGTCCGGGCTGGTCCCCCAGGAGGACCAGGGCTTTGTGCTGACGGCTTATTCATTGCCGGCCACCTCATCTCTCAGCCGCACCGAAGCCACCCGGGACGAGCTGGCGCAGAACATGCTGCAGCTGCCTGAGGTGAAAGACGTTGTCGCCTTTGCCGGTTTTGACATTATTTCCAGTGCCTTGCGCACCAACAGCGGTGTCGCGTTCGTAACGCTGGAGGACTGGGCTGAGCGGGAAGGCGAAGGCCAGGGCGCGGCCGATATTGCCAACAAGATTATGGGTATCGGGTTTGGTATGCCCGAAGCCTTTGTCATTGCCTTTACCCCGCCGCCGATCCAGGGGCTGTCGACCACCGGCGGTGTGGAAGGTTACATCCAGGCCCGTGGTGGCCGCACACCTTCCGAGATCAAGGCGATGGCGGACCGGTTCACCCAGGCCGCCAACCAGCGCCCGGAACTGACCAACGTCCGGGTGACCCTGGATACCGGTATTCCCCGCTATCAGGCGATTGTTGACCGGGAGAAGGCCCAGGCGGCAGGTGTGCCGGTGGATCAGATTTTCACCACCATGCAGAGCACGTTTGGCGGCCTGTATGTAAACGACTTTACCCTGCAGGGGCGAAACTGGCAGGTGACGCTGCAGTCTGAAGGCGAATTCCGAAGCCACCCGGATGACCTGCGCAAGGTGTTTGTGCGTTCCTCCTACGGGGAGATGATTCCCCTGAGCTCACTCGTGGAGCTGGAGCGGGTGAGCGGACCGGACATCCTGAACCGCTTTAACGTCTACCCCGCGGCCAAACTGCTTGCGGACCCGACGCCGGGCCACACCACGGGCGAAGCCCTGACTGCGCTGCAGGAAGTTGCCAATCAGCAGTTTGACCGAAACACGTTGCTGGGTTGGACCGGTGAAGCCTATCAGCTGCAGGACTCTGCGGACTCCGGCACCCTCGCCTTTGGCATGGGGCTGCTGCTGGTGTTTCTGATCCTCGCCGCCCAATACGAGCGCTGGGGTCTGCCGGTGGCAGTGGCTACCGCGGTGCCCTTCGGGGTATTCGGGGCGGCACTGGCCTCGCTGTTGCGTGGCTTCCCCAACGACATCTACTTCCAGGTAGGGTTGCTGGTGCTGATTGGCCTGGCGGCGAAAAACGCGATTCTGATCGTTGAGTTCGCCGCCCAGAACCGGCAAACGGGCATGAGCTCGTTCGAGGCGGCCAGCACTGCAGCCCGCCAGCGCTTCCGGGCGATCATGATGACCGCGCTGACGTTCATCGTGGGTTCCCTGCCGCTGGCATTCAGTACCGGCGCGGGTGCTGTGAGCCGGCAGGAAATCGGTACCGTGGTGGTTGGCGGCATGCTGGTGGCCAGTACCCTGGCCCTGTTCTTCGTGCCCTTGTTCTACAAGCTGATCGAAGACCTGGCGGACTGGCGGCGCAAACGCAAGAAGACCGCCTGAGGTGGCCTGATTTCCGTCGCCTATCGTGCTGATAGCGACCGAACCGCCGTGGGTTTCTGTCCTCGGCGGTTTTTTCTTTGGTACTCTTCACTGGAGTATGAAGCCGCGTCGGGAAGGCGTGTCCAAAAACCGCTCCTTGCGGCACATCCATGTGGCGCTTCTGCTCCGCCATCCATGGCTCCGCACATTTTTGGACACGCCTTCCCGACACGTCTTCCCATACCTTGGGAATAACACGAGAGAGCGTGGCACTAATGGCGGTTGACGACATGAAACCTCAGCTTCTGGCCGAACTTGAGCTGGCTCGCAGCCGGACCGAACAGCTGATTATTACCTTGCCTGAAGAGAAACTGGATGTTCCGTATCATCCGGGCGTGAACCCACCGCTCTGGGAAATGGGCCACGCCGCCTTCTTCTACGAAGTCTTTGTCTTCAACCTGCTGGACGGAACACCGAGCTACGATCCCTCCATGGATGACCTGTGGGATTCATTCCATGTCGATCACAAAGATCGCTGGAGTCGGGATCTGTTTCCGGGCAGGGAGGAAACTCTCAGGTATTTCAACACCATCTACGACCGGGTTGCCGAACGCATCAAGGGTGGGGAGCTGAGCGACCAGGAGCTGTATCTCTACCGCTACGCCATTTATCACCAGAACATGCACATCGAGTCGCTCATCTGGTGTCGGCAGACAGTCGGCTATCCGGCGCCTTTGGATTACAAAGGTGATCGGCCTGCTCTGGGCGAGTCGATCAGCGGTGATGCTCAGATCCCGGCCGGTCGCTGGGTTATTGGCATGCCCGGTGAGTCGCAACAGTACGCGACCGAAGACTTTGCCTTTGATGCCGAGAAGCCCCGTTTTGAGGTCGAGCTGCCGGCGTTTGCCATCAGTCGCACGCTGGTGAGCAACCGGGAATTCCAGGCGTTTGTAGACGATGATGGTTACAGGCGTCCCGAACTCTGGTCGTTCGGCGGCCGCAAGTGGCTGGAAACCGAGCAGGACGTCAGTCTGCTCCATGGGGTAAACGAGCCAATGATGCGGTTGCCCCGGCATCCGCTGTATTGGCGGTGGCATGACGAACAGTGGCAGGTACGGGTGTTCGACCGCTGGCTGCCGTTGCAGCCAGACGCTCCGGTTACCCATGTCAGCTACTGGGAGGCGGAAGCCTTCTGTACCTGGGCCGGGAGGCGGTTGCCGACCGAGTATGAATGGGAAGTGGCGGCGCTGGGCAATAAACCGGGTAGGCCTTTTCGGCGTTTTCCGTGGGGTAATGAGTCACCGGATGCTGTGCGGGCGGATATGAATGCCCGGACCATGGCTCGCAACCCGGTATCGGATTACCCGGCCGGCGATAGCCCGTTTGGCTGCCGGCAGATGGTTGGCTCGGTGTGGGAATGGACCAGCAACGAGTTCCTGCCCTATGACGGCTTCAAGGTAGATATGTACCCATTCATGTCGACCCTGCAGTTTGCCACGCACAAAGTCACCAAGGGCGGCAGCTGTGCCACCTCATCCAACCTGATCCGTGGCACCTACCGGCAGGCGTATCTGCCGTTTCGCAGTGATGTTTACACCGGGTTCCGCACCTGCGCCGCCTGAATTCCTGATTTGTCCATAAGGTGACTTGCCAGGGCCACGCCGGTCTCACTCATCGTGAGGTAGGCATCATTGGCGCCGGCTTCGCGAATTTTTACGGCTTCATCGGCATACATGGTGTGCGCCACGATATAGCCCTCGAAGCCGAGCTTGCGCAGCATCCGCGCGGCGATAAGCTTGCCTTCGATGTCACTCATTGCCAGTACCACCGAGTTGAGTTCCGGCATGTGCAGACCTTCCCAAAAGGTGGTGTCTTCGGCGTCTGCAAAGACGACATTGCGCCCATCTTTCTGGTGTTTCTCGGTTTTGGCAGGGTCTGAGTCGATCCCCATGATTCGCGTTTCATGGGGCGCAAGCCAATCGTAAGCCGCAGTGCCTGTTCGCCCCATGCCCATCACCAGAACCCGTGTAGTACCCAGCGAGATAGGTTGCTCATCAGGATGACGTTTCTGACTCTCGAAACGAACCAGCTTGTGGGCAACATGCTCGTAAATACTGTGGGAAAACCGGTTGAGCGGCGCCGAAAATACAAACGACAGGGAAACCGATATCGCCAGCGGAACCAGCCATTCTGGCAGGGCAACACTGGCGACAATGAGCCCGAATTCACTGTAGTTTGTGAGTGACAGCGAGGTGAGGAAGCTACTGCGAGCCCGCAGGCGGAAAGCCAGCAGCAGGAAGTAGAACAGGATGCCTTTGAGTGGCAAGAGCAAGGCTGCTACTGCCGCAAAGATCAGAACTTGCTGGTCTGGCAGGCCGTCAATGCCGATCTGCAGGAAAAAACCGACCAGGAAGATTTCTTTCACGCTCCAAAGGGACTTGGCCAGTTCCTGGGAACGGGGATGGTTGGCCAGCATGGCACCGAACACCAATGCACCCAATTCCGAACTCAGACCCACGGCCTCAAACCCAAGGCCACCAACCACCAGGGCCAGCAGAAGCCCGAGCAGTACCAGCAGTTCGTCGTGCCCGCTGGCATCCAGCAGCCTGTAGAGCAGCGGCCGGAGCAACGGAAGGCCGAAGACAATGACGGCCCATTCTGAGGGTGTTTTGCCGGCCGCGAGACTCATCACCACCAGTGCAATCAGATCCTGCATGATCAATATGCCAATAGCGACCCGGCCGTGGAAGGCTCTGAGTTCCCGTTTGCTTTCCAGTACCTTGGCGGCCAGTACGGTGCTGGAAAAGGACAGGGCGATCGCCAGCATCAGGGCCGTTGTCCAGTCCAGGTCAAAAAGCAGGTAGAGGCCGGGGGCAAACACCACACAGGTAATCGCAAAGTGGAGCAGACTGCCGCCGATGACTTCCGGGCTGACAATGGAGCGTAGCTTCAGCTTCAGGCCGACTGTAAACAAGAGCAGCAAAACGCCAAGATGAGCAATGTGGGCCAGTACATCGGTGGGCTCTGCAGTGATGCTGGTAGTTGCGCTGAGGCCGCTGAGCACAAAGCCGGCGGCCAGATAGCCCACCAGCGGAGGCAAACCGATTCCCTTGACGAGAAGGCCGATAACAAAGGCAAAACTTATCCAGATGGCTTCAGGCATGGGCGAATCTTCTGACGACGGAATCCAAAGCTCTGAAGCCTACCTTTTTTTCGGGCCTAGCTGTAGTGGCGATTGGTTTCAGGGCTGCCGGTCGGCAAGAAAGTCCCGGAACAGGGCTGCCGATTCCTCCGGCGCCTCCACCATCGGCGCGTGGCCGATATCATCGAGAATGGCCTTGCGCGCGTTCGGGATAGCCTCAACAAAGACATCGGCATTGCGATAGTCAATTACCCGGTCGAGTTTGCCCCAGACCACCAGAACCGGCGCCTGGATGTTGGTGATGGCGTTGCGGAAATCCGGCTCGAAGCCGGTGTCTCGGATGGCCCGGAAAATGACTTCGTTGACTTCCCGGTTGGCGATGGCCTTTTCTTCCATCACGTCAAAGATCGGCCAGGGCACGAAAGGGCGTTTTTCCAGAGCGAAGTCCAGCAGGCGGTCGAAATCGCCTTCCCGTTTCGGGATGAGCGGGTTGTCGCCATCCATGACCAGGTCCACCAGCTCACTTTCATATTCGAAGATACCGGCAGGGTCGAACAGTACGGCTGTGTGAACCTGTTCTGGATGGGTGGCAGCGTAGAGGGCAGTGATGGCACCGCCCATGGAGTTGCCCATCATGTGGAAGCGTTCCACCCCGAGTTCCTTCAGTATCTGGTGGACGTAATCTACCTGATCCTCAAAACGGTAGCCGATGTCCAGGGGTTTACTGCTGTCGCCATGGCCTGGCAGATCGAGGGCATAGATGTTGAACTCACCCTGGAACTCTTTGGCCAGACGGGTCCAGTTATCCTTGTTGGCGCCGAAGCCGTGGATCAGAACCAGAGTGTCGCCATCGACCGGTTCTTCACTGCGAAGATAGGCAATGTCCAGATCGCCAACGGTGACCTGTGCGGCCTTCAGGCCGGCGCTTGAGCGTTCCCAGTCTATGGCGTTTTCGTAGATGCTCTGGCGGGAGCAGGCGCTGACCAGCAGGGTAACGATCAGCAGCAGGAACAGCTTCAGGTGAGTACGGCGCACAGGGAACTCCTTTTCGTTATGACTATTATTGAATGCCAACACTAACCCATAAAAAAGCCCGGTCAATGACCGGGCTGACGCTGTTACTCGACGAGCCGGAGCCTCAGCTCTGCTCCCGGGCAATGGCCCGGTAGGCAATGTCGTTGCGGTAGAACATGCCGTTCCAGCTGATTTTCTTTGCCAGCTCATAGGCCCGTTGCTGGGCTTCGGTGACGGTGTTACCCAGAGCGGTAGCGCAGAGCACGCGGCCCCCGGCAGTGACTACGTCGTCGCCGTTGAGTTTGGTGCCGGCGTGGAAGACCTTCTCACCTTCTGTTTCACCGTCCGGCAGGCCGGAGATGACATCGCCCTTGTCGTAGCTGGCGGGATAGCCACCGGCAGCGAGTACGATGCCGACAGAGGCGCGTTCATCCCACTCGGAATCGCACGCGTCCAGCTTGCCATCCACGGCGGCCTGGCACAGTTCCACCAGGTCGGACTTCATGCGCAGCATGATCGGCTGGGTTTCCGGATCGCCAAAGCGGCAGTTGAACTCAATGACCTTGGGTGCACCGCTGGTATCGATCATCAGGCCGGCGTACAGGAAACCCTTGTACGGATGGCCTTCCGCCGCCATGCCGTTGACCGTGGGGTAGATCACCTCGTCCATGATCCGCTGGTGCACATCGGCAGTGACCACCGGGGCGGGAGAATAAGCTCCCATGCCACCGGTGTTGGGGCCGGTGTCGCCGTCGCCTACGCGCTTGTGGTCCTGGGACGTGGCCATGGCCAGTACGTTCTTGCCGTCGACCATCACGATGAAGGAGGCTTCTTCGCCGTCCAGAAACTCTTCCACCACCACGCGGCTGCCGGCATCGCCAAAGGCGTTGCCTGCGAGCATGTCGCGGATGGCATCTTCGGCTTCTGCCAGGGTCATGGCGACGATTACACCTTTGCCGGCGGCCAGGCCGTCGGCTTTGACCACGATGGGTGCGCCTTTTTCACGCACGTAGGCGAGGGCCTCGTCGACATCGGTGAAATTGGCGTAGTCGGCGGTGGGAATCTTCTGGCGGGCCAGGAAGTCCTTGGTGAAGGCCTTGGAGCCTTCCAGCTGGGCGGCGCCAGCGCTGGGACCGAAGATGCGCAGGCCGCGGGCTTCAAATTTGTCCACCACGCCGGCCACCAGCGGGGCTTCCGGGCCAACGATGGTCAGGCCGACGTTGTTCTGCTCGGCGAAGTTGGCCAGGCCGTCCAGGTCCATCACGTCCAGGTCGACGTTTTCCAGATTCGGTTCCCGGGCGGTGCCGGCGTTACCCGGTGCGACAAACACTTTATCCGCATGCGGTGACTGGGCGGCTTTCCACGCCAGGGCGTGCTCACGTCCGCCACTGCCAATAACCAGAATGTTCATGTGTTACTCCTGAGTTCTTCGATCAGTGACGGAAATGGCGCATGCCGGTGAAGACCATGGCAATGCCATGCTCGTTGGCGGCATCGATCACTTCCTGGTCGCGCATGGAGCCGCCCGGCTGGATCACGGCAGTGATGCCGGCTTCCGCAGCCGCATCAATGCCATCCCGGAACGGGAAGAACGCATCTGAGGCCATCACGGAGCCCTTCACTTCCAGGTTTTCATCGGCGGCTTTGATGCCGGCAATTTTCGCGCTGTAAACACGGCTCATCTGACCTGCGCCCACACCGATGGTGCGGCCGGCTTTGGCATAGACGATAGCGTTGGATTTCACGTACTTGGCCACTTCCCAGGCGAACAGCAGGTCGTTGAGTTCCTGTTCGGTGGGCTGGCGCTCGGTGACCACTTTCACGTCTTCCATGGCCACCATGCCCAGGTCACGATCCTGCACCAGCAGGCCGCCGGTCACTCGCTTGTAGTCCATGGTCTGGGCGCGTTCACCGTCGAATTCGCCGCAGGCCAGCAGGCGTACGTTCTTCTTGGCGGCAACAATCTCGACCGCTTCCGGCGCAACGCTCGGGGCGATAATCACTTCCACGAACTGGCGATCCACAATGGCTTTGGCGGTCGCCGCATCCAGTTCACGGTTGAAGGCGATGATGCCGCCAAAGGCCGACGTCGGGTCGGTGGCAAAGGCCAGGTCGTAGGCCTGCAGTATGTCGGCACCGATGGCCACGCCACAGGGATTGGCGTGCTTGACGATGACGCAGGCCGGGTCGGCGAAGGGTTTGACGCACTCCAGCGCCGCATCGGTGTCGGCTACGTTGTTGTAGCTCAGTTCCTTGCCCTGAAGCTGTTTGGCGGTGGCGACACAGGCTTCCTTCGGGTGGCGCTCGGCGTAGAAGGCAGCGCGCTGATGCGGGTTTTCCCCATAGCGCATATCCTGAACTTTCACGAACTGGGCATTGAAGGTGCGGGGGAAGTCGGCGTTGTCGTTATCCGGGGTGCGCCCGCCCAGATAGTTGGCAATAGCACCGTCGTAGCCGGCGGTGTGCTCGAAGGCCTTCACGGCCAGGTCGAAGCGGGTGCTGTAGGTCAGCTCGCCGTCGTTGTCCGCCAGTTCTTTCAGAACGCGGTTGTAGTCGGAGGCGTTCACGACAATGGCAACATCGTTGTGGTTCTTGGCGGCGGCACGAACCATGGTGGGGCCGCCAATGTCGATGTTTTCAATGGCGGTGGCCAGGTCGCAGTCCGGGTTGGCCACGGTGTCCTCGAACGGATACAGGTTCACCACCACCATGTCGATGGGATTGATTCCGTGCTCAGCCATGATGGCATCGTCGGTGCCACGCCGGCCCAGAATGCCGCCGTGGATTTTCGGGTGCAGGGTTTTGACCCGGCCATCCATCATTTCCGGGAAACCGGTGTAATCGGACACTTCGGTGACCGGTACGTTGTTTTCCTTGAGCAGGCGGAAGGTTCCGCCGGTGGAGAGCAGCTCGACGCCGCGTTCGGTGAGGGCACGGCCGAAATCGACGATGCCGGTTTTATCACTCACGCTGATCAGGGCGCGACGGACGGGGGTGTTTGCCTGGTTTGCCATGGGTCACTTTCTTCGCTGGTCAGATAAGCCGGATTGTAAGCCTGGGTGCAAATAACAAGGGCCTCGCGAACGCATCCGGGAGGCCCTTGTGGGGTCAGGTCTGATTATAGCAGACCGTATTGCTTGAGTTTCTTGCGCAGGGTGCCGCGATTCAGCCCGAGCATGGTGGAGGCCTTGGTCTGGTTGTTGCGGGTGTATTTCATCACCTGCTCCAGCAGCGGGGCTTCCACTTCTGACAGTACCAGTTGGTACACGTCGGTAACCGGCGCGCCATCGAGTTGCTCAAAGTAGTTCTTCAGGGCAACTTCTACGCTGTCACGCAGGGTGACGCTGTTGCCGCTGTGGTTTACCGTGTGCAACTGATGCAGATCATCGTTGGCCGGGGTGCTTAGGGATTGATTTGCCAAAGTCTCAGCGGTCATGCTGCGAATACCTCTCCATTTCGTAAGCCTGCAAAATACTGTGCGATGCTGTCTTTCTGCTCCAGCGCATCATCGATGGCGTTGAAGCGTTGTCGGAACTGTTTGCTGTCATCATGGGACTGCAGATACCAGCCCACGTGTTTTCTGGCGATACGCACGCCCATCAATTCGCCGTAGAAACGGTGCAGTTCTTCCAGGTGCCCGGCCAGAATGCGCTCTACTTCATCCATGGGCGGTTGGGGCAGGTGTTCTCCGGTTTCCAGATAATGAAGAATCTCCCGGAAAATCCAGGGCCGGCCCTGGGCACCCCGGCCAATCAGCAAGCCGTCGGCACCGGTATGGCTGAGTACCTGCCGGGCCTTCTCCGGCGTGGTAATGTCGCCGTTGGCGAACACCGGTATGCCAACGCTGGCCTTGACCTCTGCGATGGTGTCGTACTCCGCGTCGCCGTTGTATTTGTCTGCGCGGGTACGGCCGTGTACGGCCAGAGCCTGAATGCCGGCATCTTCCGCCATCCTGGCGATGACCGGAGCATTGCGGTTGTCTCTGTCCCAGCCGGTTCGCATTTTCAGGGTCACCGGCACATCCACCGCCTTCACCACGGCTTCCAGAATTTCCCGCACCAGCTTCTCGTCTTTCATCAGGGCCGAACCGGCGGCCTTGTTGCAGACTTTCTTGGCCGGACACCCCATGTTGATGTCGATGATCTGAGCACCGAATTCAGCGTTTTGCCGGGCTGCATCGGCCAGCATCTCGGGGTCGCCGCCGGCGATCTGGACCGATCTGGGTTCCGGTTCGCCTTCGTGATTCAGGCGAGTCCGGGATTTACGCGTATGCCAGAGCTTGCTGTCCGCTATGACCATTTCCGATACCGCCAGCCCGGCCCCCATTCGTCGGCATAAAAGCCGGAAAGGGCGATCGGTTACACCGGCCATGGGTGCAACAATCAGCGGGTTGGGCAGGGTGTACGGCCCGATTTTTGCCGTTGGCAGCATGATCTGAGTCCGTGTCACAGCGGGTTAAGCAAAATTCGGCTGGAGCGGTTGTTCAATTTCTGACCGCTCCGGTCTCCGAAGGGCGGTAATGATACCGCCGGGGGCAAGCTGATTGAAGGGGCGAAAGCGTTAAAAAATTGATTATTTTTCGCGCTTTCTGGTTGACTTTTGCGCTGTCAACTGTCGGCTCGAAGGCTATTGATTCGCATCAAGGCGCCCAGGGACGAAAGCTCAGGTTGTAGTTGACGGCATCCCGTCCGGGGTCGCGTATCCGGATGGCGATCCGCACCGGCGTCTCTACCGGCATGCTGGCAAGTTCTGCGGCCTCACCGGCCAGGTACTCTTCTGGCGTAAAGGTGCTTTGGGCCACCACATCGCCATTGAGGTTGGAGAAGGTCAGAGCTATCGCCGGGAACGGCTGCTCAAAGCCGGCGCGGTTGAGAATCACGGCATCGACAATGAGTTGATCCCGGTTCTCCGGGTCGGTACGCACCACCAGTTTACGGCTCTGGATAGCCTCGACATTCACCAGGGGTTTGAGTTCGCATCCGGCAATCTCGCAGCCCTTCTCGTAGAACGGTCGGAGCTGGGGGATGGCAGAAAGCCGGTCAAACTGGTACCAGGTAACCTGGGCAATCAGTACGCCCAGCAGGGCCAGCACCGCCAGTGTCCAGAATACGGTTCTGAGCCGGCCTCTGCCGTTACCGACGGATACAGGATCCCGTCGCAGGTCATGGTAGAGGGTGTCTGGCGCCGCTTGCTTGCGAGTGCGGCTGACAATCGGGTCGCCCACGCGATCGTCATCCGCCAGGCTGAGGTCCGTGATATCCGGTTCCGTGGACGGCTCCGCTGAAGTGGCCTCGTTGGCGGGCAGGGTTGTTTCATTGGACTCGCTGTCCTCACGGCGCAGCGGCTCCGGCCGTGTTTCGGCAGCAGGGGGCGTCTGAAGCGATGCCTGTTCCGGTTCGGGCTGCGGCGGGGCAGGACGCTGAGGCTTCGCTGATTCTGGCTGAGCCGATGGCTTCGCGGGCTCGTCGTCGTTGAGCATGGCCTCGGCCCAGCTCTCGTCGATATTCTGGTTTTCCGGCGTCAGGTCGTCGTCGCTGAAGCCGGATTCCTCGGGCTCGTCGAAATTGCGGAAGCTGTCGCTGAGCTCATCATCTGAGAACGTCAGTTTGCTGCCGGCATAGCGGCCTTCGGTGGCATCTTCCTCGGGGTTGTCCGCAAAGATCAGTTCCTCTTCATCGTCGAACCGGCCGGGCCTGGTTGCTCCGGTTTCAGAGCTTGATGATGAGGGCGACGGGCGGGCCCCGGCATTATCTTTGCCAGAGACCACCTGGTGTTCGACCGCATTGAAAATCTTCATGCAGTTCCCGCAGCGTACCTTGCCCCTGGCGACGCTCAGCTGTTCGTCTGTTACCCGGAAACGGGTCTCACAGTTGGGGCATTGGGTCTGCAGGCTGCTCTGGGTCATGCTTCGTTCCTGAAAGCTCGATCTCTGGTCGATCACTACGATGGAGGCAGTTTAGACATAAACGCCTGTGTCGTCATCCGTCCTTGCGCCGTCCTGTGAGGCGTATCCAGTCTTCTTTCTGTTCCGGTTCGTCCATGATGAACCAGGGCTCATAGGCTTCCATCACGTCACGGGCCTGATTGAACAGGATGCCAGACAGTACCAGATCCCCGCCGGGCCTGGTCAGTTCGGCCAGTCTCGGTGCCAGGCCGATCAGCGGCTGGGCAAGGATATTGGCCAACATGATATCGGCTCGGGTGTCCGGATCGTTGCCGGGCAGGTACAAATCCAGGCGGTTATCTTCAACGCCATTCCGGCGGGCGTTGTCACGGCTGGCTTCCAGGGCTTGGGGATCGGTATCCACGCCAACGACATGCTCTGCCCCCAGTAACAGGGCGGCCAGGCCCAGAATGCCGGAACCACAACCGTAGTCGGTCACCTGCTTGCCCGCGACATCCTGGCCGTCAAGCCATTCCAGGCACAGCGCGGTGGTCGGGTGGGTGCCGGTGCCGAAAGCCAGGCCGGGGTCGAGCAACAGGTTGGCGGCGTCCGGGTCTGGCGCCTCGTGCCAGCTGGGCACAATCCACAGGCGTTCACCGAACTGCAGCGGGTGGAAGTCGTCCATCCAGGCCCGCTCCCAGTCCTTGTCTTCCACCAGGGTAACGTCAATGTCGGCCAAAGACTGTTGGGTCTGCTGGTGCCAGGCGTCGCGAATCTCCGCCAGTAACTGTTCGATATTGCGATCAGACTGGAACAGGCCAGTGACGGTGGTCTGGCTCCAGAGGGGGGTGGTGCCCGGGTCGGGCTCGTACAGCGGCTGGTCGGCGGCGTCTTCCATGGAAACGGCATCGGCGCCCATTTCCATTAACAGATCTTCCAGCTGATCCGCAGTGTCCGGATCAGCTGGAATCTGGAGTTGTATCCAGGGCATGGTTAATCCCGCATCAGTTTCTCAAGGTAGTGGATGGTGAAGTCTACCTGTTTAAAGCCACCATCGCGTACCAGTTTTCGATGCAGGGGTTGGTTGGTCTTGATGCCCTCGACCAGCATTTCGTCCAGCGCATTCTTCATGCGCCGGCGGGCGATCTCCCGGTCGTCGCCCCAGGTGATCAGTTTGGCCACCAGGGAATCGTAGTACGGCGGTACGGTGTAGCCGCTGTACAGGTGGGAATCCACGCGGATGCCGTTGCCGCCAGGAGCGTGGAAATGACTGATCTTGCCAGGGCTGGGCACGAAGGTTTTCGGGTCTTCGGCGTTGATCCGGCATTCAATGGCATGGCCGGAAATGTGGATCTGGTCCTGGCTGTATTGCAGTGGCAGACCGCTGGCAATACGCAGCTGCTCGCGCACAATGTCCACACCAGTGACCATCTCAGAGACCGGATGCTCAACCTGTACCCGCGTGTTCATTTCAATGAAGTAGAACTCGCCGTCCTGATACAGGAATTCGAAGGTGCCGGCGCCGACGTAGCCGATTTCCTTGCAGGCATCCACGCAGGCCTTGAGCGTTCGCTCGCGGGATTCCTGGTTGATGTTTGGCGCCGGCGCTTCTTCAATGACCTTCTGGTTGCGGCGCTGCATGGAGCAGTCCCGGTCACCCAGATGGATGACGTTGCCGTGCATGTCGGCCAGAACCTGGACTTCCACGTGGCGTGGGGTTTCCAGGAACTTCTCCAGATACACGGTGGGATCGCCGAAGGCATTCTTGGCTTCGCTCTGGGTGATCTGTACTGCTTTCAGCAGGGCGGCTTCAGAGTGCACCACCTGCATGCCTCGGCCACCACCACCAGAGGCCGCCTTGATCATCACCGGGTAGCCAATCTGCTTCGCCAGCTTGAGGGTGCGTTCGTCGTCGTCCGTCAGCGGGCCGTCGGAGCCGGGAACTGTGGGTACGCCGGCCTTTTTCATGGCTTCGATGGCGGACACCTTGTTACCCATCAGGCGGATGGTCTCTGCCCGGGGGCCGATAAAGCGGAAGCCGCTCTTCTCGACCTGCTCGGCAAAATCGGCATTCTCGGCCAGGAAACCGTAACCCGGGTGGATGCCCACGGAATCGGTCACTTCAGCGGCGCTGATGATGGTCGGAATATTGAGGTAGCTGTCTGTGGCACTGTTCGGGCCAATGCAGACAGATTCGTCGGCAAGGCGAACGTGCATCAGGTCGCGGTCTACCTGGGAATGTACCGCAACCGTTTTGATGCCCAGCTCCTTGCACGCACGGAGAATACGCAGGGCGATTTCACCGCGGTTTGCGATCAGAACTTTCTCTAACATGGCCATGGTTAGCAATCACCGAATTCAGGAAATGACGACCAGGGGCTGGTCAAACTCAACCGGCTGGCCATTTTCGACCAGGATTTCGGTAACGGTACCGGCCTTGTCGGCTTCGATCTGGTTCATCATCTTCATGGCTTCAACAATACAGATCACGTCACCCACGTTAACTTTCTGGCCCACTTCAACAAAGGAGCTGGCGGTGGGGGACGGCGCACGGTAGAAGGTACCAACCATCGGGGATTTCACGGCGTGGCCGGAGAGCGCTGCTGGGGCTGAAGATTCCGCAGCCGGAGCGGCTTCAGCCGCAGGCGCCGGAGCTGGGGCAGCCTGGGGGGCCGGTGCCGCGTAATGGCTGACGTAATGTCCACCGGCGGCGGGCTCGCGACGGCGGGAAATGCGAACCGAATCGTCGCCTTCCTGGATCTCCAGTTCTTCGACGTCTGATTCCTCAAGGAGCTCAATGAGTTTCTTGATTTTGCGAATATCCATAACTGTTCCAGTCCCGTTTCTGTGTTCTATCGGTGAATTCGTTGCAGGGCCGCCTTCAGGGCGAGATCGTAGCCCTGGCTGCCCAGCCCGCAGATAACGCCTTCAGCGATATCTGAAAAATAGGAGTGATGGCGGAAAGGTTCCCGCGCATGCACGTTTGAAAGATGCACTTCGATAAAGGGGATGCCCGACGCCAGCATGGCATCCCGAAGGGCCACGCTGGTGTGGGTGAAGGCGGCGGGGTTGATGATGATGAAATCCACCCCTTCAGCCCTGGCTTCATGCACTCTTTCTATCAATTCGTATTCCGCGTTTGATTGCAGGTGTAGCAGATGATGGCCTTTCTCAGCCGCCTTGCTGCGCAGGCGGTCGTCTATATCGGCCAGGGTCTCGTGGCCATAGACCTCGGGCTCTCGGGTGCCGAGCATATTGAGGTTCGGGCCGTGGAGCACAAGAATGGTCGACATGGTTCTGTCTGCCTTGATGAATTTTGAACAGGATCGCCGAAGATAACGGCACGTTACCCCAATGGTGCGTGCTTGTTATCCCCAGATCAACACTTTTTGACAATCCTGCCGGTTGTCCATTGCTCTGAAAAGGTTACACAGCAACCTGCTGTCACGCGATGACATTTCGTTGATGACAATCATTGTTGATCATGGCGGTGAATGTCGGTATTCGACATTGGTTTCATGGGCCGGGCGATTGCCCGGCCCGGAAGGTCAGGTCTCGGCCAGGGTCACGCAGTTGCGGCCGTGCTCCTTGGACGTATACAGGGCGCGGTCTGCGCGCTCGCACAGGGCCTGGGCGGTTTCACCCTGCCAGTCGGCAATACCGCAACTGAAGGTGACATTGAATTCCCGGTCGCCGGCCTGCTGGGTCAGCTCGGAGAAGCGCTCACGAATTTCGTTGAGGACATTGCGGGCATCGCCCGGGCGGGTGTTCGGCAGGATGATGGCGAACTCTTCTCCACCGTAGCGGCCAATATGATCGGTCTTGCGCAGACGTTGCTTCAGGAACATGGACAGGCTGCGCAGAATCCGGTCGCCAATCGGGTGGCCAAAGGTGTCGTTTACCTTCTTGAAGAAGTCGATATCGATCATGGCAAAGCACATGGGCTGATCTTTCTGGCGCGCACGCACGATTTCCTGCTCCAGCAGGTGCAGGGTGTGGGTGTGATTAAACAGGCCGGTCAGGCTGTCGCGGATCATCAGTGCCAGCAGTGAGCGGGCCCGCCGACCCCGGTTGTGCAGGGTCGCAATCAGGTGCTTGGGATCGATGGGCTTGGTCAGGAAGTCGTCACCGCCCAGGCTCATGGCGTGCAGCTGTTTGCTGACGTCCTCTTCCGCCGACAGGTAAATGATGGGAACACTGTGGAAACGATCCTGCTGGCGGATGACACGGGCAATCTCCATGCCGGTGCAGCCGGGCATGTACATGTCCAGGATGATGATTTCCGGCGAGAACTCCTCCAGGGCATGAATGATTTGCATCGGGTCGGTGATGATGTGAGCGGTCATTCCCGCCTTTTTCAATACCGTTTCCATGTATTTGGCCTGGGCCCGGGAATCGTCCAGGACCAGCACCTTGTAGGGCTCGACAGTGTTGCCGTGGGTATAGGTTTCGATCTTTTCTATCAGTTGGCCGGGGTCCACCGCCGGGTAGAAGAACTCCTCCCCGCCGCAGCGGGAGGCGCGCAGCCGGGTTTCGATGCTGCCGTCCTCGTCGCTGACGAAAATGATGGGAATCGGCGTGTCGTGTTGTTCTTGCAGCTGTTCAACGGTGGCTATGCCGGCATTATCTTTATCTTTGCCGCTGAAGTTCACGTCCATCAGGATGGTTTCCGGTTTACTGAGCGCACAAGCCTCAATCAGGTCTGCCGACGCATTAAAGGCGGAAGCGCGAAAGCCGAAGAATTCCAGTTGCCGGATCAGTCGCGAGGCCATCTCTTCGTTCGACAGGGCGATATAAACCGGCGTTCGACGATACTGCTGGGGCGCGCTGGAGGTGTCCTGGTCGGTGCGACGCTGGGTGGATAGGCGCAGATTCTCGGTGGCATCTTCCAGTGCCTTGGCTTTGGCATCGTCCAGGGGGGTGTCCTGATGCCAGTCGGTCAACAGGGACAGGATCAATTCGCCGGCAGCCGCGTGGCTGTCCATTTCGAAACGCCGGGCATAACGAACGAGTTTGTCGGCTGCGGCAGTCAGATCGTCCCGGTGGGCCGGCGCCTGACTGCGGTCGTCGCGGATTTTCTGCCAGGTATCAAGCACCACCCGGGCCTGGGTGGTGACACGGCGGGCGAAATGCTGCCTGAGTTTCTCTTTCTGGCTTTCGTCGTTCATGGTGCTCCGGCCTGTCTGTCCAATTGTTGATCGCGATATCCGTCTGCGCGAATTTTTGCCATTTATGAGTTATACAGAGGCTTTATGGTCCTTGTGTAGAGTCTATAGTGTTTAATGTTGTGGGCGTAGGTTGCGCTATGTAAATGTTTGTCAACTCTGCGGCCCGGGTCACAGCTAACCTGATACTCGTTTCTCTGATGGAGCCCCGATGTGATGGCAGGGATGCTCGACAACTTTCCTACCCGCAGGCAGCGAGGGGAGATTACCTTGCAGACCCTGCTGTTGCTGTTCGCCGGCACTCTGCTGACACTGACCCTGGTAGTCGCGTTCGTGACCAGTTATGGCTATTTTCGGGACTATGTTGCCGATCAGCTGGCGGCTCATGCCCGCGATGGAGCCACTGCAACCGGGCTTTCGCTGTCCAATGCCATTGACGGCGCTGACCCGATCGCCTCGGCGTCCCTGATCGATGCGGTGTTCGACAGTGGCCGCTATCTGGCGGTTGAGTACCTGGGGCACGATGGCGAGGTGATTGCCGGTCGGCGCATGCCATTGCAGGCTAATCGTGCACCGGAGTGGTTTGTCTCCCTGGCTGCGTTGCCCTTGCCAGAGGCGGAAGCGGAGGTGGTCAGGGGCTGGAGCCGGTTGGGTAAGGTGCGGGTGGTGAGTCATCCCGGGCGGGCCTACGACGACCTCTGGCATATTTCCCTGGGGCTACTGCTATCCGCCCTGGTGATCGCCACTGGTGGCTTGCTGGGGCTGTTTCTGTTACTCCGGAGGACTTTGAGGCCCCTGAAAGAGGTCGAGGCCCAGGCCCGGGCCCTTGGCCAGCGGGATTTCCGGAAGCGAGTGAGTATTCGCTCCACCCGGGAGTTGAACCGGGTGACAGAGGCTATGAACCAGATGGCGGATGACCTGGGTCAGTTGTTTGAGGGGCAGGGCAAGCTTATCCAGCACTTGCGGCGCGTGAACAATGAAGATCCGGTGACGGGGCTGGCGAGCCGCAGCGCCTTTGACCAACGCATGAAGGTGGAAGTGGAATCGGAAGAGAAGTCGGCGCCTGGCGTTCTGATCATGCTGCAGCTGGCCTATTTTGCAGATTATAACCTGGCCTATGGCCGGGACGAGGGGGACCGGTTGTTGCGCCAGGTGGCCGGTGGCATCCGGGCGTTTGTCGCCCGACATGCCGAATCCTTTGCCGGGCGCAGAACCGGTGCAGAATTTGCGGTGTTTGTGCCCGGTGCCTCCGCAGCGGACGTGCGAATCTGGGCCGAGCAGCTGGTGCGGGAGCTGGATGGAATCTACTCGGACCTCTCCGCCCCGATGGACGCTCATGTTCATGCTGGCCTGGCGGTGGCCAGACCCGGTGATGGCATCAGGGTCTTGTTGGCCGCCGCCGATGAAGCTCTCAGGGCAGCCCAGCAAAGGGGGGACTCCTGCAGCCTGCTGCTACCCGATCCCGGTGTTGAGAGCCATCACAATATGGAGACCTGGCGCACGATCATTACCCAGGCGATTCGGGAAGATAAGCTGTCTCTCTGGCTCCAGCCCATGGTGCATGGTGAAAGGCAGACACTGGTCCATTATCAGGTGTTCTCCCGTATTGAGTCTGCAGAAGGGCCGCTGAAAGCCGGTTTGTTTGTACCGATGGCCGAGCGATTGGGGCTGGTGAGCGATATCGACCGTATGCTGCTTACCCGGGCGCTGGAGTGTCTTGAACGCCACCCGGAGCGGCGGCTGGCGGTATCACTGGGTAGTAGTTCGATCGCGTCTGATAGCTTCCGTGACGATCTGCTGACCATGGTTGCCAAGGCCGGGCGCACAGCCGGGCGCTTGTGGGTTGGCATTGCCGAAGTAACCATTCAGCATCACCGCAAAGCCGTCAGCTCTCTGATAAGAGAGTTGTCGCGGCTTGGTGTACCGGTGCTGGTTGACCGGTTCGGAGTGGGCGGGGTGCCGTTCAGTTATCTTAAACGGCTGCCGTTCAGGGCCGTCCGGATTGATCACAGCTTCATCCACAACCTGGATCGTCATGATGAAAACCAGTTCTGGCTGGAGTCGGTTGTCGGTATTGCCCACAGTCGGGGGGTAAAGGTGTACGCTACGGGAGTAGAAACCGCGGCGGAATACTCGGTACTCTGTAGGCTGGGTATTGACGGCGCCATGGGCTACCATCTTGGCAGACCATTTGCCGCAGACACGTAATCAACAGGAGATCAGGAGTCTTATGCCTGGCAAGATCAGACAGTACTTCAGGGACAAGAAAGACGATGTGCAGGATTACACCGGCGGTAGCGGTGTTATTGGCAAGTTGGTGGTTGCCTTGCTGGTGGTGTACCTGCTGATTGCGATGGTTCTGGGTATCTACTGGAGCAGTGAGCCAGATACCTTTTCTGTACGTGATCACACCCGTACGCTGGCAAGCACCATGGATAGGGAGCCGGTGACCGGTTTTGCCACCACCGCCACCATGATCCGCATTGCCGAGACATTGCTGGATAAGCCCGGCGGTTATATTTCCAACGACATCGCGCCTCCCGGTCTTTGGATGGACAATATGCCGAACTGGGAATATGGCGTGCTCGTGCAGTTGCGGGATCTTTCCCGGGCGATGCGCAAGGATATCAGCCGTTCCCAGAGCCAGTCGGCGGAAGACCCGGACCTGACCATTGCCGAACCCCAGTTCCACTTCGACAGTGAAAGCTGGGCCATTCCATCGACCGAGAACGAGTACCGGCGTGGCATCAATGCGCTCAAGCGCTATTTGAATCGCCTGTCTGATCCGGCCCAGGCGGACGCCCAGTTTTTTGCCCGGGCGGATAACCTGAACAACTGGCTGGCGGATCTGGAAACCCGGCTGGGCAGCTTGTCCCGTACGCTCAGCGAGAGCGTGGGCAAGGCGTCGGTGTCGGATGCCGTGGCTAATCTGAATCCGGATGATCCTCTGGCGGAAGAGACCGGTGGCGAGGATGTCAAAACCTCGTGGACCAAAATTGATGATGTCTTTTACGAGGCGCGAGGCAGTGCCTGGGCGTTGCTGCATATTTTCCGGGCGGTGGAAGTGGACTTCCGGAAGGTGTTGCAGGACAAGAACGCCATGGCGAGCGTAAAGCAGATCATTATCGAACTGGAGGGCACCCAGGCTTCCATGTGGAGTCCGGTGATTCTCAATGGCAGTGGTTTCGGTGTGCTGGCCAACCATTCGTTGACCATGGCGGCTTATCTGTCACGGGCGAATGCTGCGATCAGTGATATGCGGGACCTGTTGTCGCGGGGCTGATAAGCGCCGTTGTCTGAGCTTTGGCTCAGGCACAAAAAAGCCGGGCAGTCGTTAGACTTGCCCGGCTTTTTTATGTTCGAAGCGTGATCAGCCCTTGTAGGCGTTGATGGCGTCTTCGATAGCTTTCTTGGCGGCTGCAGCGTTGTCCCAGCCCTGCACTTTCACCCACTTGCCGGGCTCCAGAGTCTTGTAGTTCTCGAAGAAGTGACGGATCTGATCACGCAGCAGTTCCGGCAGGTCTTCGATTTCACGAACGTTGTGGTAGGTCTGGGTCAGCTTGTCGTGGGGCACGGCCACCAGTTTGGCATCACCACCGGCTTCGTCTTCCATGTTCAGTACGCCTACCGGGCGGCAACGAATGACCGAACCAGCCTGCACCGGGTAAGGGGTGACCACCAGGACGTCCAGTGGGTCGCCGTCGTCGGCCAGGGTGTGGGGGATGAAGCCGTAGTTGGCCGGGTAGAACATCGGAGTGGCCATGAAACGGTCAACCAGCAGGGCGCCCATGTCCTTGTCCAGTTCGTACTTGACCGGAGAGCTGTTGGCCGGGATTTCGATGGCAACGTAGATGTCTTCTGGCGGGTTCTTGCCAGCGGGGATGTTGTCGAATTGCATGTGCGATCCTTCCTGGTACGTTAGGGTTCGTTTAACTGCGTTTAAAAAGTGGGCGCAATTATACGGAAGTCTCTTGCCATTCGAAACTAAACCTTGGTCACAGCCTGATCTGTTTGGCAATCAGCTCCTTCATGATTTCCGTGGTGCCGCCGCCAATGGACAGAATCTTGGCATCCCGGTACAGCCGATCCACCACCGACTCCCGCATATACCCCATACCACCAAACAGCTGCACCGCCTCGCGGGTGACTTTTTCGCACACGTCCACGGCGAAGTTCTTGGCCATAGCCACCTGTTTAATGGGGTTTTTGCCGGCCTGCATCAGTGCGGCACAGCGGTAGGTGTATTCCCGGGCGATGTCGATCTGGGTGGCCATGTCAACGAGTTTGTGGCGGGTGACCTGAAAGCCGGCAACGGGGCGGCCGAAGGCCTGGCGTTGTCTGGTGTAATCCAGAGCGGCTTCGTAGGCGATCTGGGCGGTCATGTAGGCCATGATGGACAGGCTCAGGCGTTCAGCCAGGAAGTTGCTCATGATGGCGATAAAACCGGCGTTTTCGGCGCCGATCAGGCGGTCGGCCGGTACCCGGCAGTCCTCGAAGAAGAGTTCTGCGGTGTCGCTGGCCCACCAGCCCATTTTCCGGAGTTTGTTGCCGGTGGTGAAACCTGGTGTGCCTTTGTCGATCAGCAACAGGCTGATGCCGCCGTGGCCTTCGCCCCCGGTGCGCACGGCGACGGTGTAATGGTCGGCGCGGATACCGCTGGTGATGAAGGTTTTGCTACCGTTGACGATGTAGTGGTCGCCGTCTTTTACGGCACGGGTTTTCAGGTTGGCGACGTCGGAGCCGCCACCGGGTTCGGTCACGGCCAGGGCCGCGATTTTGTCGCCGCGCAGGACGGGCGGCACGATCTGTTCCCGAATGTCTTGTTTGGCCCACTTGGCCACCGGCGGCAGGCCGATATCCAGGGAACCGATACTGGCCACGAAGCCGCCAGAGGTGGATCGCATCAGTTCCTCGGAAACTGCGACTTTCATAAAAATATCGCCTTCACCGATGCCGCCCAGAGTTTCAGGGAAGCCGATGCCAAGGAGTCCGGCGTCGCCGGCGAGTTTATAGATTTCACGGGGGAATTCACCGGCCTCTTCCCAGTCGTCAATATGGGGCCGGACGTGGGTCTCGATGAATTTCCGGGCGGTTTGGCGCACCTGTTCATGGGTTTCGTTGAAGTAGTCAGACACGGATTGGCTCCCTGTGTTCTTGTTTTGCGATGAGGTGAGTGTCGCGCAATCCTGGCTACCAAGCAAGCGCTTGGTTTGGGTTTGTTCAGGCAATAAAAAAGCTGGCCCGAATGGCCAGCTTGTCAGGCGGAGTGCCTTACAGGGGGTTATGCACCGCGGGCAATGCTTTTCACCCCGTCACGGGTGCCGAGTAGCAGCAGGTCGGCCGGGCGGCGGGCGAACAGTCCGTTGGTGACCACGCCGACAATGTTATTGAGCTTTTCTTCCACCACCAGCGGGCGGGAGATATCCATGTTGTGGATGTCGATGATGATGTTGCCGTTGTCGGTGACAAAACCATCCCGGTAAACCGGATCGCCCCCGAGTTTTACGATCTCGCGGCCGACATGGCTGCGGGCCATGGGGATAACTTCCACGGGCAGCGGGAATTCTCCCAGGATGCCTACTTGCTTGGACTCATCGGCGATGCAGATAAAGGTCTTGGCGACGGCGGCCACAATCTTTTCCCGGGTCAGGGCACCGCCACCGCCTTTGATCAGCTCCAGGCTCTCGTTGGTTTCGTCGGCACCGTCGACGTAAAACTCGATTTCGTTGACGGCGTTGAGGTCGTATACCGGGATGCCGTGCTTTTTCAGTCGTTCGGCGGTTGCCTCGGAGCTTGCGACGGCGCCGTCGAAGTCGTTGCGGTATTCCGCCAGATAGTCGATGAAAAAGTTGGCGGTGCTGCCGGTGCCCACCCCGACAATGCTGCTCGGTTCCAGGTGAGGGGCGATGTGATCCACTGCAGCTTTGGCAACGGCTTGTTTCAGTTCGTCCTGGGTCATGGGGGGCTCCCGGAGGTTTGCGTTGAATTTGGGCACTATTATACGCCTGCAGCAACTCTGCTTATAGACGGCAAGCGTGCAAACTTTCTACACTGTGGGTTTTTCCTGATCACTCACCAGCAACCGGAACCATCATGCCGCAACGCTATATCAAGAAGATACTCGATGCGCGCGTCTACGACGTGGCCATCGAAACACCCCTGACTGAAGCCCGTAGTCTTTCCAAGCGCTTTGGCAACAATATTATGCTCAAGCGTGAAGACCTTCAGCCGGTGTTTTCCTTCAAGATTCGCGGCGCCTACAACCGGATTGCTCAGCTGTCGGAAGAACAAAAGGCCAAGGGAGTTATCTGCGCCTCCGCTGGCAATCATGCCCAGGGCGTGGCTCTGGCCGCCAAGAAGCTGGGCATCAAAGCCGTTATCGTGATGCCGCAGACGACGCCGGAGATCAAGGTACGCTCAGTTCGCGACCACGGTGCCAGAGTGGTTCTCAAGGGGGATGCTTTTGACGAGGCTGCGGCCCACGCCCAGGAGCTGATCCAGAAACACGGGTACACCTACATCCCGCCCTACGACGACCCGGACGTTATCGCCGGTCAGGGTACCGTGGCCATGGAGATCATGTGGCAGTTCAGCAAGCCGATTCACGCCATCTTTATCTGTGTTGGCGGCGGCGGGCTGATTGCCGGCATGGCCGCTTACATCAAGTACCTGCGCCCGGAAATCAAAGTGATCGGTGTGGAGCCGGAAGACTCCAACTGCCTGCAGGCGGCGATGAAGGCCGGTGAGCGTGTGGTGCTGGATGAGGTGGGCATCTTCGCCGATGGCGTGGCGGTCAAACAGATCGGTAAGTATCCCTGGGAAATCTGCAAGGATCACGTAGATGAAGTGATCACAGTGTCCACGGATGAGATCTGTGCGGCCATCAAGGATGTGTTTGAAGATACTCGTTCCATTGCCGAACCGGCAGGCGCTCTGGGTGTAGCGGGTATCAAGAAGTACATCGCGAGGGAAAAGATCGAGGATGAAAACCTGATTGCCACCCTCAGTGGTGCCAACATGAACTTCGACCGACTGCGCTATGTGTCCGAGCGCACCGAAGTGGGAGAGAAGCGCGAGGCGATTCTGGCGGTAACGATCCCGGAGAAGCCGGGCGCGTTCAAAACGTTCATTAATGCGCTGCACAAGCGTAGCATCACCGAGTTTAATTACCGCTATGCGGATGCTCAGAACGCCACCATTTTCGTGGGAATCCAGATTGCCGCTGGCGGACATGGCCGGGAAGAACTGGTGCAGGATCTTCGGGAAAGTGGGTACTCGGTGGTCGACCTTACCGACAGCGACCTGGCCAAGCAGCATATTCGCCATATGGTCGGGGGCCATGCACCGACGATTACCAATGAAAAGGTGTTCCAGTTTGAATTTCCCGAGCGCCCGGGAGCTTTGCTGAAGTTCCTGATGTCGCTGGGAACGCGCTGGAATATTTCCATGTTCCACTACCGCAATCATGGTGCGGCCTACAGCAGGGTGCTATTGGGCGCGCAGGTTGAGGACAATGAGGTGGCGGACTTTGAGGGCATGCTCGACAAGGTCGGTTTTCGTTATGAAAACATGACTGACAACGGGGCCTATCGGCTGTTTTTGGGAGCAGGCAACGGGCGTTCCACCTGAGGGTGGAACGTTACAACTCTTACATAACGGTAATCTGTCAAAAATTGTAAAAATCAAGTTACGTGTTAGTCTTTCGTCTAATTCTGCGAATCAGTAATAGTTGTCTGATTTTCCTGCCAATTGAATGAAAGAATAACGGGAATCCAAGAAATGGGGAGCAAGCCTGACATCATTCGTGCCATTGTGCTCATCTTTGCTGTCGGCCTTGTGATTACGGGTTTTACGTCCATTCAGGCGTCTGAGGACAAGCGTGCCGACCGCGAAGCATCTGCAGTAGGTTATGTTCTGTCTGCCAATCAGGGCCTGAAACGGTAACAACGCTTATCCGTTACCACACCGTGTAAAGGCACATCCCAGGGCTCAACCGGCAACTGCTCCACGCGCTGAAAATCGTGGGCCAGGCCAACCAGTTTTGGTGCCATGCAGGGCCTGATCCGGCTGAACGCGAAGGTTCGGTCGTAGAAGCCGCCGCCCATACCCAGTCGCCCTCCGGTTTCGTCAAACCCCACCAATGGAAACAGCACCGCATCCAGTGCCCAGGCCGGCTTGCGTCTTGAACGCGGGAACGGGGGTTCTGGAATGCCGAAGCGGTTTGCCGTCAGTTGCACTCCATCATAATAGGGGCTGAAAACCAGCTTGCCCGGGTAGATCGGGTGCAGAATGGGCAGGTAGAACCGGATGCCTTTTTTGCGAGCCAGATCAATATACAGGGACGGGTCAATTTCGCCGTCGTTGGCCAGGTAGATGCCAATGTGGCGTGCCCGGTGCAGGTCGGGGTGCCTCAGCAGGTTAAGGGCGAGACGTTCGGAAGCTTGCCGCTGTTCTTCAAACGACAGGCTTCTCCGTTTCTGGCGAAGAGTTTGGCGGAGCTGGCGGCGTGAGGCCCGATCATTGCCGGCGTCAAACGTCCTTGCTTGATGATGCGGATTCAAGATGGCGATTACCTGCTGCTGCGTCGTGAATTCGGCCTATGTTGTATCACATCAATAACGCCCCGTTAAAATTCTGCTAGTCTGCAGTCCGTTGTTTTTTCAGAGGCTGTATTCTGCCATGGATTTCCCCCGATACGCTCGCCTGTTGCTTCCTGCGGTTTTGATTGTTGCTTTGTCTGGTTGCGCGACCGGATCCCCCGAGGTTTACCAGGTGGGTGTTCGTGCGTTGGCTTCTGCTGAATATTCCGGTGCCCGCCACCATCTCCAGAGTTACCTTGACGGTGAGACCGAGAGTTATGAAAGCAGTCGGGCGCGCTATGAACTGGCTCGCTTGACGTATCTTGGCCTGGGCGGGCCAGCGGATGAGCGGGCAGCTGCCGATTTGCTGGAGCGAGAGCTTCAGAAACCGTTTTCGGTCTACGAGCGCGAAGCGCGGCATTTGTTGGCCGAGATCTATCGGCGAGGGCAGGCAGAGAACCGTGATGTGTCCAGGTCGTTAGTGCTTCTCCGTGCGGCGGACTATCCGCGAGCCTTGATTGATCTCGCGATGATCTATTGGTCCGGGGAGCTGGTCGAGCAGGATCGCAAACAGGCGGTGGCACTGATCCCCGAAATCGGTGAGCTAGATAATGCTTCGAATCTGTTTCATCACCGGGCTCTGGCTGAATACTGCGGCCCCGACACCCGGGACAGGGTACCTGCCTGGGCCTGTCTGGATGAGGAAGGCGAGTTTATTCTCCAGAGTGCAGACGAGGTATGGCGCGCAAGTCGTCCGGACACCGATGCAGGCACCATGCGCTACCTGGCTACATTGTATCCGGCCCTGGTGGATCCCAGTGCGCAACGCCGGGTAGCGTGGTACCGGTATGCCGGAGATAAAGGCAGCGCCCGCGCTCAGTACATGATGGCCCAAATATACGGAGCGCCAGATTCACCTTGGTTTAACCCTGCCGAAGCAGAGCAATGGCTGCAACGGTCGGCCGATCAGAACTACCCGAAAGCATTACTGGCCCGAGGTGTGGTACTGGCTCGCGGACAGCAGCGTTCCGAGGCTGATTATCTTGAGGCGCTGGATCAACTGGAGCGTGCGGCCGACCTGGGCGAGAAAGAGGCGAATCTCTGGCTGGCTCACCTGTATCTGAATCCCGCAGAGGGGCGCTCGAAGCGGGTCGGTCTGGCCGTTGCGCGTCTCGAACAGACAGAACGGGAAGACGATCGGGCCAAGCACTTGCTGGCTGATATCTATCTCTCGAGCCTGCCTGGTATGGCCGAAGAACAGCATCGCCGAGCCTTGGAACTGTTGGAAGGCATGGCTTACCGGGATGCGGAGGCGGCCTACAAACTTGGTGCGATCTACAGTCAGGGGCTGGCCAGTATTCCCCCCAGTCTGGTGGATGCTGTAGGTTGGTTGAGGCGCGCCGCTGATAAGGGCCACCTGCCCGCACAACTGCTTTTGGCGCGAGAGTTGTGGCAGGACGGCCGGGATGAGAGCGCTGCGAAAGCTCGCGAGCGGTTTGTGCTTATGCCGGTTGCCGATGTGCCGGAAAACCTGCGTCAAGCTGTCTCCAATGCGCGCTATCGACAGGCAATGTATTACGCCGGTCAGGCCGAGGTTCATACAGAAGAAATTCGAAAGCTTCTGGAGATGGCGGCGGAGGAGGAGAACATGGCCGCTCTGGCGTACCTCGGGCTGATGTACTACCGGGGTGACCGGGTTGCCGCGGACGATGAGCTGGCCTATCAGTACCTGGAACGCTGGGATTCGCTCTACCAGCAACGAAAGGATCAGGCCAGGTCGGACGACTCAGTGTGGTCTGGACTGTTGTTCGATGAGCGGTTCGGTAACCAGGAGGTTCAGGACGCTCTGCTGCACTTGAGATTCAGGAAGTCGCAATCGCAGTAACGGTGAAAAGCTTCCCGGGCTGCCGTTATCGGATGTAGCCCTTGAACCCAGAAGTTCAAGGTCGGTGGCCGCTGTGACATATTAGGCTTTCCCCCTTGGGGGACATGCTCACAATGCCCTGAAGTAGCCACCTGGGTAATGCGCATCGGCTCGAGGACGTACCCGACCAGCGAACAGCCCAGGAAGTTGGTTCCATTATACGGGCAGGGCCGGGGAGGATTGCAACCCCGTTTCCGGATTCTTTCCGGATCAGTTGCCCGAAGGCTCTCCCAGTGCTTCATCAAGCCGGTTATCCATGGCACGCAGGATGCTGCTGGTGGCGTCCGACATGGTGTCGCGCTCCAGCAGTTCATGGGTGATGTTCAGGGCGGCCATTACGGCAATGCGCTCGGTACCGAATACCTTGCCGCTGGAGCGGATTTCACGCATTTTGGTGTCCAGATGCCGGGCCGCACGCAGCAGGGCTTCCTGCTCTTCCTGCGGACAGGCCACCAGGTATTCCTTGTCGAGAATCCTGACTTCCACGGTGGTTGGGGTCTGTGACATCAGTGGTGCTCCAGTGCCCGAAGACGGCCGATCATGGCTTCAATCTTGTTTTTGGCAAGATCGTTTTTGTGCATTAGCTGGGCCCGTTCCCGGTTCCAGTCGTCCTGCAGCTCCCTTAGCAGGGCGTTGTCTTTCTCCAGCTTGTCGCAGCGCTCGATCAGCTTGTCCAGCTTGTCCGCTAATGCCTGTACTTCGGACTGTTCCATGACCTGCCCAACATCGGTGATTTTGATGAGAGTTACTATAAGTGCGCGCGCCAGACCGGTCAATTTACCGCATTGTCATGGCGTGCCCGCCGTGAGGCCTGTCACCTTTTGCGTCAGTTCAGCTGGAATCCTGTGCCCCGAACCCCTGTTGTCGGCCTGCTCGCCAGGTGTTCAGTGCGGGCAGGGCGGACACTGCCAACGCAGAGAGCGGCACTGCCATCAGTAACAGCCACTCCTCCCGGGCCAGCGGCCGAAGCCGGATTTGCAGTCCGTAGTGTTCCAGTAGCCAGGGGCTGAGGCCGGCGATGGCGGCAGCGCCGAGCAGCAGGGCGAACAGGCAACTGGCCAGGGCAAGCCCGACGCACTCCAAGCTGTACAGGCCGGCAATCAGCCCCGGTGAAGCTCCGGTCGCTCGCAAAACGGCAATCTCCCGTTGCCGCTGGGCTTGCAGGGTGAGCAAAACCGCAATCAGTCCCACCAGGCTGGTGATCACGACAAAGCCGCTGATGCCCAGCAGGGCTTTTTCAAATTGCCCCATCATCCGCCAGAGCTCGCTCAGGGCCACACCCGGCAGGATGGCCGACAGAGGTTCCTCGCGGGCCTGGTTCAGCTCCCGTTGAACCTGGAAGGTGAGGATCGGGCGGTCCAGGCCAATGAACACGGCGGTGATGGTGTCCGGTGTGTAGTCCCGGTTGCGTGCCTGGTCGGCCGACAGGGTCCGGCCCGGGATGGCCACGCCGGATTCCCAGCCCACATGCATGGCTTCCATGGCTTCAAGGCTGATGTAAACCGCCTGGTCGACGGGCGTGCCGGTTGGCGCGAGAATGCCGGATACCCTGAATGGCAGGTCCTTGTGATTCGAGAAGCTGGTGCGGCCACCGCCATGGGAAAGGACCAGGTCGTCGTTCAGTTTATGGTCAAGCTGCCGTGCCACGCCGGCGCCGATCACCACGTCAAACAGGTCAGAAAACCAGTCTCCGCTCGCCAGTGTCAGCGGTTGGTCGTTGCCATAGCGGAAGCGGGCCAGGAACTGCTCGTTGGTGCTGACAACCCGAAAGCCGCGGTAGCTGTCGCCCAGGGAAATAGGTATAAGCCAGTCGATGCGGCTGTCCTCAGTCATGGACTGATAGGTGGACCAGCGAATGTTGTTGGTGGCATCACCGATGTGGAACACCGTGTAAAGCAGCAGATTCAGTTGGCCACTGCGGGCCCCTACGATAAGGTCGGTGCCGCTGATGGTGCTGGTGAATGACTGTCGGATTTCTGTGCGCAGGTACTGGATGCCAAGCAGCAGGGTTACGCTCAGGGTCAGGGTCAGGCAAACGAGGGCCAGTACACGGCGCCGGTACCACAGGCTGGCGGCGGACAGGAAGATGGTGAGCTTGAGCTTGTTCATGGCGCCACCTCCAGGGCCATGCGATGATGAAAGTGCCCGGCCAGTGACTGATCATGGCTGACAAATACAACCGAGCTGTTACTGCGCTCGGCCAGCGTTAGCAGTAGTTCAAGAAAGCGGTCCCGGTTGTCGCTATCCAGCGCGGACGTGGGCTCATCTGCAAGAATGATCTCCGGAGCACCGATCAGCGCGCGGGCGGCAGCCACCCTCTGCTGCTGGCCGATCGATAGCCGGGTCACTCCCTGGTGCCAGTGGCTTTGCGGAATGCCCAGTTGTGTCAGCAGGTGTTGGGCAGCTTCGGTGGCGGAGGGTAACGCGCGCGAATGGCGCAGATTTGATAGCCGGCAAGGCAAAAGTGCATTGGCCATAGCGCTCAGATAGGGCACCAGGTTGAACTGCTGGAAGATGACGCCCATATGATCGGCGCGCAGTCGATCCCGGGTGCCGGCCTTCATGGTGGTCAGTTCCTGATTCAGCAGCTGAAGGCTGCCACGGCTGGGCGTGTGCATGCCTGCGAGCAGTCCCAACAGCGTACTTTTACCAGTACCACTGGGGCCGTGCAGGAACAGGTGTTCACCGCGTGTCAGCTGAATATCGGGGAAGGCCAGTTCCCGAGCCTGGTTTTGCCATCGGAAGTGCAGATTCCGGGTTCGGATGGCCAGAGTGTCCGGGCGGGAACTGTCCGGCGGTTGTCGTGTCTCGCTGTTCATATCCGTATCGTGCTCGCCGTTGTATGATGGCGCCGGTTGCTGATCTGGTTTTTTGGAGAATCCGTGTTGATGTTCACTGATGTTCTGTTCCGCAAGTCGCTTGCCTGCCTTGGACTGGGCTTGTTGTTATTGGTTTCCCTGGCGGTCCGTGCCGAGCCCCGGGAGATCGACTGGCTTGAGTTAATGCCTGCGGAAGATCTGGCGCTGCTCGAGACTATGCCGGAAATCGAACATGAGGGCGATGGCCCGCCCCTGTTGCCGGACGAAATCATGACCGGGCGGGTGGTTCCGGAAATGGGCAACGTCGAGGGCCGGATTCCGGGCTTCGTGGTACCGCTGAAAACCACGGAGGATATGCGCATTCTCGAGTTCTTCCTGGTGCCCTACTACGGCGCCTGCATCCATGTGCCACCACCACCCCCAAACCAGATCATCCACGTAAAATACCATGAAGGGTTTACCCTGGAGGCTCTATACGACCCTGTCTGGATCGAGGGGGAACTGGTGATTGAGCGAACCGAGAATGATCTCGGCACCTCCTCCTATTCCATAGTGGCGCAGTCGGTAGAACCTTACACCGAGTAACGGGTCAGCGGCCAACCCGGAATTGCTGGTCGCCGGCTTCCAGTCTTGTGGCGCCCTGGCCTTCAGGGCCGATCCACTGAACATCCAGGTGTTCCAGTGCCGGAAAGTGCTTCACCAGCGGTGTGGTCAGTGTCTGGTGTTCGGCAAGTCCGTCGCAGGTCAGTGATTGGGTAATCTCGATATCGCTGTGGTTGTTTGCTTGCCCGTGATCGTGATCGTGATCGTGGTCATGGTGTTCGTGCGCATGGTCACTGTGATGACGGGTCGCCTCGGGCCACGAGCTGTGAAAGCTGGCATCTTCCACGTTGCAGTTGCCATCCTCAGTGTTAATCAGAGGGGTCGACATCAGCCACTGCTCCAGATCCGCCAGTTGCTGATGCTGTTGCTCTGTGCGTGGCTCGTGCTCGAAGCCAAGCAGATTGTATGCGGGTGAGCGAACAAAGACATCGGCGGTGTTGGCGTCTATGGCTACCTGGAGTTCCGCGTGGCCATGTTGATGGGCGCTGGGGTTGTTGGCCGCGCCCGCGGTCAGCGGAGCCAGTACGGCGCTTGCCAGTGCCACGGTCATGAGAGGCATAACGTTTCTGCGCATCGGGTCATCCTGTCCATATTTGATATGTTATAACATTTTTGTCTGGTGTGAAGATAAAAGCAACCCCGTGTGCCCGGGTATTCGTGCCAGGATTTCCCCAGAATGCTAGGATACGGTATTCGTCGGGGCACCGCCCCAGCGCGTATCTGAACGTACACCACCGATTTAAGGAAACGGCAGCTTCATGTCCGAAACCGATACCTCCGCCGCCCGTGCGGCTGAATTTGAACGCTGGGCCAACGTGTTTACCGCACACAAGGCGTTCAGCCACCCCTCTGAGCTGCACGGTGTGCTCTGTGGCCGGCTGGCGGCAGGCTCCCGTATTGACGAGCCCGAGTGGCTGGCCATGGTTTGCGAACACATGGGGCTGGCTGATGAAGCGGCTGAAGAGTCGGATGACCTCGCCCCCTTTATGAACAGCGCCTACGGCAAAACGCTCAAGCAATTGCAGTCCACCGACATGAGTTTTCAGCCGTTATTGCCAGATGACGACTATGCCATCGAACAACGACTGGAAGCCCTGGTGGCCTGGGTTCGAGGATTTCTGGAAGGCATGGCGCTGGCGGCGGGCGCTTCCCTTGGCCAGGCTCCGGATGAGATCCGGGAGCTGATCGAGGATATGGTGGCCATCAGCCAGCTGTCGGAGGACGAAGAATCCGACGACGAAAGTGAACAGCAACTGCTTGAAATTACCGAGTACGTGCGCCTTGGCGCGCTGGCGGTGTTCACCGAGTTCAACGAGCCGGAGAAGCCGGCAGGCGATTCGCCCACCCTGCACTGATCAGGAGCTATCATGGCTGTGACCATTCCCGTGAAAGAGTTTGCCGAGCGCCGTCGCAAGTTGATGGACCGGATGGCCCCGGACAGCATCGCCATTCTGCCAGCGGCGCCGGAGCGGGTGCGTAACCGCGATGTGTTGCACCCGTTTCGTCAGGACAGCGATTTTCAGTATCTGACCGGCTTCGGCGAGCCCGAAGCGGTGTTGGCCCTGATTCCAGGCCGCGAGCACGGTGAGGCGGTGCTGTTCTGCAAGGAGCGGAACCCGGAGAAAGAGCTCTGGGATGGCTTTCTGGTGGGCCCTGAGGGCGCCATCGAACTTTACGGCTTCGACGATGCTTTCCCCATTGCAGATATCGACGATATTCTGCCCGGCATGATTGAAGGCCGCAGCCGGGTCTACTATCCGCTGGGCAAGGATCCGGCATTCGATAACCGGGTGATGGACTGGCTCAAGGTGATTCGCAGCAAGGTTCGTTCCGGAGCGCACCCCCCTGGGGAACTGGTGGCGCTGGAGCACCTGCTGCATGATATGCGGCTGTACAAGAGTGCTGCCGAAATCAAGGTGATGGCAAAGGCCGGCCAGATCAGTGCCGAGGCCCACTGCCGGGCCATGAAGCGGGCTCGTCAGGGCGGGTATGAGTACAATCTTGAAGCTGAACTGATTCATACCTTTATGGAACATGGTGCGCGCTCTACCGCTTATCCCTCCATCGTAGGTGGTGGTGCCAACGGCTGCATCCTGCACTACATCGAAAATGCGGCACCGCTGAAAGACGGCGACCTGGTACTGATAGACGCGGGTTGTGAGCTGGAATGCTACGCCTCGGACATCACCCGCACCTTCCCGGTCAGTGGCAAGTTCAGCCCGGAACAGAAGGCGCTTTACGAAGTGGTGTTGGCGGCCCAGTACGCGGCGATCGATGCGGTGAAGCCGGACAATCACTGGAACCAGCCCCATGAAGCGGCTCTGAGGGTGCTGACCCAGGGCCTGATCGATCTGGGCCTGCTCGCAGGCACGCTGGACGATGCTCTGGCCAACGAATCCTACAAACCTTTCTTTATGCACCGCACTGGCCACTGGCTGGGGCTGGATGTCCATGATGTTGGCGATTACAAGGTGGGCGATGCCTGGCGGGTACTGGAACCGGGGATGGCGTTGACCGTTGAGCCAGGGCTGTATATTGCGCCCGACAATACCGACGTAGAGCCGCGCTGGCGGGGTATTGGCATCCGTATTGAAGACGATGTGGTGGTCACCAAAGAGGGTTGCCGAAACCTGACCGAGGGCGTGCCGAAGACCATTGCCGATATTGAAGCTCTGATGGCGGACTGATTCAGTGAATACCGAGCGCGTGGATACTGACCTGATCATTGCCGGTGGCGGCCTGGCCGGGGCCACTCTGGCCCTGGCCCTGGCGCGCCTGGTGCCGGAACTGAAGGTAACGGTAGTTGAGGCGTTTCCGCTGTCACCAGAGGCGTTGCCGGAGGATTACCAGCCCAGCTATGACAGCCGGTCGACGGCACTGGCCTGGGGCTCCCGCCTGATCTTTGATCAGTTGGGGCTGTGGCGGCAGTTGTCTGAGCACGCCACCCCGATCCGCCACATTCATGTCTCTGACCGGGGTCGTTTTGGCGCTACCCGTCTGCATGCCAACGAACACGGTCAGGATGCCCTGGGTTATGTGGCAGACAACCGCTGGATGGGCCTGTGTCTGATGCGGGCTTTGCTGGACACCAGGGTAAGTTGGCAGGCGCCGGCTCAGGTGGAAGGCATGAAGCCCGTGGCTGGCGGTGTCCGGGTGGCCATCCGAAAGGATGGTGCACAGAAGGAGCTGACCGCGCGTTGTCTGGTGATCGCCGATGGCGGGCGTTCCGGGCTGCGGGAGAAGCTGGGCTTTGTAACCCGCACCGAAGCCTATGGTCAGAACGCGCTGATAGCCAATGTCTCCACCAGCGACAGCCATCAGTTTACGGCTTATGAACGTTTTACTGAGGCCGGTCCCATGGCTTTGCTGCCCCATGGTTCCCCGAAGCGGCCGGGGCATCAATCGGCCCTGGTCTGGACCCTGGAAAACGAGGCTCTGGACGAGATCCTGTCACTGTCGGATGAACAGAAATGCCAGAAACTGCAGGAACGGTTCGGTTGGCGCCTTGGGCGTTTTACCCACATTGGCCAGTGCCATCATTATCCCCTGAACCTGACTACGGTAGATGAACCCGCCCGCCCGGGGGTTGTGCTGGTTGGTAATGCCGCTCATGCCCTGCACCCGGTGGCTGGCCAGGGCTTTAACCTGGCACTCAGAGGATTGATGACCCTGGTGGAACAGTTTCGTCGGGCGGTTGATGAAGGGATTTCTATTGGTGAACTTTCGGTACTGGGGCGTTACCAACAACTGCATCGGCAGGACTGGCAGCAGACGGTGCAGTTCTCCGATTCCCTGATCCGGATATTTGGGCAGCCGCTGGCGCCCGTTGCCGCCGCCCGGGATGCAGGGCTGGTGGGGCTGGATCTGTTGCCGGGGGCCAAACGCTGGTTCGCTCGCAAAGCCATGGGCACCGGTGGGCGCAAGCCGCTGGTAGGTTCCGGAGTGTCATCTTTCGAGGCGGAAAAACATGACAGGTGAGTCGGTGGGTGCGGCGTGTTTTGACATTCTGGTGGTTGGTGGCGGAATGGTCGGCTCGGCCCTGGCTCTGGGGTTGTCGCGGCAAGGCTGGAATACCGGGCTGGTGGAAGGAGCCCGGGTTCAGGATCTGTTGGCCCCGGGAGCGACCGCCAGCCATACCGATGACTTCGAGCCCCGGGTCAGCGCCATCTCCCTGGCCAGTGAGCAGCTGCTGGAGCGTCTAGGGGCCTGGCGCCATGTCCAGGCCGGCAGGCATTGCGGCTATCGTGGCATGACGGTCTGGGATGCCGACGGCACCGGTCGAATTCACTTCGATGCGGCTGAACTTCATGCTGATACCCTGGGTACCATTGTTGAGAACCGGTCGATTGTCCGCGCTTTGTTTACCGAGCTGGCGGACAGTAACGTTACGGTGATTGATGGTGTGCGTGTGCAGGGCTGGAGTGCCGGAGCCGGAATCCAGTTGGACGATGGCCGAATGCAGTCCGCCAAACTGGTGGTCGGGGCCGATGGTGCCCAGTCGCGGCTGCGCCAGTGGTCGGGACTGGCTACCCGGGAATGGGATTACGATCAGCAAGCGATTGTGTGCACCGTCCGTACCCGGCAGCCGCACCAGTACACTGCGTGGCAGCGTTTTTCGCCCACCGGGCCGCTGGCGTTTTTGCCGTTGTTGACGGAGTCTGGAGACGAGCACTATTGCTCTATCGTCTGGTCACAGGATACGGCCGAAGCCCGCCGCCTGATGGCGTTGGAGACCGAGCAATTCCGGTTGGAGCTGGAGCGGGCGATTGAGCAGCAGCTCGGGGTTATCGAATCCGTTTCGCGCCGCTTTGCGTTTCCGCTGCGTCAGCGTCATGCCAAGGAGTATGTTGCCGACGGCCTGGCACTGGTGGGCGATGCTGCCCACACCATTCACCCGCTTGCCGGCCAGGGTGCAAACCTCGGCTATGGCGATGTGTCGGCCCTCCTGGCCGAGCTGGGACGGGCCAAAGAACTGGCACTTTCGCCGGCAGACCAGACCGTATTGGCTCGTTATCAGCGCCGCCGTAAAGGCGAGAACCTGGCGATGATGGCGGCCATGGAGGGCTTCAAGCAGTTGTTTGCCCGGGATGAGCTGGCCATCCGGTGGTTGCGCAATACCGGTATGCGCTGGCTGGACAACCTGGCGCCGCTGAAGAACCGCATTGCCGCCGAGGCTATGGGTATAAAACGCTAACGGTTGTCCATTCTGAGTCGCCGGAACTGTTTTCCGGCGGCCTGTTTTCGTAAACTCCTCGCCTTCGTGTTCAATTTGCAAAGGAACTGTCTATGGCCGGCTCCAGCCTGCTCGTATTACTTGATGACATTGCTGCCGTACTGGATGACGTGGCGGTGATGACCAAAGCTGCTACCAAGAAAACCGCCGGTGTGCTGGGCGATGACCTGGCGTTGAATGCGCAGCAGGTCACCGGTGTTCGACCTGCCCGGGAAATCCCGGTGGTGTGGGCGGTCGCCAAGGGTTCGCTTATTAACAAGGCCATTCTGGTGCCGGCGGCACTGGCCATCAGCTTTTTTGTACCCTGGCTCATTACCCCGCTGTTGATGCTCGGTGGTGCCTTCCTGTGCTTTGAGGGGGCCGAGAAGCTGGTTCACAAGTTCCTGCACAAAGAGCAGGAAGAAAAGCACCGGCAAGAGCTGCGGGACGCTCTGAAAAAGCCGGAGGTGGACCTTAAAGCGGTTGAGAAAGACAAGATCAAGGGCGCTGTCAGGACCGACTTTATTCTCTCCGCCGAAATCATCGCCATCACGTTAGGAACCGTGGCCGACAAGAGCTTCGGAATGCAGTTTGCGGTGCTGACCGTCGTGGCGTTGATGGTGACCGTCGGTGTGTATGGGCTGGTGGCGGGTATTGTGAAGCTGGACGACGCCGGCCTTTACCTGAGCCAGAAAGCCGGTGCCTTCGCCCAGAAGCTGGGGCAGGGCATTCTGTGGCTGGCGCCCTGGATGATGAAAGCCCTGTCGGTACTGGGCACCATTGCAATGTTCCTGGTGGGCGGAGGTATTCTGACCCATGGTATACCGGCGGTGTACGGGGCCATTCACCATGTGGCCGGAATGATTTCTTCAGTGCCGGAAGTGCTGGTCACCACGGTCGGGGATGGCCTGTTTGGCCTGCTGGCCGGTGCTATTCTGGTTCTTGTTATTACGCCCGTTGCGAAGCTTTGGGAGCGCCGGGTGGCGTAATCCGTGGCGGGGCCGGCCCGTTCACAGGCAGGCGTCAAACAGCCGGCTGATCAGCACTGGCACAGCGGTTTCAACCCGAAGAATTCTCGGGCCCAGATGCACGCTCCGGCAGCCGGCCTCCTCCAGCTTTCCGACTTCGTAATCGGTAAAGCCCCCTTCCGGACCAATGCACAGGGCAGCCGGCTCATTGAGGTGGGTGGGGCAGGGGGCCGCCATGCCCGGATGCGCCACCAGTGCCTGTTTGCCACCTAGCAGTGTCGGTAGTTCATCCTCCACAAAGGGTTTGAACAGCTTGCGGATATGGACCTGAGGCATCAACGTGTCTTTGGCCTGTTCAAGGCCGAGGGCCAGGTTCTCTCTCAGATGATCCTCGGTGAGCCAGGGCGTTTGCCAGAAACTCTTTTCCACCTTGTAGCTGTTGATCAGCCAAAGATCCTTCACACCCAGAGAAGCGCAGGTCTGCAGTACCCGCCGGAACATCTTGGGCCGGGGCATAGCCAGTATCAGCGTGAGCGGTAAGGGGGCAGGGGGTTGCTGATCCAGGGTTACCAGCAATTCGGCCTCGGTCTCTGTCATTGACAGCACTTCACCATGGCCCATCAGGCCGTTTACCCGGCCAGCCGGTATGCGATGGCCGGTGTCGGCTTTAAGCACCGTTTTCAGGTGCTCCAGCCGACGGCCGCGGAGACGCACCCGGTCCGGGGCGACGAAGTCTTCCTCAAACAGCAGGGCCAGATTCATCAGGCTTCGGGCTCTTCTCCGTCGGCCTCTTCCCGTTCCCGGTAGGCAAGGCGACCAAAGATGATGCCGAACTCGAACAGAATCCACATGGGCACGGCCAGGAGCGTCTGGGAGATGATATCTGGTGGGGTCAGCAGCATGCCGATGATGAAACAGGCCACGACCACATAGGGGCGCTTGGCGGCCAGGTCTTGCGGCGTGGTGGCGCCGGTCAGAATCAGCAGTACCGTCGCAATGGGGATTTCAAACGCAATACCGAAGGCAAAAAACATCTTGAGCACGAAGTTCAGATAACTGCTGATGTCAGGCAGTTCGACAATGCCCTCCGGGCCGATGGCGGTAAAGAAACCGAACACCAGCGGAAAGACCACGAAATAGGCGAAAGCCGCGCCAGCGTAGAACAACAGCACGGAAGTAAACAACAGCGGGAAGGCCAGGCGCTTTTCATGGGCATAGAGCCCGGGCGCCACAAAACTCCAGAGCTGGTAGAGAATGATCGGAATGGCGACAAATACCGCCAGAACCAGCGCCAGCTTCAGGGGCGCAAAGAACGGCGAGGTGATGTCGGTGGCGATCATGGTCTGGCCGACCGGCAAAAGTTCGCGCAACGGCTGGGATAACAGCAGGTAGAGCTCGTTGGCAAACGGATAGATGACGGCGAAACAGATAATCACCGCCAGCACCATTTTCAGTAGCCGGTTGCGTAGCTCGAGCAAATGCTCGATCAGGGGCATTTCCTGCTGTTCAGCCGATGTCTGCTGGCCGTCTTGGGTGGCGCTCATGAATGCTTGTCCGAGGGGCTGGTCGGTGAGAATTCACTGGGTTGATCGCTGGCCGCCGTCTCATCCCTGACGGGTTCATGCGGAGGTTCGGGCTGTTCGCCCGCCTCCGGAGAGGGGGGCGTGACCCGCCGGGTTGCCGGTGCCGGCCTGGGCTTGCGGGTCTGATCGTCCGGCAGGATCATGTGCTCGTACTTTTTCGCCTCATCCAGGGCGCCGCGCACGGTCTTCTCCACATCGTCCAGGCCCACATCACCCGCCTTGCGCAGCTCCTCCCGGAGTTCTTCCGCCTTCAACTGCCGGTCCAGCTCACTGGTGAACTGGCTGACCATGCGCCGGGCGCCACCGATCCAGCGGCCAGCCGCCCGCGCCGCCGTCGGCAAACGCTCCGGGCCGAGCACGAGCAATGCAATCACGCCGCAGATCAGCAGCTCTAGAAAGCCGATGTCGAACATTCAGGGGGTGCTCAGCCTTGCTTTTCTTTGGGCTTGTCTTCCGCCTGGGCTTGTTGCTCGGCGTTCTGTTTTTCCAGCGGTTGCTGTTCGGCGTTCTTCTCTTCCTCGTCGTTCATGGATTTTTTGAATCCACGGATGGCGCCGCCGAGATCGCTGCCGATGTTTCGGAGTTTCTTGGTTCCGAATAACAGGATGACGATGCCAAGTACGATAAGAAGTTGCCAGATGCTGATACCCATGAGGGTTCCTCGTTCAAATGTTGCTGTTGCATGACATTGTACGCCAACCGCTACCCCTTGCGGAAATACCCCTTGGGGGTACTCCTTTACGGATTCCGGGAGGCTTTTTCTTCCAGGCCTGACAGGTCGAAGCGGCTGGCCAGTTCATCCAGAATATCTTTCGGGCCCAGGCCTAACCGTGACAGCATCACCAGGCTGTGAAACCAGAGGTCGGCCGTCTCGTACACCAGGTCCCGGGTTTCGCCGGAATGCTCTGCATCCTTGGCAGCGAGCAGCGTCTCGGTGCACTCTTCGCCCACCTTCTCCAGAATCTTGTTCAGCCCCTTGGCATGCAGGCTGGCGACGTAGGATGTGTCGGGATCCGCGTCTTTGCGGGCTTCCAGTACCTGTGCCAGTCGTTCCAGTACATCACTCACGGTGTCTGCTCCTCAGTTGCTGCCGTAGATGGTATTCGGGTCTTTGAGAACCGGATCGGCGCTCACCCACTGACCATCTTTCAGGGTTCGGTAAAAACAGCTTCGCCGGCCAGTATGGCAGGCAATGCCGCCTTTTTGTTCCACTTTCAGCAGCACCACATCGGCATCGCAATCGAGCCTGATATCCCGGAGCACCTGCTGGTGCCCGGAGCTCTCGCCCTTGCGCCAGAGTTTGCCACGGGAACGGGACCAGTACACCGCCTGTCCTTCCTCAACCGTGAGCCGGAGAGCTTCCCGGTTCATCCAGGCCATCATCAGGATATCGCCATTATTGGCGTCCTGGGCAATGGCCGGCACCAGACCGTCTTCTGTCCATTGGATCTCGTCGAGCCAGTCAGGCTGTACGACGTTAGCGGGAGAATCTTGCATTTTTATGAATCCTGAATCTTTGAAGGTTCAGCGACTGCCCCGGAGCATGACGCCTGCCGCTCCGGCAAGCAAGACCCAGCTCCAGACCGGCAGATCGGCCAGCCACTGCCCGGCGTGGGGCTGGCTGCCCACCAGGGCCGCGCCTGCCAGAACCAGGGCGATGAAGCCCCGGCGCCAACGGCGTTCGCTGCGCATTTGCTGCTCTTTCATCAGCGCCAGGGTTGCCCGGTTTTGCGCTTCGGTGGGGCCGCTGGAGCGTATCTGTAGTAGTGCGTCGTGAACCAACTGGGGCATCTCTGGCGATTGCTCGAGCCATGATGGGAGGTGGTTCTGCAGAGACTTGATCAGGCCGGACGGACCGATGCGTTTCCGCATCCAGTCTTCCAGAAACGGCTGGGCGGTACTCCACAGGTCCAGGTCCGGATAGAGCTGGCGGCCAAGGCCTTCGACATTGAGCAGGGTTTTCTGTAACAGCACAAGTTGTGGCTGCACTTCCATGTTGAAGCGCCGGGCGGTCTGGAACAGGCGTAACAGGAAGTGACCAAAGGAAATATCCTTCAGGGGGCGCTCGAAGATGGGTTCGCACACTGTCCGAATGGCGGCCTCAAACTCGTTGACGCGGGTTTCCGGCGGCACCCAGCCAGACTGGATGTGCAGTTGCGCTACCTGGCGGTAATCCCGGCGGAAAAAGGCCAAAAGGTTACGGGCGAGATAGCTCTGGTCGTCGGGGGCCAGAGTGCCGACGATACCGAAGTCGATGGCAATGTACTTCGGGTCGGCGGGATTGCTGACATCGACAAAGATATTGCCCGGATGCATGTCGGCATGGAAAAAGCTGTCACGGAATACCTGGGTAAAGAAGATCTCCACTCCTTTTTCCGCCAGCACCTTCATGTTGACGCCCGCCTTTTCAAGGGCGGCTACATCGGCAATGGGAATGCCGTGAATGCGTTCCATCACCAGCACCGACTTGCGGGTGTAGTCCCAGTCGATAGAGGGGATGTAGATCAGCGGGGAGTTCTCGAAATTCCGGCGCAACTGGCTGGCGTTGGCGGCTTCCCGTTGCAGATCCAGTTCGTCGTGGATGGTGGAGTCATAGTCTGCCACCACCTCCACGGGGTGCAGGCGCTTACCCTCAGACCAGTACTTTTCGAGCAGGCCGGCCATCAGGTACATCAGGCCCAGATCCTGGCGGATGACTTTTTCGATGCCGGGGCGCAAAACCTTGACCACCACTTTCTGGTCGTTGGGTAGGGTTGCAGCATGCACCTGGGCCACGGAGGCGGAAGCCATCGGATCCGGACTGAATTCGGCAAACAGTTCCGAGACGGGCGCCCCCAACGACTTCTCGATAATGCCTCGGGCTTGTTCGCTGGGAAAAGGTGGGACCCTGTCCTGCAGCTGTTTCAGGGATTCGGCCATGTCATCCGGTAACAGGTCCCGGCGGGTGGAGAGAATCTGGCCGAATTTGACGAAAACCGGGCCCAGCTCTTCCAGCGCCAGGCGCAGGCGGTCACCCCGGCTCAGTTTTGGCTGCGGGAACAGGTGCCATGGTGCCAGCAGAAAAAAGATTTTCAGCGGTGTAGGCAGTTCAGACAAGGGCAGAAACGTGTCCAGCCGGTAGCGGCAGAATACCCAGGCAATTCGGAACAGGCGTTGCAGGCGGGTCACAGGGTCTCCGTATTGTTATCGCTACCGGGTGCTTGCAGTTGCTTCAGCCGAGCCTCCAGGCGTTCGGTGCGCAGGCTCAGCTCATCGATATCCTGAAAGGTGGCCTCCAGCTCCCGCCGGCCGGGCAGAGTGCGGCTCTCCTCGTGGACATATTCCTCCACATTGGCGTTCATGGTGCTGAAAGCCTGGCGGCTCCACTTGACCGCCTGGCGGATGCGTTTGCCGATGAAATGGGCCGGCACATCGCCCAGGTGGTTTGCCATGGCCGCTTCCCAATCCGGTTGCAGCTGGTTCAGGGCGCGCTGTAGCTGGTGGGCCAGGGCCGTGTCGCCCTCCACCGTCAGGCGTTCGTCGGCAAATACCCGGTCATCGCCCAGTGCCAGGGCGGCAAAGGCGACCGGTCGCCCGGTGATGATTAACGCCGGTTGCGGATCCGGCTGGCTGCGAACCTGCACCCGTTCGCCAACGCGATTCAGGGTCCAGTGCATGGTGACCGGGGCCGTAACGGTGAACTGAACCGGCCCGCCCAAGGCACCCAGCAAGGCGCGCTGGCCCGCCGGGTCCAGTGTCAGTGCCCGGTTTAGTGCGCCTTCAATAATGGCGCCTGTGGCAGACAGCAGGGTCGGCCCGGGAAACATCAGGGCTTGATTCCCACGTGCAGGGCCACGATGCCGCCGGTCATGTTGTAGTACTTGCAGTTCACCAGGCCGGCATTTTCCATCATACCCTTCAGGGTTTCCTGATCCGGATGCATGCGGATGGACTCGGCCAGGTACTTGTAACTCTCGCTGTCCCCGGCAATTAGCTGGCCCATCAGGGGCAGGGCGGTGAAGGAGTAGGTATCGTAGGCCTTGCTCAGCAGCGGGTTGGTGGGCTTCGAGAACTCCAGCACCATCAGCTTGCCGCCTGGTTTAAGTACCCGGGCCATATCCCGCAGGGCCTGATCCTTGTCGGTCACGTTGCGCAGGCCGAAAGCAATAGACACTGCCTGGAAGCTGTTGTCCGGGAACGGCAGGTGTTCGGCATCGGCCTGCACGTATTCGATGTTGCCGGCGTAACCCCGGTCGGTCAGGCGGCTGCGACCCACCTGCAGCATGGAGGCGTTGATATCGGCCAGCACCACTTTGCCGGACGGGCCCACCAGATCGGAAAACTTCATGGTCAGGTCGCCGGTACCGCCGGCAATGTCCAACACCTGATGGCCCGGGCGTACGCCGCTCAATTCAATAGTAAAGCGCTTCCACAGGCGATGAATGCCCATGGACATCAGGTCGTTCATGAGGTCGTACTTGCCGGCGACACTGTGGAAAACCTGGGCCACCTGACCGGCCTTCTGGCTTTTCGGCACATTGCGAAAGCCGAAGTGGGTAACGTCGTCCTGGCCGTTGCCTTGGGTGCCCGGTGCTTGCTGCTCGCTCATGGAAGTTGGTCCTGTCAGAATCTAAGCCCTGTATTCTAACCTTTGAGGGGTTGGCTACAAGTTTATTGCCGGCTTACACTGTAAAACCGTTTCCAAATCACTGAGAAAACTGATTCATGTCTGTTATCGATATCCATCGCGCCCATTCCCTGGACAAGGAGCACGCCCGCGAGGCGGCCGAAACCCTGGCCAAGGACTTGTCCAAACAATTCGATGTCAATTACCAGTGGGAAGGCGATCTGCTGAAGTTCAAACGCAGCGGTGTCAAAGGGCAACTGGATATTTCCGAGAACGACCTGCATATCCGACTGGAGCTGGGGTTGATGCTTCGGCCCTTCAAATCCCGCATTGAGCAGGAGATTCACTCCCAGCTGGACCAGATCATCCAGGCCTGAATCCCGCTACAGGTCATCCGGCAGGGAGAAAGGGGTCGGGTGGCCCGCCAGAATGTTGTCCATCACTCGTTGTTCCCGGCTGAGCAGGCGATCAATCAGCAGGTCGACCCGATTCATTTTCCGAAAGGCGCTGTAGCCCCGGTGTAGAAAGCTGTGCAGATCACCCAGGTCGGCCATCTCGGCCGGACCGCGGGTCATGGACAGTAGCCAACCGAGGGTGCGGTTGCGAACGTAGCGATCCAGTTCCTGCCCGGTTTCCGCTACCAGAGCCAGTTGTCGCTCGCGAATTGCAAGCTGTTTGCTGGCGCGATAAGCCTCGCAGTAACGCTCATCATCAAGACCTGTTGCCGAAAAGCCCTGCTGCGAAAGTATCTCTGCCAGCTCAAGATCGAGGCTCTGGGTAATCAGGTTGAGCTCGACCAGGCCGGCAAAGGTGGCTAGCAGGTGGTCGGGAAGCCATTTCGCCATTTTCGGGAACACCCGGTCGATGTTGTCATCACGGCGGGTCATGCCGGCAGGGGCATAGAGGTCGGTCAGCAGAAATTCCAGGCCGGTGTGGTAGCCCGGGTGACGGTATAAATCCTGGTGCGTATTTTTCAGCCGCTCTGCCTGCCAGTCCGCCACCTGGTGGGCCTCGTCCCGCAGAGGGTGCCCGGCCTTGTGTTGGCGGAAATCGTGGTATTCCAGCAGCAGGCGTTTCAGGCGGTGGGCGTTCTCCGTGTGCACATCCGTGGCAACCAGCCGCTCACGATACATTAAAGGCTCCAATCAACCGGGCAGAAAAACGCCAGTTTAACGAAGCCTTGGGTGTGACGCACCTGCCCGTTTGCGTTGAATTCAGCCTTGGGCCGCAGCCTCCAGGGTTTCCAGACCCGGCACCCATTCCTTGCTGTCCAGCGTGATGAAGTGGCTGGGGGCTTCGGTTTCGACAATGCGCATGGTGGTGGGGCTGGTGCGGGCGCTGGCCAGCATGGCCTGGCGATCCAGTATTCGGTCGGTGGCCGGTATCAGGAAAGTCCCGTGGCGCACATGGCGATAGACCGAGGTGTCGGTACGCGCCATCCATTCCATGATGTTTTCGATGTTGCGAACAATGGTCAGATGGTCTTTGGTGGCGTAGAACAGTTTGCTCAACAATTGGCGTTTGCGCGGATTCATCTTGCCAAAGAAGGTCTGACCATAGGCCGACTGGGGGGCACTGTTGATCAGACGAATCAACCAGGGCCACATGCCATGGCTGACCGGCTCCAGCAATGTGGTTACTAGCGCATGCAGTTTGCCCTGGGGCAGGACCGGTGCTTCCAGTACCACTTCCACGTTTTCGTAGAGCTCCGGCCACTGCCGGATAGCCTCCAGAATGACCGCGCCACCCCGGGAGTGGCCATGGATCCGGATGTTCTCGGTGCTGGGCAGGTTCTGCAACGACTGATTCAGGATGCAGGCGTCGTATTCGATGGTGCCTTCCAGGTGCTTGATGGGCACTTCCCAGGCTGGATTCTCAGGTGTCACACCGTTCACCGGGATGTGATAGTTGCTGCAGGTGAGCAGAATAAGTTCTGTGGTGGGGCCATCGTAGGCCTGGGTGAAGTAACAGTGATTTTCAAGAAAACCATGTACGCCAATCACGGTGTGCGCTGCTGTGCCACTGTGATTTCGAACAGACACCGCACCCCGGCCCACGCGGTAAACCCGGCCGGAAAACATTTCGGAATAGGCGCTTTCGATCGGTTTGATCAGCTTGCGAACATGACTGGCTTTCATGATTCATCTCCCTCCGGCCGCTTTTCGTTGTGTTATTGGTTTTGCTGAGCCGGTATGACATTTGTACCGTGAATGCCGAACGGGTTTAGTGGCGCCAGTGCCTTAAAAAATGGTGTGTTGGGGCCAATTGGCCGATCCGGGACACGGTTTTATAACCATGGCACCGGGCCATATAACCAGTATAGGACTGAACAGTTACTCACGTGTAATTTTTTGTAACTGTGTGCGGAGCGTCCGAGGATGGAGCCGCTATCCGGACTCTGGCACAATGCCGGATTGGTTTTCTTTTATACAGGCACGCTATTGATCGGGGATAATCGGGTTTGAGCCAGGAGCAATCGCATCTCATGCTGCCTTCGGATTCAGCCTGGCTGGCTCTGGAACGGCCCGAAAACCCGATGACCATCACCATTATGCTGAGGGTCGACGGGCTGACGCCGACCCGTTTCCGGGAGTTTCTGGAGGTATACTGGCTGGCCTGGGAGCGGTTCCGTTGCCGCCCGGTATGGCGTGCGCCCGCCTGGTATTGGGAAAAAGACCTGACCTTCTCCGCGCCCCAGCATCTTGACGTGGCGCTGGACCGGTTCGAGCCGGAACAGTTGCAGGACTGGGTCTCGGAGCGCCTGAACGAGCCCTTACCGCTGTATCGTCCACGCTGGAAATTCTGGTTGGCCCCCAACGCACAGGGTGGCGCTGCGTTAGTTTTGAGGCTGCATCACTGTTACGCTGATGGCTTGTCCCTGCTGGGTATTTTTGACCGCCTGTGCCCGGCATCGCCGCGCCAGTATCCGGCCGTTTATGGATCAAAGGAGGAGCCTCGCGCAGGAGCCTGGATGGCGGCTGCCCAAAGCTGGCTGGAAGCTCGGATGGCAGAGGCGATTCCGGCTGTCTCAGGTTCTGTCGATACGCCATCAATGCCAGGCACTGGCAAGAGCATGGCAGGCCGTGCCCTGGAAAACAGTCTGCGCCTGGTGCACGAATTCAGTGAGTTTCTGGTGAGCCCAGAGGACTCTCCATCTGAGCTGAAACGTCCGCTACTGGGCCGACGCAGCTGCCGCTGGTCCTCCCCGGTACGTTTGTCCCGCTTCCGAACCATTGCCCGGGCAACCAGTACAACCATCAACGATGTCCTGCTCGCCTGCGTGGCGGCGGCAGTCAAGCCCCGACTGGGCATGACCCCGGAGCAACTGGATGAGGCGGTGATGCACGCGGCCGTGCCGGTCGACATCCGGGCTCGCCTGCCCGACGGCGTGCGGCCGGAAGAGGGCGAGCCCGGTAACTGCTTCGGCACAGTGTTCGTGCCTTTGCCGGTGGATGGAGAGAGTGCCCTGGAGCGGTTGTTCCGGATCAAGCATGAAACCCGGAAACTCAAGAAGAGCTGGCAACCGGGCCTGGCCTGGGGCCTGACTGCCTGTGCCTCCCTGCTGCCAGACATCGGCCGCAAACCCCTGGCCGATCTATTCTTTCGCAAGGCCTCGGCCGTGGTTTCCAACGTACCGGGCACTCCGGAAACCCGTTACCTGGCCGGTTGCCCCATTACCGAGCAGATGTTCTGGGTGCCCCAGGCCGGGAATATCGGCCTGGGTGTGAGCATTGTCAGCTATGCCGGGCAGGTGCAGTTTGGCGTTGTGGCTGATGAGGCGGTGATGGCGGATCCTGCGGCGTTTCTGGAGGATTGCCTGGCGGAACTGGATCAGCTGGACTGACCATACGACCATTGGCTTAGCCGATTCTTGCTGCGTCTGCCTACAAACCTTCCGGATTGGGTCTACCTTTGTTGTGTTAACGCAAAAGGCTGCGTTGCCCTGCGACAATCACAACAAAGAGGCAGAAGTCATGATCTATGCACAACCCGGACAAGAAGGCTCCGTTGTTTCCTTCAAATCCCGCTACGAAAACTACATTGGCGGCGAGTGGGTGGCGCCTGTAAAAGGCCAGTACTTCGACAACATCACCCCGGTCACTGGCGCTGTGTTCTGTGAAGTACCCCGTTCGACTGCCGAGGATATCGACCTGGCTCTGGACGCCGCCCACAAGGCCGCACCGGCCTGGGGCAAAACGTCGCCCACCGAACGTTCCAACATCCTGCTGAAAATCGCGGACCGCATCGAGGCGAACCTGGAAAAACTGGCCGTTGCCGAAACCTGGGACAACGGCAAGGCCGTTCGTGAAACCCTGAATGCCGACATCCCGCTGGCCGCCGATCACTTCCGTTATTTCGCCGGTTGTATCCGGGCCCAGGAAGGGCACATGGGCGAAATCGACCATAATACCGTTGCCTACCATTTCCACGAACCACTGGGCGTGGTTGGTCAGATCATTCCCTGGAACTTCCCGCTGCTTATGGCGGCCTGGAAGCTGGGTCCCTGCCTGGCAGCCGGCAACTGTACGGTGCTCAAGCCTGCCGAACAGACTCCAGCCAGTATTCTGGTGCTGATGGAGCTGATTGGTGACTTGTTGCCTCCGGGGGTGATCAACATCGTCAATGGCTATGGCCCGGAAGCCGGCGAAGCCCTGGCGACCAGCAAGCGTATCGCCAAGATCGCCTTTACCGGTTCCACGCCGGTTGGTTCGCATATCCTCAAGTGCGCGGCGGAAAACATTATCCCATCTACGGTGGAATTGGGTGGCAAGTCGCCGAATATCTACTTCTCGGATGTTATGAAGGCCGAGCCGGAGTTCATCGACAAGTGTGTGGAAGGCCTGGTGCTGGCCTTCTTCAACCAGGGAGAAGTCTGTACCTGCCCGTCCCGGGCGCTGGTTCAGGAAGACATGTTCGAAGAATTCATGCACAAGGTGGTTCAGCGTACCAAGGCCATTAAACGTGGTAACCCGCTGGATACTGACGTCCAGGTGGGTGCCCAGGCCTCCAGGGAACAGTTCGACAAGATCATGTCGTACATGGAAATCGGTCGCCAGGAAGGCGCGGTGGTACTGACCGGCGGTGACCGTGAGCACCTGGAAGGTGAGTTCAACAACGGCTTCTACATCCAGCCAACCCTGTTCAAGGGCGACAACAAGATGCGGGTTTTCCAGGAAGAAATCTTTGGCCCGGTGGTGGGCGTTACCACCTTCAAGACCGAGGAAGAGGCGCTGGCGATTGCCAACGACACCGAGTTTGGTCTGGGCGCCGGTGTCTGGACCCGAGACACCAACCTGGCCTACCGCATGGGCCGCAACATCCAGGCCGGCCGGGTCTGGATGAACTGCTACCACGCTTATCCGGCCCACGCCGCGTTCGGTGGTTACAAGAAATCCGGGGTTGGCCGGGAAACCCACAAGATGGCGCTGGAGCACTACCAGCAGACCAAGTGTATGTTGACCAGCTACGACACCAACCCACTCGGATTCTTCTGAATAATGTGGGTGCGCGGCCGCGGGCTTCCGTGGCCGCTTTATTCGTCCAACTTTATATTTTGTAGACACTCGGTCTAATTTCTGGGATATTAATTAGACGCTCGGTCTAATTAAGGGTGATGGATGAATCAGCTACCAGTAAAGCGCCGACGGGGCAGGCCGCCCAAATCCTCGGCAGCGAGTTATCAGAACACACGGGATGCCTTGATCCAAGTGGGCCTGGGGGTTCTGACAGAGAAGGGCTACTCCTACACCGGTATAGACGAAATCCTGCGACAGGCGGGCGTGCCCAAGGGCTCCTTCTATCATTACTTCGACAACAAGGAAGCCTTCGGCAGGGCCCTGATTGAGGCTTACGGCCAGTTCTTTGCGAAGAAGCTGGAGCGCTCGTTGTCCGATGCGTCCCTCAGCCCCCTGGCGCGGATTCAGGCCTTTGTGGATGGCGCCAAAGCGGGCATGCAGAAGTTCGATTATCGCCGGGGATGCCTGATTGGCAATCTCGGTCAGGAAATGGCGGCTTTGCCAGAGAGCTTTCGGAGTTTGTTGTGCGCCGTTTTCCGGGACTGGGAGTCGCGGGTTGAGCGGGTTCTCGAAGAAGCTCGCAAGCTTGGTGAAGTGTCCCAGAGTCTGTCCTGCGACCAGATGGCACAATTCTTCTGGACAGGGTGGGAAGGTGCGGTGCTAAGGGCCAAGCTGGAACAATCCCCGGAACCGCTTGACCGATTTGCCCAGGGCTTTATGGCGCTGGTGCGCGGTTCCTGATGACAACCGATCTACTCACGTTCACGAAACAGTGGAGGCAACATGTTCAAAGCAATCCTGATAGAAGGCAGCCGTGGCGACCAGCAGGTGGCGCTGAAATCCGTTGATGAGTCCCAGTTGCCCGAAGGCGATGTGACCGTTGAGGTGGCCTACACCACCCTGAACTACAAAGATGGACTGGCCATTACCGGCCGCGCGCCCATCGCGAAAACCTATCCGATGGTGCCGGGCATTGACCTGGCTGGCGTGGTGACGGAATCGTCCAACCCTGAGTTCAAGGCCGGAGACGAAGTGGTTCTTAATGGCTGGGGCGTGGGCGAGAAGCACTGGGGTGGTCTGGCCCAGAAAGCACGACTGTCCGGGGACTGGCTGATCCCGCTGCAGGCGCCATTCACGGCCCGTCAGGCCATGGCCATAGGTACCGCGGGGTATACCGCAATGTTGTGCGTGATTGCGCTGGAGAAGCACGGCGTCACACCGGATTCCGGCGACATTCTGGTGACCGGGGCCACTGGCGGAGTCGGCAGCGTAGCCGTCGCCATCCTGGCCAAGCTGGGTTATTCGGTAACGGCAGTGACCGGCCGGCCCGAAGAAGAAGCCTACCTGAAATCCCTGGGTGCCAAACAGATTCTGGATCGGGCCGAGCTGAGCGAGCCCGGTAAGCCGCTGGCCCGTGAAACCTGGGCCGGGGCGGTGGATGTGGCCGGTGGCCAGGTGCTGGCAAACGTCTGTGCCGGCATGAAATACCACGGTGTGGTGGCCGCTTGCGGGCTGGCAGCGGGCATGGATTTCCCGGCGACAGTGGCGCCTTTCATTCTGCGTGGCGTGACCTTGTGTGGCATCGACAGTGTGATGGCGCCGAAAGCAGACCGTTTGTACGCCTGGAAGCGTCTGTCTGAGGATCTGTCCCCGGAGTTGCTGGACAGTATGATCACCGAAGTGGCCTTTGACGACGTCATCGACGCCGCCGGCCGGCTGATGGACGGCAAGATCCGGGGCCGGATTGTGATTCCCGTGGCCGGGTAAATGCCGGCCCGTCTCCCTAACGATACAAAGAAACAGAGGACGTACCATGTCAGCACAGAATGAGTTGCCCATCAGCCGCTTCCCGGTGCCCGAGCTGGATGCTTTGCCGGAGGATATCCGCAGCCGCATTCTCAAGGTTCAGGAAAAGTCCGGTTTCATCCCCAACGTGTTCCTGGCGTTGGCGCACCGGCCAGCGGAGTTCCGGGCGTTCTTCGATTACCACGATGCCTTGATGGAAAAAGACAGCAACCTCACCAAGGGGGAGCGTGAAATGATCGTGGTGGCCACCAGCAACCTGAACCAGTGCCAGTATTGTGTGGTGGCCCACGGGGCAATCTTGCGGATTCGGGAAAAGAACCCGCTGGTGGCCGATCAGGTGGCGGTGAATTACCGCAAAGCCGATATCACCGAGCGCCAGAAGGCCATGCTGGATTTCGCCGTGAAGGTTTCCCAGTCGGCATACGAAGTCAATGACGGCGATTTTCAAACACTGCACGAGCATGGCTTCACCGATGAAGACGCCTGGGATATTGCCGGCATCGCGGCCTTCTTCGGCCTGTCCAACCGCATGGCCAATGTTACCAGCATGCGCGCAAATCCCGAGTTCTACTCCCTGGGACGATAAACAGCCGGGGCTTCGCCCCGGATTTTCCGGCCTACCGTCTCCCCTGTAAGACCTTCTTACATACTCCTGAACATCTCCTCGCAATACTCCCTGAAGCCGGTTCGGTTCCGGCAGAGATCAATAATATTCAGGGAGTGGTACATGAAAACAATAACGACGGAATCCAGAACATTCAGGGGTGGCTATCGTTGGCTGGTGGCCTGCGCGGTATTGATCTTGTTGCAGGGCTGCGGGGGCGGAGGCTCGGACTCTTCTGATCCCTCGGACTTTGATGCCCCGGTTGAGCCGGTGAACGTCGGAGGTGACGGCGATCTATACGCACCGGATCGGGTGCTGGCCGTAGACATCCGCATGCCGGCTGACGAGTTTCGCCAACTCCGCAGCGAGGCCCGAACCCTGGCCAGTACCGATCGAGAGTGTGTGCCGGCATTCGAATACACCGAGTTTACGGCCCGGGTAACGATCGATGGCGAATCGATGGACAAGGTCGTCGTTCGCAAAAAAGGCTACATGGGCTCCCTGAGCCCGAGCATTCCCTCTCTCAAGCTGGATTTCAACGACCTGCAAAAAGGCCGGACCTACCAGAATTCCTCACGGATGACCCTGAACAACAATCGCCAGGATCCTTCCAATGCCAGGCAATGCATGGCGTATGACCAGTTCCGTGAAGCCGGCATTGCGGCGCCAAGATGCAACTACGCCAGGGTAACCGTGAACGGCGAAACACTCGGCGTGTTTACCAATGTAGAGCCTCTTAAAAAGCCTTTCCTGACCCGTGCGTTCGGCAACGATGAGGGTAATCAGTATGAGGCGCAGACCGCCGATTTTGGTACCTGGCTGAGCCAGCGATTCGAGAAGAAGACCAACGAAAAGGAAAACGACCGCAGCGATCTGCAAGCCGTTGCAGAAGCTCTGGCGTTGCCAGATGAGCAGATGCTGAACGTGTTGCCGCAGTTGGTCGATGTGGACCAGTTCATCCGGTTCTGGGCGGTGGAGACCTTGCTCGGCGCCTGGGATTCCGCCACCGGCAATGCCAACAACTTCCACATTTACCGTAATCCGGAGGACGGACTGTTCCATTTCATTCCCTGGGGGGCGGACACGGCTTTTCGAGGGGACCATCCGCTCAAGCCGCTAACCGGTGTTTTCTATCGCAACTTCCGGCTCGCAGATCGTCTGTTCCAGATACCCGAATACCGGGCAGCCTATTATGCGGAGCTGGAGAACCTGTTGGAAACCCAGTGGGATGAGAATGCCTTGACCGACCGCCTGGCCCGCATCCGGCAATTGACCGGAACCACCGAGGAAGCGGCGGCCAGCCTGGAACGCTTTATCATCGGCAACGGTGAGCCGGGCGACGATGATTACCAGCCCGCCCGCAGGGTTGTTCTGGAGCAGGCGATGGCGGCGGAGACGCCGACTGGCGAAGTCTCGCTACTGGCGGATAAGGAGCCGGATTGCAGCGCGCCCGCCACGACGGCTTTGACCGGCAACATCACATCCCAGAGTGGAAATGACCGAGGCGAATTCAATTTCACCTTGCCGGACGGGCGCAACGTCAGTGCCAGCCTGACCTACGCCGCCTTTGAAGTGGACAGCCTGGTGTATTCCGTGGACCGGGAAACCAAACCGGCGGTCGTTAGCCTCCTGATGATCGGCGTGGATGCCGGAGACAGCTTCAAACCCTATGTGCTTCAGCTGTTTATTGAATCGTCGGACTACGTACCGGGTAGCCATCACCTCCATGGCTTTGCCACCAATGCGCTGCTGTTTGAGGTGGATGAGAGCCTGCCCGGAGATGTCCGGACGATTGCTCTGGGAGCTCAAGGGCAGATTACCCTGACCAGTGTTGGCACCGGGGAGCAGGCCGGGGACGTGGCAATCACCCTGGATGCCACCCTGGAGTACGTGGCCGACGTGCCATGAACATGGCCGTTGGTAGCCCGGTGGCGAGATTTGCCGGGCATTCCCTTGAGGCGCAGTCAAGAGCGCTCCTGATGAACCGTGTGGACACCAAGTTCATGATTCCGGCTCATGAGCTAGACCAGTGTCTTCAGGGCCTGGAGCGCGAGTATTCGATGCTTGAGATTGGGGCGGCTCGGCGTTTTACCTACGACACCCTGTATCTGGATACGCCGGACAGCCAGCTGTATCTGGATCATCACAACGGCAAGCTCAATCGTTTCAAGCTGCGGATTCGTCACTACCGGCAAAGCGGAGAGAGCTTTCTTGAAGTCAAGAAGAAGAGCAACCGGCAACGCATCATCAAAACCCGCTTGTCGTTAACCGGAGACGGTCGGGACCCGCGCGTCATCAATGATTTCCTTTCCGGGCAATTCGGCCTTCCGGCTGCAGGGATGCGGCCGGCACTTTTTGTCCGGTATGAACGGATGACTTTGCTCCGGCGGGACGGCCATGAGCGGGTGACGGTGGATACCGGGCTCTCATTCCAGACGCCTGATCGACAGCATTCCGTTGCGCTCCCAGGTCTTGCCATTTTCGAAATCAAATATGACCGGAAAGCCTCTGGCTCGCCTTTGATGGCGCGTCTGGCCGCGCTCGGATACAGGCCGGTGACTTTCAGCAAGTACTGCGTTGGTCGGGTTTTTCTGGACGGAGACAACCTGAAAACCAATCGATTCAAACCGTTGTTAAGGGGCGTTCATGGAATCTGCAGTTGACCTCCATTTTGTTATCCGGCTGTTGATTAACGCGGCCTCGGTATTCGTATTGATTCGCTGTTATTACCGCTATTCCCGTCACCGGGAGAATGCCGCCTCTTTCATTCTCTTCGGCGTTGGCGTGTTTCTGGTGACGGCGCTGCTGCATTCGGTGACGGTTACGATGGGCTTTGCCTTTGGCCTGTTTGCCGTGTTTTCCATGCTGCGTTATCGCACCGAAGCCCTGGGTATCAAGGAGATGACCTACCTGTTCCTGGTGATCGCCATGGCCCTGCTGGCCGCAGTCGGGACCATGCACCACCTGGAGTTGATCATGCTGAATGGCCTGGTCATCGCCCTGGCGGTTGTGCTCGAAACCCGCATCCTGTTACCGCGACACGGTGAGAAGGAGGTGGAATACGAAAAGATCGAGAACGTGCACCGGCAACAACAGGCAGCCTTGATTGCCGATCTCAGGGAACGCACCGGGCTGGACGTGTTCCGGGTTGATGTGGTGTCTGTCAGCTACCTGAGAGACACCGCTATGCTTCGAATGCACTATCACCTGGAGGCGGGACATGAATGAGCAAGCGGGCAAACTGCTGGCCTTTGCGCTGCTGCCGATGATTGGTTCAGACGCCCTGGCGAGCGATGGCGACGGGGGGGCTCTGGCGGAGGTGAGTGGTTACATCGCGGCGGGTGTCGACCACTACGGCGCGTTCCATGATGAGGACGGAGAAGAATCCACGACGCGTGGCGTGTTGCGCAACGCCAAGCTCCAGGTTGAACTGGCGTGGGGCGACGCCTGGGAGGCCGAGATTGACGGCGGCTACGAGATTGAAGGCGACAACAGAGACGCAGAGTTGGGCGATGCCTATGTTCAGTACAACGGCCCTGATCGCCTTGCCGTCCGGCTGGGCCAGTTCAAGGAGCCGTTCGGTATGGAACGGCTGACCAGCTACTCAAGTCTCAGTACGGGGGAGCGCTCAATGGCTACCTCGGCTTTTGCGCCGGGCCGTTCACTGGGGGTTATGGTGGGGCAGTACCGGAAATCCTCAACCTGGGCGCTGGGGTTATTCAGCGATGAGCGTAAACCGGAAGACGGCAGCGCTGTAACTGCCAGGGTCTCCCGTGCTCCCGTCCGCTCGGAGGATCAGGTACTCCATCTCGGTGCAGCAGCATCCTGGCGCCAGCATCGTGAGGAGGAATTCCAGATCAAGGATGAGGCCGAGGTGTTCAGCGCTGACAACGTGGTTCGCAGTCCCCGCTTTGAGGCCCGTGAAAGCAGGCTTGCGGGCGTGGAGGCCGGTTGGCAGTTTCATCGGTTGACCGTGACAGCAGAAGTCATGGCTCAGGAGGTGCGTCGTAAAGGCGGAGAATGGTGGCGGTTTACCGGGGGCTATGTCCAGGCCGGCCTGCTGTTGACCGACGACCAGCGCCCCTACGAGCGGGGTGAGTTCAAACGCATCAAACCAAAGAGTAACGGCGGCGCCTTGGAACTGGTGGCGCGTTACAGTGCCGTTGATCTGAGGGATCGAAGCATCGGGGCGGAAGCCAGCGTCACCACCGTGGGCCTGAATTACTATCTGGGTAAAGACATTCAGCTTCGCTTGAATTACCTGATGCCGGAGATCAGCGGTAATCGTCTGTCGCCGGATCCCGGGGGTAATGCCGCGACCCTGCGGCTGGTTTACCGGTTTTAGCTGGAAGGGCGAGTGCTTTTGTCGGGCCCATCGATATGCCGGGGTAGTTCCAGTATCACCTCGGTCCATTGCCCGGGTTCGCTGGCAATTTTCATGGTGCCACGATGATGCCGCATGATGGTGTGGCAGATACTCAACCCCAGCCCCAGGTTATCCGGCGTCTCGCTGGTGGAGAAAAACGGGTCAGTCAGTCGCTGCAGGTTACTGGAGTCGATGCCTTTGCCATTATCCCGGACGGTAATGCTGGTCACGGCTGCGGTGGAGGCAGCGGTAATCCGGATTTGCGGTCGTGCAGGGCTAGCAGCACGGATGGCTGACGATGCATTCATCAGGAGGTTGACGAACACCTGAATCAGCGGTGACGGAAAACAGGCGACCGAGAGGCCAGCGGGGATCTGGGTGGTGACTGCGGTGCCCTGCAACTGGTGCCGGCAAAATCGCAGCGCCGTTTGCACCAGCTTGTCGAGATTTACAGCCTCCGGGCCATGATCCGGCGCCGGGCGGGAGAATTCGATCAGATCCGAGACGATCTCTGCAATCCGGTGTTGATGGCTTGCCGCATCGTCCAGCGCCTCGGCTACGTCCGGATTCCGGTTGATCGCCGCGGAAAAGTCTACCGCCTGTATGGCGCAATTGAGCGGATTGGTAATCTCGTGCAGCAGACCCTTGGCCATGTGGCTCAGGGCCTGGTGTTTCTGCTCCTGGGCCAGTTTGTCCTCGGTGGCCTCCAGTGTCTGCAAGGCGCGGGAAAGTTGCCGGTTTCGATCTCTGAGCAGAAACTGCAGGGCCAGCAGGTTGCGCAGGAACTGGGAGAAAAACCACGCCGATAACGGCGAAACCACCAGGCACATCAGAATCAGCCAGTTGGTGATTACGCCGATAAGCACGGTGACAACCTGATCGGTCGGGACCGTGACGGCGGTGGCCAGCACCAGAAGGATCAGGTTGGCCGCCAAAATGATGCTGGTGTGCTTCAGCGACAGGGTGATGATGCCGACCGAGCTGATAAAAAAGAACAGCCCCACCACAGGCGCGATGGCGGCGCCGGCACCGATATAGCCGAGGTAGCTGAATGTCGCCATGTTGATGAATACGAGATAGACAACCAGCGGTGCCGCTCGCCGCAACCGGGTGAAGCGATGAGCCAGAATAAGCGCTGTCAGCACTCCGGTGTAGAGCAGGTAACCGGCAAACACCGGGGGCTCCACTGAGTGCGTGAGCTGCCCGGCCAGGAATAGCAGGGTGCCGATAAACGCGATGATCAGGTAGACATCGGCGAACAGCGGCAGCACGCGGTACCGGTACTGGGTGCGCGAAAAACGTTCGAACCGCCGTTGCCGATCAACAGGCAGCTGTTTGATCTGCTCAATACCGGAGAGCAGGTTCATGGTAACGCCCTTTGGTGATGTCTTTGCATAAACAGAATCAGCTCCGGCAAGCGTTCGAAGCCCAGCTTGACGAAGATCCGGTCCTTGTAGGAATGCACCGTTTTACAGGACACCCCCAGCTCCTCAGCGATATCTCGAACCGCGACCCGCTGTGACATCAGTCTCGCCACCTCCCGTTCGCGGCCGGACAACGCCTGGTAAGCGGTAAGAGCGTCATCAGCCCGGTCGCGTGTTGATTGCCAGTTGCCAAGGTATACCTGGCCGCTGCGAATGTAGAACAGGGTTTTGATCAGTTCCTGGATCGACTGCTGTTTCGAGACCACCGCCTTGATTCCTGATTCCAGGTAAATCGCCATGCGCGAGCTGTTGACCGGAGTGTCGGAGATCAGCAGCACCGAGAGCGCCGGGTGCAGGCTGAGGGCATTTTCAGCAATGGTGAGTCCATCATTGTCTTTCAGATTCTCTTCAATCAATAGCACGCCGGGTCTGACAGCAGCCAGGCGTTGCAGCGTCTCAACGCCGGTCTCGGATTCGCCTACTAACTCAATGTCTTCGTTATGAAGAATCTGGAATAGCAAACCGTCGCGGAAAAGACGGTGGCTGACGGTCGCGAACAGCCGGAGTCTGCGCTGAGGGTTCACGGTCAGTTACCCGATCCCGGGAGTACCGGCAGGGTAATGGCCAGATGCAGGCACTGGCCATCTGCCTCAGCACTGACGTCCCCGCCCAGCAGGCTGGTGGTGACGAACAGCATCAGAAGTGCTGCCTGTTGTTCAAGAAGCGGATCGGAGAGCCGCGTGAGCGGAGCCAGTAGATGGCTGTAGATGCGTAGCGGTTGTTCCGGGGCTACGTGAAGCTGATCGCGACTTTCGGTTAGCACCAGGTGGCTCCAGTCAAGACCGGAGCTGACAAGCAGGGTGTTGAGGGCTTGCCCCAGTAATTCTGCCGGCGAGCAGGGTGGAGACGATGTGGCCCGTTCCTGGGGCGGGGTCCCGCTGAATAGTGACGTCATCCGGCTCTGCCCGGGGCCTGCCGGGACGATGTTTTCCAGCCGACTGAGTTCCTGCCGCACACGGTCGCAGAACCGCCGGACAAGCTCCTGTTCCAGATGCATGTCCTGGCTGGCCCTGAGGTGTGCTTTCGCCGCAGGCAGGTGGTCAATGCTGGCCACGGTATCCAGAAAAGCGTTCAGTGTGGTATCTGGAACCTGTGAACTCAGGATCGGTCTCAGATGATCGAGGAGCCTGCCGTGGCGTTGCAGGCGCAGCTCGGCAAAGCGTTTCCGGGTTTCGCAGCGGGTGTTGTCCAGAGCCGACGCTAGCTCACTGTGGCGAGCGATGGCTTCCCGGAACAGTGGCAGCAAGGTTTGTGCTTGCCAGGGTTTTTTCTGGTAACGAAAGATACGGCCTTCGTTCACGGCATTGAGGGCAACGTCCACCTCGCCCCAGGCGGAAGTCAGAATCCGGACAACGGCCGGATGAGACTGACGCAACTCATCCAGCAGCTCTTTGCCCTGCATGCCCGGCATCCGCTGGTCCGTCATCACCACTGCAATCGGCGCGCCTGGCGTTCGCAGATGTTCCAGTGCCGCTTCCGCAGTGTCTGCGGAAAGCAGGGAGAACTCATCCTGCAGGTGTTCGAGTTGACGGATCAGATATTTCGTGGCGGCAGGTTCGTCATCGACAATGAGCACAACGGGGCGCTGCCCCTCGGTGTTCGGCAGCGATGGCTGGTGTTTGGTCTGGCCGGACAGCTCCGGGCTTGTCAGGGCCGCTGTCAAAAGGTGTGAGCGTATGAGGTCTGGGTCCAGGGGCTGCTCGAAGCAACGATCGATTACCTGGGTGTCCAGCAGCGCCACCAGTTCGCTCAGGATAACGCGCTCGGTTATCAACACCCGGAGCACGGTGGGATATTGTGTTCTGGCCTTGGCCAGCAGAGCGGAGTTAATGGCGGTTGAGGTTTCGCATCCGGCTATCACCAGCGCTGCGGGCGGTGCTTCAGCGGCCACTATGTGCTCAAGCACTGCCTCATCCGAGCTAAAGGCGTGTATCGAGAAGTCCTGCGCGAACAAGGCCTCGAACGTCTGCTTTGCCTCTTCGCTATGGTAGCGCAGTAAAACCGCAGGTGAGTGGAAGTGCCCCATGTTTACCGGTCGTTCCTTGATATCGAATCGGCTGGACAGGTTATCAGGGTGGCATTCGTCGTTTTGTAAGAAAATCCTACAAATGCAGGATGGGTTGCCGGAAATGTTTGTTTCTGTGATGACTTTGGCAATTGCCAGAGCCCGGTGCCTGAGAGCGACTACACTTATCGCTGAGTGCTTTCAGGAGGGAAATGTCATGACCACTCAAGACGGCCATCTCACTAACCACGAAGTCACCATCTGCCTTGCCGGTGGCGCCGTGCTGGGTCCGTTCAATGCCACTTGGAGCCAGGACTCCGGCGGTGATGTACGAGAGCTGGTGCGCGAGTACGATGCCTTTCTGCAGGGCGAGAAGCAGAGCCGCTTCAAGTTTCACCTGCACGACACCTACACCAATACCGTGCACACACTGATTCTGAATTTTGAGCAGGTGACCGGTATCTGCGACCATGTCCGCCTGAAATCCCATGGTAACGGCACCTGAGGGCCGCTGTGGGAAGCTATCGAGCGTGACGTAAGGAGGATGTGATGACCGAGTTCAGAACTGAAAAAGACAGCCTGGGTGAGGTCCGGGTACCGGACAGTGCGCTCTGGGGCGCGCAGACCCAGCGTGCGGTGGACAATTTTCCGGTCAGCGGGCAGCCGATGCCGCCCGAATTCATTGCCTCTGTGGTTCAGGTTAAACGTGCGGCGGCCCAGGCCAACGCGTCACTGGGCTTGCTGGAGCCGGAGCTGCGTGATGCCATTTGTGACGCCTGCGACCGGTTGCTGAAAGGGGAACATGCGGATCAGTTTCCGGTGGACCGTTACCAGACCGGCTCCGGCACCAGCACCAACATGAACGTGAACGAGGTGATCGCGGCTCTGGCGGGCGAGCAGGGCGTGGAGGTTAATCCCAATGATCACGTCAACATGAGCCAGAGTTCCAACGACGTGATCCCGACTGCGATCCATGTCAGCGCTGTGCTGGCAGTGAAAAGCCGGCTGCTGCCGGCGCTGTCGCATCTCCGGGGAGTGATCTACGGCCGGGAGGCTGAACTGTCCGGGCAGGTGAAGACCGGGCGCACCCATCTGATGGATGCCATGCCGGTGACACTTGGCCAGGAGCTCAGAACCTGGCGGGAGCAGGTCGCGGCGACCGAGCTGCGTCTTGAACGGGCCATGGAGGACCTGGCGGCATTACCCCAGGGCGGTACTGCCGTGGGTACCGGGGTGAATGCGGCGTCGGAGTTTGCTGGCCAGTTTGTGAAGTTTCTGAAGCAGAATACGGGCTATCCGTTCCGGTCGCTGGAGCACAAGTTTCTGGGGCAGAGTGCGGTTGATGCGCCTGTGGCACTGTCTGCCCAGTTCCGTGGTGTGGCCGTGGTGTTCACCAAGATCGCCAATGACCTGCGCTGGATGAATAGTGGGCCGATCCATGGTCTGGCGGAAATCAGCCTGCCGGCCTTGCAGCCGGGCAGCAGCATCATGCCTGGTAAGGTGAATCCGGTGATACCGGAATCGGTGGCGATGGTGAGTGCCCAGGTGACCGGGCTGGATGCGGCTGTCGCCATGGCGGGCCAGTCCGGCAACTTCCAGTTGAATGTAATGCTGCCACTGGTGGGCGCAAATCTGCTGGATATGTGCGGGTTGCTGGCCAATGCCTCGAACCTGCTGGCGGACAAGGCCCTGCAAGGGTTCACCGTTAATACCGAAAACCTGAACGCGGGGGTGGGGCGAAACCCGGTTCTGGTGACGGCATTGAACCCTGAAATCGGCTACGCGCTGGCCGCGGATATTGCCAAAGAGGCATACCGTAGCGGGCGCCCGGTTATCGACGTTGCCGAGGAGCGGAGCGGATTGAGCCGCAAACGGCTTGAGGAACTGATGGACCCGCTCAAGCTGACCCGAGGAGGACTGACCTGATCTGGCCGGCTGTTAACAGGGGAAAGCAGAGTGCTGTTGTCGCTTGAGTTGTTTGTCATGCTGGTGCTGGCCAACGGGTCTCCGGTGGTTGTGGCGCGGTTGTTTCATCAGCATGGCAGTTGGCCCCTCGATGGTGGCCGGCTGTGGCGCGATGGCCGACCGCTGCTGGGGCCCAGCAAAACCTGGCGTGGGCTGGTTTCCGGCGTTCTGACCTGCGCGCTGTTCGCCCTGTGGGTGGGTCTGGGCTGGTTGTTCGGAGCGCTGTTTGCTTTCCTGTCGCTGTGGGGCGATATGCTCAGCAGTTTCACCAAGCGCCGTATGGGATTGGCTTCCAGCGCCAGGGCGGTCTGGTTGGATCAGCTGCCCGAGGCGCTGTTACCTATGGTGATGGCCTGGTACTGGCTGCCGCTGCCACTGTGGGAGGCGGTCGCCGTTGCCCTTCTGTTCGCATTGTCCAATATGTTGTTCTCTCCGCTGTTTTACCGCCTCGGTATACGTAAACAGCCACACTGAACTCAGGGCCCGCGAGTGAGGGTGTGAATGGTCACTTCCGGAGGGCAGTTCAGACGCACATTCAGGACCGAAGTGCCGGCTCCCGGTGAGGTGTAGCCTTGCATGCCGTTTACCTGCCAGAGCCCGCGGCCAAGGCGTCTCGGGCAATCGGAGTCCAGCGTCAGCGGGATGCCGCCGGGCAAACAGAGTTGCCCACCGTGGGTGTGGCCGCAGAGGAACAGGTCGTAACCGGCATGGGCGGCTTCCCGCCAGATTTCCGGCGTATGACTGAGCAACAGGCTGATTCCCCCTGCGGGTATATCGTCGCCGGCCCGGTGCAGGTTGTGAACCTTGTAGTAGTGGGCATCGTCCACGCCGGCCAGGTACAGGCGACTGTCGCCCCGTTCCAGCGGCACCATTTCATTCATCAGCAGGCGATAGCCCATGTCTTCAAGAGTCGGCACCATTCGTACACTGTCGTGGTTGCCCAGCACGGCATAGGCGTCGCCGTGAACGGCCTGGCGCAGTCTGTCCATACCGTCCAGAGCATCGTCTACAGGGCCCCAGGTGCGTTGGCGGTAATCGCCGGTCAGAACGCACAGATCGTAATCCAGCGGGGCGATTTGCCGTATAACTGCCTGCAGGTTGGCTTCGTCCATATCGACATGCAGGTCGGTCAGGTGAAGGATGCGGAAGCCTTCGAAGGCCGATGGGAGATCGGGCAACACGAAGGTGTTGTGCTCGGTGGTCAGTTTCAAACTGTTGGCCTGAGCCCGGCGTAGCAGGCCCACGGCCTTCAGGCAGAAGCGAATCAGTTTCGGAGCGTTGGTCAGGTTCTCCAGATGGAACGAGCGCTTGTCCCGCCCGAACACCCGGGCTTCGGTTTCCCGCTCAATGCCGAGGCGTTGACGGGCATGGACGGGCCCGAGCCTCAGGCTCAGGCGGTAGTGGAGCAGCTCGTCCTGATCTTCCGATACGCGAACCCTTGCGGTCATGCTGTTATCCCTGATGCCGAGCGGAACCTTATCAGTGGTTCCTGTCTTAATTATGGTTGTTGCCCTGGGTAGTGCAAATTACAGGTGCTGATTTGGCTTTTCAGTATTGAGACGCCACAATCAGTGATCATTCGACGATGTATAGTGTACGGAGTGGCCCATGACCGATGCATGTAATCTGCCCGGCCTGAGTGTTCCCAGGAGTCGTTTCCCGGACCCTGAACAGGATCTGCCTGAAGCGGCCGGTGAGTCCCGGCTGGTGTTGGCGGGGGGCTGTTTCTGGTGTGTGGAAGCGGTCTTTCTGGCGGTTGACGGTGTTCAACGTGTGACCTCTGGTTATGCCGGCGGTGAAGCCAGTACCGCGAATTACGAGGCGGTCTGTACCGGGAAAACCGGGCACGCCGAAGTCATCGAGGTGCATTATGATCCGGCACGGGTCAGCTTCGGCCAACTGCTGAAGCTGTTCTTCTCGGTGGCCCATGATCCCACCCAGCTCAACCGACAGGGTAACGATGTCGGCAGCCAGTATCGCTCCGCGATATTCTATGAGACCCCAGAGCAGCACGATGTAGCCGAGGCGTATATCCGCCAGCTGGATGCCGCCGGCGTGTATCCGGATCGCATCGTGACGACCCTGGAACCCCTGGAAGCCTTTTATCCGGCCGAGGAGCACCACCAGAACTTTGCCGCCCGTAATCCCTGGCAACCGTACATCATGGCGGTAGCGGCACCAAAAATGGAAAAGCTGGCCAACACCTGGCCCGAACAGCTGAAGCCCGAATTCAGCAAAGACGACCCGGACCAGGCTTGAGGAGGCACCGATGTCTGTATCTGCAGCAGGCTATGACCTGACACCGTTAACCCGGGCAGAAGTGGAAGCCCGGGCTGAGCATCTTTCTGAGGAAGAACGCCGGGTGCTGCTCGATCACGGCACCGAGCGTCCCTTCTGTGGCACGTTGCTGGATAACAAAACGTCCGGCACCTATCACTGCCGGTTGTGTGATCTGCCGCTGTTCAGCTCCGATTCCAAGTTTGATTCCGGCACTGGTTGGCCAAGTTTTTTCCAGCCCTTCGACCCGGAGCATATCCGATACCTGGAGGACTCCAGTCTTGGAATGACCCGTATCGAAATTCGTTGCCCCCGTTGCGACAGTCACCTGGGCCACGTGTTCCCTGATGGGCCGCCACCTACCGGGCAGCGTTATTGTCTGAACTCCATTGCCATGGACTTCCGCGAAACGGAATAGGGTCCTGCTACTTGGCGCTGGTGACGGACACCACATAGTCTGCTACCGCCTGAATCTGGCTTTCGGTGAGGGATTCCTCAAAGGCGGGCATAACGCCAACGCCACTGGTCACGGCCCGGATTACCTGATCCCGGTTCGGGCGCAGCTCATCCAGGTTGGGGCCGATAGACCCGGAGGCGCCGGCATCGGCCAGCGTGTGGCAAATGGTGCAGGACGGTTGCGCCACTTCCGTGAAAATCGCCCTTCCCGATTCGTTGTCGGCATGGGCGGTTTGTAAGGCCAGGGTCAGGCTGGCGGCCATCAGTGTCTGAGGCTGTCTCTTCATGGTCTTCTACATCTGGAATCAGCGGGCAGCGCTATCTCCGGCTCCGCCCACTGAGGATCAACCCACGGTGACCGTTACGCCATGGTCACTCCATCCGTTGTGGCCGTAGCCACGCTCGTTATCTATCCGCCCTTCGGGCTGGCTGTTACCCTCCACATCGGTGGCCTTGCTGACAATTCGGTGCTCGCCAGGGCCGAAATCGACAGCCATCACAAAAGGACGCCAGGCAAAAGGCCCCAGATCCGGCCCCAGGAACCGCGCCGGTTTCCAGTTTTTGCCGCCGTCGGTCGATACTTCCACCTTATCCAGCGCGACCGTACCGCCGAAGGCCACACCGTAGATCATGTTGCGTCCCTTCCGGCCGGACTCCAGTGGTGAAGTGACCCAGGATTTAACGTTCATCTCCCACATGGAGGGCTGGTCTGGTGAGCCCTTCATGCCCACATCCCGCACCCGATAACCCGAGGCCTGGATCTTGGCGTCAGTCTGATTTTCGGTAAGGGCAATCTGTTTCACGTATTTAACGTTATTCACACCGTAGTAACCGGGCACCACCAGCCGCAGTGGTCCCCCGTGGGTGTGTGGCAGAGGCTCGTCGTTCATCGCCCAGGCGAGCAGGGCGCTGTCCAGGGCGCGGGTGGGAATTGAGCGCTCAACCATGATGGATTTTGGGTCGACTCCATCGGGCAGACTCTCACCGCCGGTTCCGGTGATGTAACGTACACCGTCCACAGCTCCGCCGAGCGCGTCGACCACATCACGCAGGGGTACTCCCGTCCACATGACGCATCCGGCAGCGCCTACGGACCACTGGGTACCGCTGGCTCCGTGAGGGAAGAACGCCCGACCGTTGCCGGAGCACTGAAGTACCGAGGCAACGGTGGTCACGCCCATGGATTTCAGCTCACCCACGGTCAGGGTTCTCGGATTCTTCACGCCTTCGACACGGACTTCCCAGGCATCCGGGTTGTCGGTAACGCTTGCGGGCGGAGCCGGCAGGTTGTTGCGCACAAACAGTCGGTCGCTGGCGGTGATGACGCCGTTGCCGATGGCGCCGCGCTGGGTTTCCATGGTGTTGGTGCTGTGGATAATCAGCGCGCTGCGTTCTTTCCAGGCGGCATAATCCGGTAGCGATTTTGGTTCTTCCGCGGCGCTGAGCCGGCTGAATCCCAGCAAGCTGACTGCCGCCATGGCGCCGGCGCTGCCGATCAGAATGCTGCGCCGGGAAGGGTTGGCAAGGCCCGGGTCGTTAGGGCCCCGCTCCAGGGTTGTTTCGGTTTTCATGTTCCGTCTCCAGTCTTTGGTCTTGTTTGCGGACGGGCGAATACGCGGTTCGGTTTGCGTATGTATAACCTTATTACGTATAGATCCTGGTTAATAATTGATCAAATATTCAGGTGTTATTCAGTGGGTCCGGGAGCCGGTATAATCCGCCGCTATTGTCCGGCCCCTGCAGGCGCCGGCCGGAATGTTCCTGAGGTATTCAAAATGAAGCGACTGAATCTGAGCCCGCTTACCGAGTCGGCTACCCTGCTCCGACGTGCCGGCGTCGTGATTGGCTCCGTGGGGCTGACAGCGCTGTACTCGCTCTTGGTCCTGTTGCGGGCCCTGTTCGGACGCCTGAACCGGCCGATTGTCGACAAATATTGCCGGGAATGGTCGGCGGCGTTGTTGCGGCTGGTTCGGGCCAGCCTGGTTGTTCGCGGAGAAGTGCCGGACTTCAACGATGGCCGGCGCTACATCATCATGAGCACCCATGCCAGCCACTACGACATACCGGTCAGTTTTGTGTCACTGCCAGGTTCAATCCGCATGCTCGCCAAGAAAGAGCTGTTCAGCATTCCCCTGCTGGGGCAGGCCATGAGAGCCGCCGAGTTTCCGTCTATTGACCGTTCCCGGCGCAACCGGGCGGTGAAGGATCTGGAGAAAGCCCGTCAGATGATGGAAAGTGGCATTGTGTTGTGGGCAGCCCCGGAAGGCACCCGTTCTCCGGATGGTCAGCTGTTACCGTTCAAGAAAGGCTGCTTTCACCTGGCTCTGGATACCCAGGCTGTGATTGTGCCGGTGGCGATTCGGGGGATTCATCGGGTGCTGCCCGCGCGCACCTGGCAAATTAACCTGGGGCAGCCGGTGGACGTGCGCGTGGGCACTCCCATCGACACGGCAGGAAAAAGCAAGGACGACATCGCGGAGATTATGGCGGGCGTGCGTAAGAACCTGGAGGAATTACTGGGCGACGGCGAGGCAGAATAAACTGCCCCGCCGGCGATGCTCAGGCGGCAGAGACCACGGTGGAGAACAAATAGCCGGTGTAACCGATGTAAACGGCCAGCAGCAGGGCACCGTCAACCCTCGATACGAGCTTGCGCCAACCGGTCAGGCCGAAGCCCATGACCAGCAGCGCCAGAGTCAGGCCCAGCATTAACGTCCAGTCCCGGTACAGCACCTCAGGGTCTACCGACAACGGTTGAATCGCTGCGGCGAGCCCCACCACGGCCAGGGTGTTGAAGATGCCTGAGCCCAGGATGTTGCCCAGGATTAGGTCGTGTTCGTTCTTTTTGACGGCGGCAATGGCCGAAGCCAGTTCCGGCAGTGATGTGCCGATAGCGACAATAGTCAGGCCGATGATCAGATCACTCACACCCAGACTCTGGGCAATGGCGACCGCGCCCCAAACCAGCAGCCGTGAACTGACAATCAGCAGAATCAGCCCGATCACCAGCCAGATAACGGCGGTTTTCAGTGGCATTGGGTGGGCAACGATTTCGGACTCGGCATCCCCTCCGAGCGGGTCACCTTTTCCGCGTATACCCTGATAGATAGACCAACCCATCACAGCAGCAAAAACGCCCAGAAGCACCCAGCCATCCAGTCGGCTCAGCTCTCCGTCGATCAGTTGCGCACCGGCAATCAGAGTGAGTACGACCAGTAGTGGCAGTTCTTTGCGGATGACCTGTGAGTGCACGGCGATCGGCGCGATGATGGCGGTCAGGCCAACAATCAGGGCGATGTTGGTGATATTGGAGCCGTACCCGTTTCCGAGAGCCAGGCCGGGGTTGCCGTCAGACGCAGCCATGGCAGAGACCGCAAGTTCCGGAGCAGATGTGCCGAAGCCGATAATGACCATGCCGATCAGTAGCGTAGGCATGCCCAGGTGTTTCGCGGTGGCGGCGGCTCCTTCCACAAATTTGTCCGCACTCCAGACCAGCAGGATCAGGCCGGCAATAACGGCACCGATGGCCATCAACATAGAGAAACCTCAAGCAGATTAACGTCAGAAACCCCGGCCCAAGGCCCGGAGCTGAGTGTTTGGCGCACAAGATACCGTATTAAGGGGCGAGTGGTCAGCACTCAGATGCGCGCCTTTGCAGGTAAATACGGATGATCCAATGGTTGGACTCCGGGGTATCAGACTAAAGTGGCGCTGATATTGTTAACAAAACACGAGATAATCCCGGCAAAACGATAAGATGACGGGCAATGTGCCAGCACACCGGAAATCGCACCGCTGGTGCCAGCCATGCCCACAACCGACACGCATCAATTGATAATCGCAATTTATTCTTTCGGCGAAAATCGGGATAATTGCGCGCAATTTCAGACCGGAAGCTCACGGCAGCGCCGTCTACCTCGCGCCAGGCCGGCTTCCGACAGGCCACTTTGCTGATCGTGGAGTGGCAGCAGGCTTCAACACTAAGCTAGGGTGAAAACCAATGGCCGTTAGACAGGCAGATGTAGTGCTGGTCGGTGGGGGCGTCATGAGCGCGACCCTCGGCATGATGCTCAGGCAGCTGGATCCGTCCCTGGACATCGTCATGGTGGAACGTCTTGACCACGTTGCCCATGAGAGCACCGACGGATGGAACAATGCAGGTACCGGGCATGCCGGCTACTGCGAGCTGAACTACACCCCCGAAACCGATGATGGCGATGTCGAGATTGAGCGGGCGTTGAAAATCAATGCCCAGTTCGAGGTGTCGTTGCAGTTCTGGTCTTACCTGGTTGAGCAGGGCATCCTGCCGGAGCCGACTTCTTTCATTAATCGTACGCCGCACCAGAGTTTCGTCTGGGGCGAGAAAGACGTGGCGTTTCTAAAGCGCCGTTACGAGCGTCTGAGCGGGCACCACCTGTTCCAGGAAATGGAATACACGGAAAGCCCGGAGGATCTCGAAGAGTGGATGCCGCTGGTGGTTCGCCACCGTGATCCTATGCAGCGTGTGGCCGCGACCCGAATCAAACATGGTTCCGACGTGGATTTCGGTTCACTGACCCGAAGCATGGTGAAGTGGCTGGAAACCCAGCCCAACTTTGAGCTGATGCTCAGCAGCCCGGTGCACTACATTGATCAGCGCGACAATGGCCGCTGGAAACTGCGGGTGAAAAACCAGAAGACAGGCGAACTGACCAAGCTGGAAGCCGGTTTCGTGTTCCTTGGTGCCGGTGGTGGCGCGCTGCCGTTGCTGCAGAAGTCTGGCATTGATGAGGCCCGCGGTTACGGTGGCTTCCCGGTCAGCGGCCAGTGGCTGGTGTGCCAGAAGCCGGACATCGTCAAGGAGCACCATTCCAAAGTGTACGGTAAGGCACCGATTGGCGCGCCGCCGATGTCTGTCCCGCACCTGGATACCCGCATCATCAATGGCGAACCCGCCCTGCTGTTCGGGCCATTTGCTGGCTTCACCACCCGCTTCCTGAAGCAGGGCTCCATCTTCGATCTGATTGGTTCGGTGCGCGCGACCAACCTGCGCCCGATGCTGTCAGTCAGCAAGAGCAATATGGACCTCACCCGTTATCTGATCGGCGAAGTGTTCCAGTCTCATGCAGACCGCGTGAATTCCCTGCGCAACTTCTTCCCGGATGCCCGCGAAGATGACTGGAAGTTGCAGATGGCTGGCCAGCGGGTGCAGATTATCAAGCAGACCGAAGAGGGTGGCGGCAAGCTTGAGTTCGGCACCGAGATTGTCGCAGCCAAAGACGGCACCCTCGCCGCCTTGCTGGGTGCCTCTCCCGGGGCCTCTACTGCGGCTAACGCCATGATCAATGTGCTTGAACGCTGCTTCCCGGAGAAGATCAAGAGCGAGCAGTGGCAGTCCCGCATGAAGGAGCTGGTGCCATCTTATGGCCAGTCTCTGGTCGATAACGAAGAACTGCTCAACAGCGTTCGTGAACGGACCCTGTCAACGCTCAAGCTCAGGTAATGCTATCCTCTTGATTTGAGAATTCTCAGATCAAGAGGACAGTTATGGCCAATGATCATCGTCAGGCGCTTAACGGCGCCGAAGTATTTATCCGGGCACTTGAGAATGAAGGCGTAAAATACATTTTCGCCGTGCCCGGCGAAGAGAATCTCGCCTTCCTGGAAGCGTTACGCAATTCCAGTATCCGCCTGGTGTTGAACCGGCACGAACAGGCCGCCGGCTTTATGGCAGCGACCTATGGGCGACTGACTGGCCAGGTGGGAGTTTGCCTGTCCACGCTCGGGCCCGGTGCCACCAATCTGGTGACGGCCGCGGCCTACGCCCAGCTGGGCGGCATGCCCATGATGATGATCTCCGGGCAGAAGCCCATCAAGTCCTCCAAACAGGGGCTGTTTCAGATTCTGGATGTGGTGGATCTGATGCGGCCGCTCACCAAATACACCCGCCAGATCAGTAACGCTAACACCATCCCCGCCAAGGTTCGTGAAGCCTTTCGCCTTGCCTCGGAAGAACGCCCCGGTGCGGTGCACCTGGAGTTACCTGAGGACATCGCCGAGGAATCCGCCGAAGCGGGCATTCATATCTTTAATCCCAGTGATGCCCGCCGGCCAACGGCCAGCGAAAAGAGCCTGGATATGGCCTGCGACATGTTGCGCAGGGCTCATCATCCACTGATCATGATTGGTGCCGGCGCCAACCGTAAACGGGTATCCAAAGCCTTGCTGCATCTGGTGGATGTGACGGGCATTCCGTTCTTCACCACTCAGATGGGCAAGGGTGTGATTGATGAGCGTCACCCCCGTTACATGGGCAATGCGGCCCTGTCCGCCGGCGATTTTGTTCACTGCGCCATTGACCGGGCGGATCTGGTGATCAACGTTGGCCACGATGTGGTGGAGAAGCCGCCGTTCTTTATGACTCCGGGCGGTAAAAAAGTCATCCATGTGAATTTCAGCGGGGCCGATGTCGACCCGGTGTATTTTCCGCAGCATGAGGTGGTGGGTGACATTGCCAACAGTGTGGAGTACATGGCCGAGCACTGCGGACAATGTGCCAACCACGATTTCACCGGCCTGATGGAAGTGAAGCAGGCGGTCGACAAACATCTTCAGGAGCGGGCCACTGATGACCGTTTTCCGGTGATTCCCCAGCGCATTGTCCACGATGTCCGATCGGTGATGCCGGATGATGGCATCATTGCGCTGGATAACGGCATGTACAAACTCTGGTTTGCCCGCAACTACCCGGCTTACGACAACAACACCGTGCTACTGGACAATTCTCTGGCCTCCATGGGCGCGGGCCTGCCCAGCGGCATGATGGCGGCCATGCTTTATCCGGAGCTGAAGGTTATGTCGATCTGCGGCGATGGCGGCTTCATGATGAACAGCCAGGAGCTGGAGACGGCTGTTCGCCTTGGGCTGAACCTGGTCGTGCTGATCATCAACGACAGCGCGTACGGCATGATCAAATGGAAGCAGGGGCAGGACGGCTACGAAGATTTCGGGCTGGATTACCGCAACCCGGATTTCGTGAAATACGCGGACTCCTACGGTGCCGTTGGCCACAGGGTTAACCGTACCGAAGAATTGCGCCCGACCCTCGAGCGTGCACTGGAGGCTGGGGGTGTTCACCTGGTGGATGTGCCGGTGGACTACAGCGAGAACCGGCGAGTCTTTGATGAAGAGCTGGCGGAGCTCACCTGCCGGCTTTAGCCGGCCTGGGCAGCTCCGCGCAGCATGGCCTGTAACAGTTCATCCGCGTCAAACTTGGTCAGGGCCTCGTTGGCCCCGACCTGATTGGCGTAGCTCAGGCTCATCTCACTGTTCAGTGAGGTATGCAGGATAATGTAGGGTTGCTTGAGGCTGGCGTTATCCCGGACATCGAAGGTCAGCTCGTAGCCATCCAGCCCCGGCATTTCGATGTCGCTTACCAGAATCTCGATCGGGTGCCCCAGCTCGTGCTCTCTGAGCATCACCTGAAGAGCTTCATCGCCATTGGTGGTGACGTGGTAGCTGATGCCTTTGCTGTCCAGCACATCGCTCAGCTGTTTACGGGCCACCTGAGAATCGTCTACCAGCAGAATATTCAGAGACTTGAGTGTTTCGCTCTGAAGATCTGACAGCACTACGTCCTGGGCATCCAGGGATTCCGGATACACCTTGGCCAACAGCAACTCCACATCCAGTAGCTGGATAATGTCGCCATCCAAATCCAGCAAGCCGGTAATAAAGGCGTTGGTGCCCAGAGCCTTGGGCGGCGGCATCACGCTTTTCCAGTCTGTCTCGATGATCTGCTGAACACTGCGCACCAGAAAACCGATTTCCTGGCGCTGTATGTCGGTGACAATGATGGAAGCTTTTTCCTGCTCCTCGCGGGTAAGCGCCGGGTAGCCCACGGCCGCAGACATATCGATGACCGGCACGGCCGAGCCCCGGAAGGTCGCGGTTCCGATCACAGCGTGGTGGCTGTGGGGCAATTTGGTTAACCGCTGAAATGGGAGTATTTCCCGGATTTTCAAAGTGCCGATGCCAAACAGCCGCGAGCCGAACAGGCGGAACAGCAGGAGTTTCTGGGACTGCTTCGCTTTGCTGGACATAAACCGATCCTTGCAAAAAAGATAAAAGCTCCTTGCCGGAGCTCACAGTATTGATTCATGCGCTGACGACCACAAACAAGGTGCCAGCGATCAAAAGGTTATGTAGCAATAGTAGCAGCTTTATACGCAGCCATTCGTTATCAGCTTTGTATCAAATGGTGACAGGTTTGTCCGTCCATTGCAGGCCTTTAAACAGTTTCTGTTTGGAAATACGGCGGTTCGATAAACGGGAGGGAATCCAAACCGAGCGACGCTGGCACAGCAACTGGCCCAGGGTGAGTAGGACCAGCAGGCCCAGCAAGGTGGGCGCGCCGGGAATGTCGCCAATAAGCGGCGCCACCGTGATTAAACCGGCCAGCAGCACCAGTGGGCCAAAAGAACGTTCGCCCACCGCGGCCATCAGATCCCCAACCGACACCCGATCTTTATCCCGGGTATGGTCCCGATTCTGGCCACCAGCTCTGTGAGGCTTTCCGGGTCGTCTGGTTGGTTCATGGATGGCCTCATTTTCCGGAGTGTTGAGAGTGAGCTACATGGATTGGGTTATTCCAGAAACGAGAAAAGTCCCTGATATCAAGGGCTTTTCTCTTGCAAGGTGGTGATGGAACACGGAACCGAACCCGCGCCCGCATATGAGGTTCGTTAGCAAAGCACTGTTCTTGAGGGTGCCCGCCCGTACCAAGTGGCCGTTTTGCTTCGTGAAAAATCTCGGCTGGGTCGGCGTCGGGTTGCGATAGTCCGAGCAGACTCGATGAAATCGTCGGCTGGGCGCGTTCAGACGAGTTTCCACCAAGGAACATGCGGACAAGCAAGGGGCTGCGGGCGCTCGGTTATAACGTGAGGATCGGTGTTTGATCTGCGGCTGCCCGGAGCACATGTAGGCTCCCGATTAAACCTTTGCCTAACGCCGGATCGGACCGCCCCAGCACACCCTCTCTGGAAATTTGTGTCACATCAATCGCCCAGCAGATCGCGAGATGTCGATTCTTGACTTTCTGCATGTTAGGCGCCATACCTTGCAAGGTCTTGAAAAAAACCCTCGATTGAGGCTGTACGACGGCGGAAATTGTGGGGGGCATGGCGGTTTCGTCAAAGTGAAATCGATCGATGGATCAATGATCAGACCCAAGCAGGCAGAAAGAAGGAGGTGATACGTACAGATGAGCAGCCGAAGTCAGCGGAACACTCCGTGTCGTCTGGGCGCGCTGTCCGTCGCCGCAGGCAAACGGAGTGAGCGAGAGTCTTCAATTTTTCTTCTGGAGGTGTGACATGGACATTGATTTCAAGAAGTTGGCTCCCTGGAACTGGTTTAAGAAAGAACAGGAAGAACAACAGAGCGCTGCCTCGCTGCCCGTGCAGCGCAATGACCTGCCAGTGGCAGGCGGTCCCGTCAGTCCCATCCTGCAATTGCATCGCGAGATCGACCGCCTCTTTGACGATGCGTTTCGAGGCTTCGGCTTTCCGGCACAGGCCATGCCTCGATGGCCGTCGGACTTGCCGGGCATGCTGAAGCCGGTACTTGACATCCAGGAAACCGACAAGCAGTACAAGATTTCTTTGGAGGTTCCTGGCGTCGAGGAAAAGGACATTCAGATCACGCTCGACAACGATGTGCTGATGGTACGGGGCGAGAAACGCCAGGAGCAGGAAAAGAAGGAGGGTGGCTTCCATCGCGTCGAACGCTCCTACGGCAGTTTCCAGCGTGTCCTGAACCTGCCTGACAACGCCAATCAGGAATCGATCAAGGCCGCCTTCAAGAACGGCGTGCTCACGATCACGATGGACAAGCGCGAGGCCAGTGCGCCTAAGCAGCAGGGCCGCTCGATCCCGATCAACGGCTGACGCCGATCGGCTTGTTCTCTACAGAAAAACCAAGTGAATGGCGAGGCGCCGTGACCTTCAGCGCCTCGTCAAATCAGTCCTCTCAAGGAGCATGAGCATGGCCAGAAAACAATGCCAGGTCTGCGGCCAGCCCGCCACGGTGCGGGTGGAAGCCAATCTCAATGGTCGTCACAGCACCATGCTGTTGTGTGACGATCACTATCGCCAACTGGCGCGCTAGCAAAAGCGCACCGTCTCGCCGCTGGAGGCTCTGTTTGGCTCGCGCAGCGGTTTGTTCGAAGACTTCCTCGGCAGCGACTTCTTCCGCATCGGTGACGATGCACCGTCCATGGCGGCCGATACCGATGAGGTAGTCGATGCCTCATTCGGCGAACCCGCCCCGGCCGGTACGGGCACCGCGCGCCGGCGCGGCAGTGGGCTGGCCAGCCGTATCAGCGAACAGTCCGAGGCCCTGTTGCAGGAGGCCGCCAAACATGCCGCCGAATTTGGCCGCCCCGAAGTCGATACCGAACACCTGCTGTTGGCGCTCGCCGACAGCGACGTGGTCAAGACCATTCTGGGGCAATTCAAGATCAAGGTCGATGATCTCAAGCGGCAAATCGAATCCGAAGCCAAGCGCGGCGAGAAGCCGTTCGAGGGCGAGATCGGCGTGTCGCCCCGGGTCAAGGACGCGCTCAGCCGTGCTTTCGTGGCCTCCAACGAACTCGGCCACTCTTATGTCGGGCCGGAGCATTTCCTGATCGGGCTCGCCGAGGAAGGCGAAGGTTTGGCGGCCAACCTGCTGCGCCGTTACGGTCTCACGCCGCAAGCGCTGCGCCAGCAGGTAAGCAAGGTGGTCGGCAAAGGGGCCGAGGATGGCCGCGCCGAGACGCCGACCAACACGCCCGAGCTGGATAAATACTCGCGCGACCTCACCAAGATGGCGCGCGAGGGCAAGCTCGATCCGGTCATCGGCCGTGCGCAGGAGATCGAGACCACCATCGAGGTGCTGGCCCGGCGCAAGAAAAACAACCCGGTGTTGATCGGTGAGCCCGGCGTCGGCAAGACCGCCATTGTCGAAGGGCTGGCGCAGCGGATGGTCGCCGGCGAAGTGCCCGAGACGCTGCGCGACAAGCGTCTGGTCGAACTCAACATCAACGCCATGGTGGCAGGCGCCAAGTACCGCGGCGAGTTCGAGGAGCGCGTGCAGAAGGTTCTCAAGGAAGTGACCGAGCACCAGGGCGAGCTGATTCTCTTCATCGACGAGGTGCACACCATCGTCGGTGCAGGCCAGGGTGGCGGCGAAGGCGGGCTGGACGTGGCCAACGTGTTCAAGCCGATGATGGCGCGCGGCGAACTGAACCTGATCGGCGCTACCACGCTCAACGAGTATCAGAAGTACATCGAGAAGGACGCCGCGCTGGAGCGTCGCTTCCAGCCGGTGATGGTGCCCGAGCCGACGATAGCGCAGACCATGATGATCCTGCGCGGCCTGCGCGACACCTTCGAGGCGCACCACAAGGTCAGCATCACCGAGGATGCGATCATCGCCGCCGCCGAGTTGTCGGACCGCTACATCACCGCGCGCTTTTTGCCTGACAAGGCCATCGACCTGCTCGACCAGGCGGCCGCACGCGTGAAGCTGTCGGCCACGGCCCGCCCGGTGGCGGTGCAAGAGCTGGAGTCCGAACTGCACCAGCTGCGGCGTGAGCAGGACTATGTGGCCTCGCGCAAGCAGTACGACAAGGCCGCCGAGCTGGGCAAGCGCATCGAGGCCAAGGAGACTGAACTCAAGAAGCTGGTCGAGGAATGGGAACGCGAGCGCGCCTCGGGCAGCGCCGAAGTCAAGGCCGAGCATGTCGCGCAGATCGTCTCGCGCCTGACCGGCATTCCGGTCAACGAGCTGACGGTGGAAGAACGCGAGAAGCTGCTGCATCTGGAGCAGCGGCTGCACGAGCGCCTGGTGGGCCAGGACGAAGCAGTGCGCGCGGTGGCCGATGCCGTGCGGTTGTCGCGCGCGGGCCTGCGCGAAGGCAGCAAGCCGGTGGCGACTTTTCTGTTCCTCGGGCCGACCGGCGTGGGCAAGACCGAGCTCGCCAAGGCGCTGGCCGAGTCCATCTATGGCGATGAAGGTGCGCTGCTGCGCATCGACATGTCCGAGTACGGGGAACGCCATACCGTGGCACGCCTGGTGGGCGCACCTCCGGGTTATGTGGGCTATGACGAGGGCGGCCAGCTCACCGAGAAGGTGCGTCGCAAGCCCTACAGCGTGTTGCTGCTGGACGAGATCGAGAAGGCTCACCCCGACGTCTACAACATCCTGCTGCAGGTGTTCGACGACGGGCGGCTCACCGACGGCAAGGGCCGGGTGGTGGATTTCACCAATACCATCATCATCGCCACCTCGAACTTGGGCTCGGACATCATCCAGCGTCGACTGAAGGCCCGTGGCGCCGCCGGCGAGGAATACGAGAAGACCAAGTCCGAGGTGATGGACGTGCTGCGCGGACGCTTCCGCCCCGAGTTCCTCAACCGCATCGACGAGATCATCGTCTTCCATGCGCTGGGCAAGGAGGAGATCCGCCATATCGTCGGCCTGCAGCTCGATCGTGTGGCCCGCAACGCCGCCAGCCAGGGCGTGACGCTGACCTTCGATCAGACCTTGATCGACCACTTCGCGGAGGAAGGCTACAAGCCCGAGTTCGGCGCGCGTGAGCTCAAGCGGCTGATCCGCAGCGAGCTGGAGACGGCACTGGCGCGCGAGATGCTGGGTGGCGGTATCGGCAAGGACGATCACGCCAGCGCCCGCTGGGACGACAAGGCCGAACGGGTGGTCTTCGAGCGCCAGGAGCCACCCGCGAAGCCGACCGAGCCTGAAAAGCCCGATGCCGCGAACGTGGCCGAGGCACCGCCTGGCGACGCGAGCAAGCCTGCGCGCAAGAAGAAGTCAGCGGGCGGCGAATCTTGAGCGATGGGAGGCTGTCGTGTCCGACCCCAATGGGCTGACATGGGCAGCCACCCTCGTGTCGCTGGCGGTCGCTATCCCCACAGCGGGGCACGCGGTCATCTACAAGCGTGACCCTCGATCGGCCACGCTGTGGGTACTGCTGATCGCCTTGTTGCCGCTGGGCGGTTCGCTGCTGTATGGGCTGTTCGGCATCAACCGTTACCGGCGGCGGGCGCGGCGGCTCTTCTCGGGGGCAGATCCTGCTGCTCGGCAGGACCTCTCGCCCACGATGCCCGAGGCTGTATCGCCGCCGCTTGCCGGTCTGGCCCACCTAGTGGGACGCGCCACCGGCCAGTCGCTGACCGGCGGCAACCGCATCGAGCCGCTTGTCGATGGCGAGCAGGCCTACCCGGCCATGCTCGCCGCCATCGAATCGGCGCGGTACAGCGTCGCCTTGACCTCGTACATCTTCGACAGCCAAGGCATCGGGGCGCAGTTCGTCGATGCGCTGCGCCGGGCTCATGAGCGCGGCGTGCAAGTACGGGTGCTGATCGACGACGTGTATGCCCGCTGGACGCCCCGCAGCGCCTACCGCGCCTTGCAGCGCGCCGGCGTTCCGGTGGCGACGTTCAACCCGACATTGATTCCCGCGCGCCTGCATGCCGCGCATCTGCGCAATCACCGCAAGCTGCTGGTGATCGATGGCGAGACGGGTTTCACCGGCGGCATGAACATCTTCGGTCCGTGTTGGCGGCCCGATGCGCCGGGCCAGGCCTGTCACGATTTGCACTTTCGTCTGCGCGGGCCGGTGGTAGAGCATCTGATGCGGAGCTTCACCGATGATTGGTGCGATACCACGGGCGAGCGGCTCAGTAAGGGTTTCTGGGGCGAACCGCCCGTAACGGCTGATGAGCCGGGAACCAGTTGGGCGCGCGGCATCGAGGCCGGTCCCGACGAGGCCCTGGACCGGATGCGCTGGACCTTCATGGGCGCTTTGAGCGCCGCGAAGCATTCGGTGCGCATCTGGACACCGTATTTCGTCCCCGATCAGCCCATGATCGCGGCGCTGAGTACGGCTGCGTTGCGCGGCGTGCGTGTCGACGTGCTGACGCCTGCGAACGGTGACCATCCCATGGTGCAATGGGCCGCGCGCGCCCACTACTGGCAGGTGCTGGAGCACGGTGTGCGCATCTTCGAACGGCCTGGCCCGTTCGACCATAGCAAGCTGATGCTGGTAGACGGAGCGTGGTGCTGCCTGGGTTCGGCCAATTGGGATGCACGCAGCCTGCGCCTGAACTTCGAGTTCAATGTGGAGGTGTACGACACCGCGTTGTCTACGCGGCTGTCATCCCTTTTTGATGCCGCCCGTGATGCGGCGGACGAGATATCGGCGATGGCGTTGCGCGCCCGCCCGCTGGCCATCCGCTTGCGCGACGGGGTGGCCCGTCTGTTCACCCCCATTCTCTAGCGACACGACTTGCGAGGAACATTGCCCATGGAAAAGAAAGATCAATGGAACATCGGCTACTGGATCGTCGCCGGCCTGTTGCTGCTGACGCTGCAGAACTACTGGCAGGCGGCGAAGACGGTTGAACCCGTTCCCTATAGTGAGTTCGAGAAAGCGCTGGCCGAGGGGCGCGTCGCCGAAGTATTGGTGTCGGACCGCACGGTTACCGGGCGCCTGAAATCACCGGACAGTCGTGGCAAGACCTCCATCGTGGCCACCCGCGTCGAACCCGACCTGGCCGAGCAGCTGTCGAAATACGATGTGTCCTACGCGCGAGTGGTGGAAAGCACCTGGCTGCGTGATGTGCTCTCCTGGACTCTGCCGGCGGTGGCCTTCTTCGGCGTCTGGTTCTTCCTGTTCCGACGCTTCGCTGAGAAACAGGGCATGGGGGGCTTCCTGAGCATTGGCAAGAGCCGTGCAAAGGTATTCATGGAGAAGAATACTGGCGTGACCTTTGCCGATGTCGCTGGCGTTGATGAAGCCAAGGCGGAGTTGGTTGAGATCGTCGACTTCCTCAAGAATCCGCAGGAGTATGGACGGCTCGGGGCGCGCATTCCCAAGGGCGTGTTGCTGGTTGGCCCACCGGGCACGGGCAAGACACTGCTGGCCAAGGCCGTGGCCGGCGAGGCGGCGGTGCCCTTCTTCTCCATCTCCGGATCAGAGTTCGTCGAGATGTTTGTCGGCGTGGGAGCGGCCCGTGTGCGCGACCTGTTCGAACAGGCGCGTGCGCAGGCACCGGCGATCATCTTCATCGATGAGCTGGATGCTTTGGGCCGTGCACGCGGTGTCGGAGGACCGAACGGTGGACACGACGAGCGTGAGCAGACGCTGAACCAGTTACTTACTGAAATGGACGGCTTCGACAGCTCGGTCGGACTGATCATCCTCGCAGCCACCAACCGGCCGGAGGTCCTGGATCAGGCCTTGCTGCGCGCCGGCCGCTTCGACCGTCAGATGCTGGTAGACCGCCCCGACAAGAAAGGTCGCCTGGATATCCTGAAGGTCCATGTCAAGAAGATCACCCTGGCCCACGATGTCGATCTGGAACAGGTGGCGGCACTGACCACCGGCTTTTCCGGCGCCGATCTGGCCAATCTCGTGAACGAAGCAGCGCTGAACGCGACCCGGCGCAAGGCGCAGGCTGTGGAACTGCAGGACTTCACCGCCGCCATCGAGCGCATCGTGGCCGGCCTGGAAAGGAAGAACCGTGTGCTCAATCCGAAGGAGCGGGAAACTGTCGCCTATCACGAGATGGGACACGCTCTGGTGGCGCTGGCGCTGCCCGGCACCGATCCGGTACACAAGATTTCAATCGTTCCGCGTGGCATCGGTGCACTCGGCTACACCCTGCAGCGGCCCACAGAAGACCGATTTCTGATGACACGTGCCGACCTGGAGCACAAGATCGCCGTGCTCCTGGGCGGGCGGGCGGCTGAGAAACTCGTGTTTGGCGAGCTGTCCACAGGGGCATCAGACGATCTCGCGCGGGCCACCGACATCGCCCGCGACATGATTACGCGCTTCGGCATGGATGAGGGTTTGGGGTACGTTGCTTTTGAGGCACAGAGGCCGCGTTTTCTTGATGCGCCTGAACTGGTACAGGGTGGCTGCCGGGTAGCCGAATCGACTCAGACACGCATCGACCAAGCCATCCGTGACATCGTGATGGGTGTGTTTGATCGTGCATACCGAATTCTCGAAATTAACCGAGAAGTGCTGGAGCGGTGCGCGCGCGAACTGCTCGCACGGGAAACGCTGGATGAATACAGCATCCGGCAACTGACGCAAGGGCTACAGCTCGAATCCCCATGTCACAGTGGTCCAACTGCCGGAGCCATTGCTTCCTCTGTGTCTCAGGGAGCCCCTAATGAGTGACAGACTTCATATCGTCTGCCCACACTGCCAATCCATCAATGGCGTGCCAGCCAACAAGTTGGCAGAGAAGCCCAATTGCGGGCGGTGCCAGCACCCGCTGTTCACCGGAGAACCCATCGAGCTGACCACAGCGACGGTAGAGGACATCACCGATCTCAAGAGGGTCGAGCAGGCGCTGAACTCTATGCGCCTACAGCGAGAAGAGTTGGCCAGCCACGTTCCCGGTATGCTTTACCAATACCGTCTTCGTCCGGACGGCAGCTCGCACTTCCCTTATGCCAGCGCGAAGATGCGGGAAATATACGGGGTTGCACCGCAGGATGTTGTCGAAGATGCCACTCCTGCGTTCGCTGCGCTCCATCCTGAAGACCGCGACCGTGTGCATGAAACCCTACAGGCGTCGGGGCAGTCACTCGCGCTTTGGCATGACGAGTACCGGGTGCAGTTTCCAGACGGTCGGGTGATCTGGGTCGAAGGCGAGGCGTCGCCTGAAGCCATGCCTGATGGGAGCATCCTCTGGCACGGTTATATCCATGATGTCACCTCACGCAGAAGATCCGCGGAAGAGCTTCGCCTTGCGGCTAAAGTTTTTGAGCACGCAGGAGAGGGCATCCTCGTTACGGACGCTCAAGGCCACATAGTCAACGTCAATCGGGCGTTTTCCGTGATCACTGGTTATGCGCGGGAGGAAGTAATGGGTCAGACACCTCGTCTGCTCGAGTCCGATCGCTATGACGATGAGTTCTATCAGACCGTTTGGCAGGCTCTGCGTGAGCACGACTATTGGCACGGAGAGCTCTGGTGCCGACGCAAGAACGGCAGTCAGTTTGCCGCGCTGCTGACGATCAGTGCGGTCCCGGATATGCGGGGCAATATCGAGCATTACGCCGCCATGTTTTCCGACATCACAGCGCTGAAGGAGAACCAGCAACAGCTTGAACGCGTTGCTCATTACGACCTGCTCACCGGCTTGCCCAATCGACTATTGCTTGGAGACCGCCTTAAGCAGGCCATTCGTCAGACACGTCGGCGTGGCATGCACCTGGCGGTTGTCTTCATCGATCTGGATGGATTCAAGAAGGTCAACGACCAGCACGGCCACGCAGTCGGCGACAAATTGCTTTCCGTCCTGTCCAGGCGTATGACGCAGGTGTTGCGCGAAGACGATACCTTGGCCCGCCTTGGTGGTGATGAGTTTGTCGCTATTCTGGTCGACCTGCCGGATAGTTCCGTCAGCGTACCGATTCTCGAGCGCCTGATCGAGGTGGCTTCACAGCCCGTACCGATTGGTGACGCACTGTGCGAAGTGAGCGCGAGTATCGGTGTGAGCTACTACCCGCAAGGCGAAGACATCGACGCCGACCAACTACTGCGGCAGGCAGATCAGGCCATGTATTTCGCCAAGCAAGCTGGCAAGAATCGATATCACGTTTTCGATACGGAGAAGGATCGTACGCTGCGCACCCGTCACGAAGGATTGGACAGCATAGAGAATGCACTTGCCAATGGGCAGTTTCTGCTTTACTTCCAACCTAAGGTCAACATGCGCACCGGTGAGGTGCTGGGCGCCGAAGCCTTGATCCGCTGGCAACATCCGACGCGTGGCTTGTTATCTCCTGCCTCCTTCATACCCATCATTGAGAACCATCCGCTCGGGATTGACGTGGGGAAATGGACCATCGAGGCTGCGCTGACCCAGATCGAAGTTTGGCGCAAGGCCGGCCTTCATGTCCCGATCAGCGTGAATATCGGTGCGCGGCACTTGCTGCAACCGGACTTCATCATGCATCTACGGGGTATGTTGTCACGACATCCCGGTGTCCAGCCGCAAGACCTTGAACTGGAAATCCTCGAAACCAGCGCCGTGGAGGACTTCGTTCAAGTGTCTCAGTTGATGGCGCTGTGCGAGAGGATGGGATTGCGTTTTGCCCTCGACGATTTCGGCAGCGGCTATTCATCGCTGACCTATCTGAAGCGCCTGCCCGCGTACCTGCTCAAGATCGACCAAGGTTTTATACGCGACATGCTCGAGGATCCGGACGATATCGCCATCCTGGATGCGCTACTGGCACTGGCAAGGTCGTTTGGCAGGAACTGCATCGCGGAGGGAGTCGAATCCATTCAGCATGGTGAAATGCTGCTGCGTCTGGGATGCGAGTGGGGCCAGGGTTATGCCATCGGGCATCCGATGCCGGCGCATGAATTCGAGCAATGGCTACACACCTGGCAGGTACCCTTATCCTGGAAGGGATTCAAACCTGACAGTCGCTCCGCGCTGCCCGTGCCGTTCACATACGCTGACCACCGGGTCTGGATTTCCCAGATGATCGACTATCTGTCAGGTAAGACCCAAGTGCCTCCTCAATCCGAAACACTCCAATACTGGCGGGATCAAAGTGGTCGCCCTACGTTCTTCGGCAAGGATCCTGATGATCAGGTCGATGTCCTGCATCAGAGCATCCAGCAGTTGGCTCACACCCTGAGTGAAATGAAAAAAGCCGGCCGTGTCGAGGCATTGAGGGCTGGCATCGACAAGTTGCAACATTTGCAGGCAGATCTGCTGGGATTGCTGCCGCCGGACCAGAAGCCGGATTGATGCCATGCATGGGACGAAGGGTTGACGTGCAAGAGGCTGATCGAGTCGTCTTCTCGCACTCCCCGTTCCATTAACGTTTCATTGAAAGAGAGAGCAACGCTTATGCCTAAAGAACCTGGCCACACGACCCTTGACGAGATGCGCTCCCAGTGGCGGCTGATGACGGTTTACGAGCGCTTCGAGCAGGTCGTCGCCCTCGTTCTGTCAGCGGTAATTGCCGTCATCATCGTGGTGTCGCTGTTCCAGCTCATCGCTATCGTCTTCACGCTGCTGGTCCTCGATGCCTTCAATCCCCTGGATCACAAGGTATTCCAGAATGTGTTCGGCATGATCATGACGCTCCTGATCGCGATGGAATTCAAACATTCGATCGTCAGAGTGGCGCTGCGTAAGGAAAGCATCATCCAGGTCAAGACCGTCATTCTGATCGCGATCCTGGCACTGGCCCGCAAGTTCATCATCCTTGGCCCTGACGTTGATCCTGCCAAAGTGGCCGCCCTGGCGGGGACGATACTGGCCTTGGGTCTGACCTATTGGCTCATGCGTGAACGCGACGACCGGATGAGCGAGCAATTGGACCATGGCTCTTTATAGTCTAGACGATCGACACGATGCCAGGTCGAGGCACCGCTGGCTCAATCGCTTTCAAACCGCGCTGCTGGTTTTGACCCTGGTGGGGATCGCAGCAACCGCTGGTAGTCTGCTGTTCGGCGAGATTGGCCTTTGGCTGGCACTGGCAACCTGCGCATTGACCCTGCTGATCGAGCCTGTCGCCGCCCCTGCGATGACCTTGCGCCTCTATGGCGCCCGTCCCTTGCATTACCAGGAAGCCCCCGCAATCTGGTCGCTGTTGCGGGAGTTGGCCGTGCGCGCCGGATTACCGAATACGCCGGTTCCCCACTATGTGCCCAGCGGCATCGTCAACGCTTTTGCTACTGGTTCGCGACGCCATGCCTCTATTGCCCTCACTGATGGCCTGCTCCGCAGCCTGAGTATCCGGGAACTGCAAGCCGTGCTGGCGCATGAGGTCGCGCACATCGCTCAAGACGATCTGCGTGTCATGGGTCTGGCTGATTCGATCAGCCGGCTCACGAGCCTGCTGGCATTGCTGGGTCAGATTACGCTCCTGATCAGTATGCCGGCGCTGTTGGCCGGTACCGTAGAAATTAACTGGCTTGGCTTACTGCTGTTGGCCGCTTCGCCGCAACTGGCACTGCTCGCGCAGTTGGGCCTGTCACGCGTGCGAGAGTTCGATGCCGACCGGATGGCCGTAGAGCTGACGGGGGATCCGCACGGACTCGCCTCGGCGCTGGCGAAGATCGAACGGGTGAGCCGCTCGTGGCGCGCCTGGATGTTGCCCGGTTGGGGCAATCCCGAACCGTCCTGGTTGCGCACGCATCCGACGACAGAGGATCGTATCGCGCGCCTGATGGAGTTGGCGCCTCAGTCATCGCAGACCCTGCCGTTCCAAACGGAATATCTCGTACCAAGGTCGTTCGCCCCGATGCGCCCACCACGCCGGGGCCTGAGCGGCCTTTGGCGCTAAATCACTCGAAAGGAACCCCCGTCATGGCTTACCCCGATCCTTACCCACAACGCCCAGCTCCGGATCAATTCGTCCGGCGGTGGCTCTTCATCACTACGTGCGTTGCCGCACTCATGCTGTTCTGGCAGTTCCTGCCCGCCATCGAAGCCTGGTTCAGCCCGCGCGAAGCCGCTGAGCGCACCGTCACGCCGCGTGGCGATCTGGCCGCAGACGAACAGGCCACCATCGAACTGTTCGAGAAATCCCGAGCATCGGTGGTCTACATCACCACCGCGCAGCTGGTGCGCGACGTCTGGACGCGCAATGTCTTCTCCGTGCCCCGTGGCACGGGATCGGGCTTCATCTGGGACGACGCCGGCCACGTCGTCACCAACTTCCATGTTATCCAGGGCGCGTCCGAAGCCACCGTCAAACTCGCCGATGGCCGCGACTACCGGGCCGCACTGGTGGGGGCTAGCCCAGCACACGACATCGCCGTACTCAAGATCGGCGTCGGCTTCAAACGCCCGCCTGCAGTGCCGGTCGGCACCAGCGCCGACCTCAAGGTGGGACAGAAAGTGTTTGCTATCGGCAACCCCTTTGGCCTGGACTGGACGCTCACCACCGGCATCGTCTCCGCGCTCGACCGCTCGTTACCGGGAGAAGCGGGCGGCCCGGCTATTGATCACCTGATCCAGACCGACGCCGCCATTAACCCCGGCAACTCGGGCGGCCCCCTGCTCGATTCGGCCGGGCGGCTTATCGGCATCAACACGGCGATCTACAGCCCCTCCGGCGCCTCGGCCGGGATCGGTTTTGCAGTGCCGGTGGACACCGTCATGCGGGTAGTGCCGCAACTCATCAAGTCCGGCAAGTACATCCGCCCGGCGCTTGGCATCGAGGTGGACGAACAGCTCAATCAGCGCCTGCTTGCACTGACCGGAAACAAGGGCGTGTTCGTGCTGCGTGTCACCCCCGGCTCTGCAGCACACAAAGCCGGGCTCGCTGGGGTCGAGATTACCCCGCAAGGCATCGTGCCCGGCGACCGCATCGTTCGCATCGACGGCACGGCGATCGACGATGTGGCCAACCTGCTCGCCTGGCTCGACGACAGGAAGGTCGGCGATGTGGTGGTCTTGTCCGTGGAACGGGCCGGCAAATCGCGAGAGGTGCAGGTGGAGTTGCAGCCCGGGATTTGATTCAGTTGAATCTCTGGTTCATGCGGCGTCGCAGAGGTGGCCGTACCCAATCGTCCAGAACCCTGCCGGGCAGATCTAGGGGACGGCAGTGATCTCGATTCCGCGTTTCACCTTACGTTCGAATCCCTCGGTATAGTAATTCATTACTCACCTTGTCCAGTGGTTAGATAAGGCTTCCGCCTGCTCCATAATCAACTCAATCGCCGCTGGCGCCTTGTCTGGCGGGTACTTGTACCGCTGCAACGTCCGCCGCACCAGAATCCTAAGCTTGGCCCGCACGCTCTCCCGTACCTGCCAGTCCACGGTGGTGGATTTGCGCAGCTTGTCGGTGATCTCCACGGCGATCTTCTTCAGGATCTCGTCGCCCAGCTCCCGCACGGCGCTTTCATTGCTGGCCAGGGCGTCGTAGAAGGCCACTTCGTCCGGATTCAGGCCCAGCGCAGCATCCCGCTCCATTTCAGCCTGGAACTGCTTGGCCATTGCGATCAGCTCTTCGATCACCTGAGCAGTTTCGATGCCCCGGTTGTTGTATTTGCGCAACGTCTCCTGCAGGCGGTCGGCGTATTTCTTCTCCTGCACTACGTTGTTGCGGGTTTTGGCCTTGATGTCGTCTTTGAGCAGCTTTTCCAGCAGCTCCACGGCGAAGTTCTTGTAGGGCATCTGCCGAACGTCTTCCAGGAACTCGTCAGAGAGCAGCCCGATGTTGGGCTTGTCCAGGCCGCACAGGGCGAAGACATCGGTTACCCCTTCGGCGACCAGCGCGTTGTCCAGGATCTGCTTTAGGGCGGTGTTCTTCTCTTCCTCGGTCAGCTTCTTGTCCACACTGGTGAATTTGGTGATGGCTGTCTTCACCTGCGACAGGAACGCCACTTCTTTTTGAAGTTCCTGGGCTTCGTCCAGGGTGGCGCACAGGGAGAAGGCCTTGTTCATGGCCAGCACAGTATCCAGGAAGCGCTTCTTGCCGTCTTCCAGGCTGAGCACGTAGTTGGCGGTGGGCACCAGATACTTGTGGGGCTCGGTTTCGAATCCGCTGTAGCTGAATCCCTTACCTTTGGGGCCGGGCGCAAACATGCCGTGGATGATGTCCAGCTTCTCCAGCAGGATGGCGTAGGCTTCATCGGCGCTGTGGGTGGGGGAGCCCTTGCCCTTGGCGTCTGTATAGGTTTTCAGAGCCTGTTTAAGCTCGTTGGCAATGCCGATGTAATCCACCACCAGCCCGCCGGGCTTGTCCTTGAACACGCGGTTTACCCGGGCAATGGCCTGCATCAGGTTGTGGCCCTTCATGGGCTTGTCCACATACATGGTGTGACAGCAGGGCGCATCGAAGCCGGTCAGCCACATATCCCGCACGATCACCAGCCTGAGCGGGTCGTTGATGTCCTTGAAGCGCTTCTCGAACCGCTTCTTGGTCTGTTTGTTATGGATGTGCGGCTGCAACAGGGGGCGGTCAGAGGCGGAGCCGGTCATCACAATCTTGATGGCGCCTTTCTCCGGATCGTCGTCGTGCCACTCCGGGCGCAGGGCGACAATCTCGTTATAGAGGTGAACCGCAATCTCCCGGCTCATGGCCACAATCATGGCCTTGCCATCGATGGTGCTGGAGCGGGTTTCAAAGTGGTTTACCAGGTCTTTCGCCACCTGTTTCAGGCGCGGGCCGGCACCGACCAGCTTTTCCAGCCGGCTCCATTCGCCCTTGGTTTTCTCGCGGCTGCCAACGTCTTCGTCGTCCTCAACCACTTCCTCCACCTGATCGGACAGCTCCTCGATCTGTTCGCGGTTGATGTCCAGCTTGGCCAGGCGGGATTCGTAGAAGATGGGCACGGTCGCGCCATCGTCCACGGCATCCTGGATGTCGTAGATGGACACGTAATCGCCGAACACGGCCCGGGTGTCTTTGTCTTCGCTCTCGATGGGGGTGCCGGTAAAGCCGATGAACGAGGCATTGGGCAGGGCATCGCGCATGTGGCGGGCGTAGCCGAACTTGTAGGTGCCGTCTTTCTTGAGGGTGGCTTTCAGACCGTATTGGCTGCGGTGGGCTTCGTCTGAGATCACCACGATGTTGTGGCGGTCGTTCAGAATCGGGTGGCCGGATTCGTCGTTCAGCAGGGCGAATTTCTGAACCGTGGTGAAGATGATACCGCCGGATTCCCGCTCTGACAGCAGGCGGCGCAGGGTATCCCGGTCATCGGCCTGCACCGGTTCCTGCTTCAACAATTCCCGGGCGGCGCTGAAAGTGGCGAACAGCTGGCCATCCAGATCGTTACGGTCGGTGACCACAATCAGCGTGGGGTTGTTCATCTCGGGCTGCTGCAGCAGCTTGCCGGCGTAACAGCACATGGAAATGCTCTTGCCGGAGCCCTGGGTATGCCAAACCACGCCAGCTTTTTTGCTGCCGGGTTGAACCTCGTCGCCGTAGGTGGCCCGCTTCTCGCTGATACCATCGCCGCTCATATCCCGAGCGGCAATCACAGTTGCACGAACAGCCTCACGCACCGCATGGAACTGATGGTAACCGGCGATCTTCTTGATCAGCTTGTCGGAATCCGTTTCGAAGATCACGAAGTAGCGGATGTAATCCAGAAACAGCTCCCGGTCGAAGAAGCCCCGCACCATGGTTTCCAGCTGCCATTCCAGCAGGGGCTTGTCGTCCTCATGCTTGATGGTGCGCCAGGGCATGTAGCGTTCCTGGCTGGCGGTTAGCGAGCCCACTCGGGCCAGATAGCCGTCGCTGATAATCGCCGCCTCGTTGTAGGCGAACAGATCGGAGCATTCGTCTTTGTAGGTTTGGATCTGGTTGTAGGCATCCCAGATGTTCACGTTCTCGGCACCGGGGCTCTTCAGCTCCAGCACCGCCAGGGGCAGGCCGTTGATAAAGCAGATCACATCCGGCCGGCGCAGCTGTTTGGCGCCTTCAAGGGTGAACTGGTTGATGGCCCGGAAACGGTTGGCGTTCAGGTCGCTAAAATCCACCAGAAAGGCCTGGTCGTGAACTACCTTATCGTGCTCTTTATCGTTCGCTCTGGGCAGCTTGTACTCCACCGGCACACCGTCCAGCAACAGGCGGTGAAAGGCCCGGTTGCTGATCACCACGTCCAGGCTTTCGGGTTTGCGGACGACCGCCACAGCCTGTTCAACGGCGCTCTGGGGCAGGTGAGGGTTGATGCGGTGAATAGCCGCCTCAAGATCCGCCAGCAACAATACCTGCCGGTAATCAGCCCGTTCCGGGGCTTCGCCCTCCGGTGCCAGGTCAGGCCCGTGGGCGATTTCCCAGCCGCCTTCGGCGAACCATTCCAGGCATTGTTGTTCCAGCTGATCTTCCGTCATAAAACAATCCTTATTCCCCAATGGGCTCCTTCAGCAGCAGGAAATGCTCAATCAGCCGGATCATCAGGGTTTTCTGATCCGGCAGGCTTTCCGCCACCAGCAGGGCCAAGGCCACCAGGGTGTTGTCATTAATCAGTTGTTCTACCGGCCGCGCCAGCAAAGCGGCGTTGCGGCGCAGGTACCACAAAAACAGAAACGAGCCACAGCGCTTGTTGCCATCGGCCAGCGGGTGGTTCTTGATCACGAAGTAGAGCAGGTGAGCGGCACGGGTAGCCACGTTCGGATAAAAGAGTTCATCCCCAAAGCCCTGCTCGATAGTGGCCAACGCAGAAGCCAGGCCGTTACCCCGTAACTGGCCGAACAGCTCGGTGGCCTCGCCCTTGGCCATGAGCGTTTGCTTGAGTTCTCCAATGGCTTTCAGTGCCTCGTCCAGCTCCAGCGGCTGCATATCCGGCTGCTTGATGCCCACCTCGGCCAGCTGTTGCTCGTCGTAGCCTTGCAGCAGGCTCCAGGAGCGGGCGTAGTCGCTGATTACCCGGGCAACGGCTTCGCCTTCATTGGATACCAGGCCTTGATTGGTGAGTGTGCGGCTCAGCAGATCAACGGCCTGTTCAAACTCGATGCCGCGCTCGGCCAAGCGGCGCTGGTTGAGGGTGTAGCCCTCAACGAGGTGGTCTTTGAGAACCTGGGTGGCCCATTTACGAAATTGCACGCCACGCTGGGATTTCACCCGGTAGCCAACAGAGATGATCATGTCCAGATTGTAGTGATCAATTTCCCGCTGAACCTGACGCTTGCCCTCCTGGCGAACTATCCGGAATTTCCGGATAGTTGGTTCTTTCTCTAGTTCCCCCTCCTGGAACACATTGCCCACGTGCTCGTTGACGGTGCGCACGTCTTTGCCAAACAGCTCCGCCATCTGGACTTGGCTGAGCCAGACGGTTTCCTGCTCCAGTGCCACTTCCAGCTGCGCCTGGCCGTCGGTTGAAGTGAAGATTCGTACCTGTTGTTCAGTCATGACAGTTCCTTGTCGTTGTTTGCAAACCGGTCAGTATAGCCAACAGCTTATGCATCGTGCCCTGCGCCTGGCTCTTTACTGAAGTTTGTGGTTCTGAGCTCCTGCCGAACTTTGTCCAGCGGCCCGCTCAGCGCTTTTTCCAGCCGGGTCATGTGCTCCACCAACCATTCGATCATCTCGGGCCAGTTGGCCTTGTTGTAGCCATCGACAGGCTTTTCATACTGGATACGGCACGCAATCTTGTCTGGTAGGGGCAGCCATACCAGTTCGTTACCAAAAGCAGTTTCAATCTGGGATTTCATGGTCTGCAGTCGGTCAAATACAAAGCGGTTCGCCTCGGCACGGCTGCTTTGCATACTTAATCCAACACGCACTTCATTTTTGTCAAAGATTAACTGGTAACCCATGCCACTGATCCCGGAGCCAGCATTTAACCAGTGATCTTTGGCTGGACTGATGTTGTTAAACAGCGAGCAGTTACTACGGCCAAAGGCCTCCAGGGTTTGTTCCCAGAAAGACAGACGCAGCGTATGCCGGCTCTTTTGTTCATTGCTGGCGCTCTTTTCCTCGGCCTCCTTGGCCATCATGCCAATCATAAAGTCCGAGGCTTCCGGGGGGGGGGATGATCTGCTCCACGTTCAGGAACAGCTCTGCACCGGCCTGGTAGGGCGTCACCTTGAAGCACTGGCAGTTGACGCCGAATTGGCTCAGCCAGAGCACGGTGTTGGTGACTTCCTTGCGGTAGTGGGCGGCCACCAGAATCAGGCGCTGGCTTTTCAGGGTATTGAGCTGCACGGATTGCAGGTCGTCGGCCTGCAGGAATTCCAGTAACACGCTCTCTGCATCGGCTGGGGTGCTGCCTTCGTTCTGGGCCTTCTGGTTCAGGTAGCGCTGGAAGATCTCCACCACCTGCTGCTTCTTCAGGTTGGCGCAGTAGCTGGCGTACTTGAGTGCCTGCCACACCACATCCCGGCCGCTGTCGTCGAGCTTGTTTTCGATGACGACCAGGTTGCCGTCCTTGTCGATGGCCAGCAGATCCAGCCGCTCGCGGGTGTCGTCGAAACCATCGAACTCCTTTTGGATGATCAGCAGTTCCTCACCATCTTCTTGGGCCAGGGCTTGCGGGTAGTTCTCCAGCCATTCTTGCAGGTGCTTGCGCTCGGTAAAGCCGAGGTCGCTGAAGCGTTTTACTTCCAGTGGGTTGATGCGGTTGGCGGTTGGGTCGATCTTAAACATGGGCTGGCTCCTCCAGTTCCGCTAGTTGATCCTCTATGTTGGATACTGAGAGTTCACCGGAGAGCAGTTTGGGAAGTAGAGTATCTCGTAATGATTCAAGCGACTCCGATTCCCGGGTTTGCGAGGTGGCGAGCACATAAAATGGCTTTACGCGCTCAGAAAAGTATTTCATCAGACCAATAGGTGGGATAACGGAGCCGAACTGCATGATTGCCTTCTTGTCACCACGGGGCATTTTGGCGCCCTTTGACGTGAGCATCATGTACTCAAAAAAATCGTCTTGATATAGAAGATTAAAGAGGTACTCGTTCGTGCCTTTGTGTCTGCAGGTGAATCCGAGGACATCTGGTGATCGGCCACCACTCTTATTGGCAAGCCAAATTTTTTTGAAATAGGGCCTGATGTTTGAGATTAGTATCTCTCCCGATTCAAAGCTCGGAACCGAGGCTGAGGAAGGCAATGATGAAGCTGTGCAAACTCCCTTCCTGTTTTCGAGCATGTTTTCTGTTGAGATGTATGTTTCCAGTGACAACTCATCTTTTGAAATGCGGTTGCTACTGAAGTCTGCAAGGTCACTGAGTGTGCCATAAATCCACCCCTCCGGAATCTCTCCCAACTCACTATCCTGCATAGCCGACGGAAACAGCTCGGCGGTGGCGCGGAGTTCGGCGTATTGCTCGGGCTGTTCGGCCTGGAGCGTGGTTAGCTCCGCTTCGCCTTTGCCGGAAATGGCCTGCATGGCGGCGAGCAGGGCGTCTTCCTCGCTGCCGCCCGCTTCCAGTGCGGCGATCTTGGCTTTGACCGGCTCGAAATCGACAAACCAGCTTTTGAAGATGGCCTGGGCCATCTGTTCCAGGGTTTGGTTGATGCGGGAGTTTAGAATTTCTTTTTCATCAATTGCTGTTGCCGATGCGACAATTTGTCGTTGTTCGGGCCAAGGTGGTAAGTGTATCTCAAGATTTTGAAGACGTTTTGTATCGAGCTTTCCGGCTCCAATACCTGTATGTTCTACCATTTCAAGCAATCGTTGCTCATTAGCTTTGAGCCAATAATACACATACATTTCATCGGTTACTTCGCGGGCAATAAGCTCAGGCTTGACTCTGATAGCCTTTACGTCTTGATTGAAAGCAACGTCTCGCTCCGCAATGCCGACAGGAATCCTGTTATGAAGAGTGCTCCCTCGTACAAGCAAAAGAATTGAGCCCTCAAGTGCAAGTCGGGAGCCGGCATCCAAGCCTTTTTTCGTAATTTTCAGGTCGGAATGGGAATAACGAGAACCGCCCATCGAGGAGGCGCTAATCCACGGTATATCATCGCCCCAGTATTCTGGATTTTTCTTTGAAGGGGTCCCACCAGAGAGCCAGTCAGTGAGGTCGCCCAGTCGATAAGAGGCCATCTTAGAACTCATACCCCAGCCCCCCAAGATTCCGCTTGATCTCAGCCTCCAGCCGATCACTCTCAGCAAACTGCTCCCGCAACTGCCCAGTCAACCGCGCCATCTTCTCGGCAAAGGGCTCGCCATCGTCTTCCTGCTCCTGAGCCCCCACATAGCGCCCCGGCGTCAGCACAAAGTCATGCTTCTTGATCTCATCCAGGCTGGCGGATTTGCAGAAACCGGCGACATCCTCGTAGCCTTCCCCACGCTGCCAGGCATGGAAGGTGTCGGCGATCTTGGCGACGTCGTCGTTGGTGAAGTCCCGCAGCACACGATCCCGCATAAAGCCCAGGTTGCGGGCGTCGATGAACAGGAACTCTTCCCGGCGGTCTCGCTTCTTCTCGTTGCGTACCATGCCGTTGGCTTTGTCTTTGGTCAGGAACCAGATACAGGCCGGGATCTGGGTGTTGGTAAACAGCTGGCCGGGCAGGGCGACCATGCATTCCACCAGGTCTTCCTCCACCAGGCGCTTGCGGATTTCGCCTTCGTTGTTGGTGTTGGAACTCATGGAGCCGTTGGCCAGCAGCAGGGCCATGCTGCCGGTGGGTGCCAGGTGGTGGAGCATGTGCTGCATCCAGCCGAAGTTGGCGTTGCCTTTGGGTGGGGTGCCGTACTTCCAGCGCACGTCGTCGGCCAGGGATTCGCTCCACCAGTCCTTGATGTTGAACGGTGGGTTGGCCATCACGAAGTCGGCGCGCAGGTCCGGGTGCTGGTCGTCCAGGAAGGTGTCGGCGTTCTTCTTGCCGAAGTTGAAGTCGATGCCCCGGATGGCCATGTTCATGGCGGCCAGGCGCCAGGTGGTGGGGTTGGATTCCTGGCCGTACACGGAGATGTGCTTCTTCTGCTCGCCAGCGTCGTAGTGCTGTTCGCTGGCGTGTTCTTCGATGAACTTGTCGCTGGAGACAAAGAAGCCGCCGGAGCCCATGGCCGGGTCGTATACGCGGCCGGAGTAGGGCTGCAGCATTTCGACAATCAGGGTGACGATGCTCTTGGGGGTGTAATACTGGCCGCCCTGCTTACCTTCGGCAAGGGCGAACTGGCCCAGGAAGTATTCGTACACATGGCCGAGAATGTCTTTGCTGTGCAGGCTCAGCTTCTCGCCCTCGAATACCGGCCGGGTGAAGGAGGTGTCGGAGAAGGTGTTGATCAGGCCCAGCAGCTTGTCGTTGTCCAACTGGTACTGGCTGATGCGGTTGAGGATGCCCTTGAGCTTGGCGTTACTTTTCTCGATTTCTTCCAGGGCGTTGTCGATCAGCCAGGACACGGAGCGCAGCTTCACATCGTTACCGGCATCGTCCTGCCAGAGCACAGTGCCCACGGGCAGCACGGCTTTCTCTTTCAGGGTGCTCCAGCGAGCGGGCTTGGGTACCCAGAACACGTTGGCTTCGCGGTAGTAATCCAGTATTTCCAGTTCTTCCAGCAGGGCTTGCTGGTAGTCCTCGTGGCCGTCGTAGTCTTCCGGCGGCAGGTAGTAGATGTCGTCGTTCTGATCCTTGAACCGTTCCAGCAATTCTTCCTGACGCTCCTCGAAGGCATCGGAGACGTACTTCAGGAAGATCAGGCCCAGTACCACATGCTTGTAGTTGGCGGCATCCAGGTTGGCGCGGAGCTTGTCGGCGGCTTTCCAGAGTTTGTCGTCCAGGGCTTTGAGGAATTGCTGTTCCGTGTTGTTCATTGCTCGGTTGTTCCCTATGAGAAGTTACTGCTATCTCTCTGATAAAGCGTAAAGGCACGGAGCGACAGGCTGTGTCGTTTCGTGCCTTTGGTTGTTCCGGGGAGTGACGGGCAATACCGGGGTGTATTGCTTGCTAACCACTCGATATAGGGTTTGTTTTACGTGAGTTGGTGGGGTTAGGCAAGGTTAAGGGGTATACATCTGGCGGAAGTACGCCAGCAGGTGAGCCCGGCTGATTACCCCTTCGGCTATGTCTTGCATATCGTCCGAGTCCAGCAGGGCTCGCAGGATTGCGGGGCTGGCCTGTAGTTGCTCGGCCATTTTCAGCAAAATGGCGTGAGGGTTCTGGTTTTTCTTTTCTGCCGGGGCTGCGGATTTGCGAAGCTCGGAAACGATCTCTGGCTTATGTTCGGCAATCCAGCGTTCGAGGGCGGGGGTGATGGCTTCTCCTGGCCAGACTGCGATTCGATCACCGGGCAGGCTCTCCGCTTGAAGGCCATGCTCGTGCAGATAGGCAAGGGCGCTCATCAGAACACTCTCCGTTCGTCGGCAGACCGGTTGGAGTTCTGGCTTTCACTTAAAGAAACTGACTGATCTGAAGTCGTAGAAGTCGTAAAGTCGTGCTGATCTCCGGATCCATGCACGATTTCAAGACATTGACGACTTTGTTCTAAAGACTTTCTCTGACCGATACGCCATTTGACCGTTGAACCGATCTTGCCAAGGCACCGGCATTCAATACCTAGCTGGCGGAGTGCAGGCGCAGCCCGCCGCATGGCATCACCAAGCCCCTTCGGCGAACCCTCCGCCAGTTGCTATCACGCACAGCGCATCCTGAATCGGTGCAGGCAGGTGACTGACGTTCTCAATGCTGATCACGTGGTTGGTTCCGCCGGTCACATAAAGGTCTTCGGCAGATTTCGGGACTGCCCGCAGGTCGGCGGCGTTTGGGTCAATCAGCCGGCGGAGCGCGGTCTGGGTGGTAGACTTCGCACAGCCTTGTTCGCCAAACATTTCCAGGATTGGAAAGGGGGTGTCTGTCCGCAGGCATTCTACTAGCCAGGCAATCACCAGGATCCGCTGATCCGGCACGATGTTGGCAATGCTCCACAGCAGGTCAATGTTGCCGCCGGGTATTGGTCGCGGAAGCGCCTGTGCACTCTCGGAGCGTGAAAACATCACCGGAGCGCTATAGATTGCCCATTTTCCGGGCATCAGGCAGATAGCATCATTCCTGCCGGGCTCAGCAAGGTCGATCCAGTGCCAGCCCTCAATGCTGGCGACTCGAATATAAACCGGGCGGCAATCCTGCATCGCTATACCCTCCAGCGTCATCCTTGCTTCACGCAGGGACTGATCCCGGACTGCCTTTTTCGTTTGCCCATAGAAAGCTGCGGTCAGCCAGTGACGAAAGGCTTTTCCCGCCAGCGGCCACACTTCACCAGAATCCATGTTCTGCGCATAGGCTACATCGTTTTCATCGTGGAATAGATCATTGGAGGCCAGGACGAATTCAACAATCAGATCGGACTGAGCCTTGCGTTCATCGTCGGCTTCTTCTCGGGTCTCCAGTTCGGGTTTTACCGGCACGGTCATGCCTTCCTGATATTCCGCCAGCACGGCCTCGCGTCCTGATTGCTGGTATACATCACTCCAGTCTTTCGCAGACTTCGGGCAGGTCCAGGTGCAGCCGGATTTTTCGCCATCCAACTTTCCCGCTTTGTCGTTATCCACGGCTGCTATTGGCACCAATGCTGGATAGTGATTTTGCAGTAGCGCCACGTTGCCGGGGATGTTCGCTTCACCGACTCCGCAGATTACGGGCAGGCCGGTTGCCTCATTCAATCGGTATCCATCAGCCAGGCCAGCGCAAACGATCACCTCGCCTTTAAGCGAGGCCAGGTCGTGGGGCTGGTAGCTTATCGGTGTGGCGGCTCCGGCTGTTGTTGAGCCTTTGGTGACGTATTTGTCGTTGGGCTTGTCGTCGGGGCTCCGCTGTACTTTCTCATCTAGGATGCGCTCGTACCCGGCGTGTGTGCCGTCTGTGAGTGAAAACAGCGTGCGGAATATCGCGTTACCTCGCCATGGTTCTGAGTGATTACCGTCTGAGTCGAAGCGGGGAAATTCGATCTGCTTTACTTCACACTTCAGATTCGGCAGTTCCTCATGCTCTGAAGCCCAGACGTTCGGTAAGAACGGTTCGGGCCATGGCCCTGAATCCGTGGGCAGACATGATGCCGTGCAGCTCCAGCCGGGTCAGGGCCGTTCTGATCGCGTTGTTGCTCATGGGCTTGGTCTTGCTATGACCGCCAGGAAACACCCACTCCCACTTGCCATTAACTTCCTGGATCTGACTCAGCAGCTCGATGGACTGGCGTGCGAGAGGCACTACCAATGGCTCTCCGTTTTTGGTGCGCTCGGTTGTCCAGGTGGCATCATCCCAATCGATTTGCTCCCACTTCATGGTGCGAAGCTCGCCGGGCCTAAGGAACAGTAGGGGCGATAGCTCCAGCGCCATGCAAACGGTTGGTGTTCCCCAGTAGGTATCGATTCGCTTGAGAAGGTCGGCTATTTCGTCTGGCTTCACTACAGCGGCGTGGTGTTTTGTTTCTGAAGCGGGGAGGATGCCGCGTATGTCTGCGGTCATATCTCGCTGCGCGCGGCCGGTGCTGACTGTGTAGCGGAATACTTGGCCAATCAGGGTTTTTACCCGTTTTGCTGTTTCTCTCCGGCCCGTTTTTGCAATATCACGCAATGGCTCCAGGATGTCAGAGGGCTCTATCTCACTGATGGGGCGACGGCCCAGCTTGGGGAAGGCGTGTTGCTCCAGGCGGCGAACGTTCCGGTTGTAGTGTTCCTCTACCACGGCTTTCTGGTGTACTTCCTTCAGCCATTCGGTTGCCACGGCCTTGAAGGTGTTGGCGGTGGCTTCTACCCGCTTGGTTTTGTGGGTAGCCCTGTGGGTAACGGGGTCGATCCCTTCAGCCAGCAGTTGCTTTGCTTCGTCGCGCTTGGCCCTGGCTTCCTTGAGTGAGGTTTGTGGGTATGCCCCGAGGGTGAGGGTTCTCTCCTTTCCGTCGTAACGATACCGGAGCCACCACACTTTCGATTCTGGCTTCACCACCAGGGTCAGCCCTCCACCGTCTGCAAGCTTGCGCTGTGCCTTGCCCTCCGTCGTGGCGTTCTTGATTGCGGTGTTGGTTAGCTTGTTGGCCGCTCTGCTCATAGCTGCCTGCTTTCATTGTGGGTATGGAAGTGGGCCAGTGTGGGTAGGCCCGATCTTTACCCACAAATTTACCCACAACGATATGCGGATTCCAGTGGAACTCGTTGGAATAATTTGGACGGCTAAAACGAGAAAAGCCCCGACTGGCGGGGCTTTTGAGGAGGTTTTGGGTTCTGGGGTATTCCGGAGAAACCTAAATTTGGTGGAGACGGCGGGAATTGAACCCGATGCCGCACCTGTTTTTACGCCCACAGAAAACCACAATAGCCCATAAAACAGTCACTTACAAAAATGGCGTTCCACACATAACCACTCAAAACCGCAGTTACGTTGACACTTTGTGGACACCTAGAAGGACTTGTAAACGGTATCTCTACGGCCAACTGTGATCACAGTGACAACCACTTTCCCATCGTCTACGTGGTAGACCAGGCGAAAGCCCTGGGATCTCAGTTTGATTTTGTAGAAATCCGAAGATCCCTTAAGTTGATGCTTCGGAATCCTCGGATTCTCCAGGCGGCGTTCCAGAATGTTCAGAAACTCTGCCTGGACAGTAGGGTTAAGCTTGTTCCACTCCTTGAGCGCTTTTTTCTTGAATTCCAGCTCGTAGCTCATTGATGCTCACCGGTATTGATTCGTCATCCATACGCTTGCGAGCCTCCTGGAGTAACCGGTAATCCTCAAGCTGCTCTTGCATCTGTTCGAATGTCTCGACAGGCACCATATAGGCTCTTGGCTTGTTGTGACTCAGGATCACAATCGGTTCGCCATTAGCCTGGTTGAGCACCTCATTTGGATTAGCCTTCAGCTCCGAAATGGTGGCCGCAAGCCTTGCAAATAGGCTTCTCATTAAACATTCCCCTGTGCCGTTATCCCTAGGTTTGGGTTTTGGCCGCTTTGTATTTCATAGTGATTTTGCGGCTTCTTGGTTGGTCGTGCTGCTCGAAGTTTTGTAGGCACAAAAAAAGTATACCAAAAAATAGACCTAAAAAAAGGGCCAAAAAAAGATCCCTGTTTTTAGCGAACGAAAGTCGAAGCTCAGTTGCTAGCTAACGATAGCTTTGGGTAGTCTTTCCAGTACCGATTCAAAGGAGTGAAAAATGTCCTGGTTTAAAATGTTCTCTGCGGTTCTGGTTGCCAATATTGTCTCCTGGGTCATCGTGACCATCATCGGGTGGCTCGTCTTCTTCGTCTTTATGGACGCCCTTGGTGATGAGTTTGAGCGCAGAATGTCCAGCGGCCCTAAAATCGAGTTTCCTCAGATAACAACGCCACCGCCACCTACGCCCCAGGAGATCCAGGCGCGTAAAGAAAGGGAGCGTCAACTGGCTGCAGACCGGAAGTGGAGAGAGCAGCAGGCACAGCAAAAACAGGCCGCTATTGCCGGAGCCCGTGAAAACTGCAATTTTTGGAGAACGCAGTATCAAAAAGACAACGACCCCAAAAGCCGAGCCTATCGGGATATGGCCTGTACGAGGCTGCAGAGCTATTTGAGGCAATGAGGGAAGGACGTAAAGCCTTAATAATCAGTTGGTTATTGAAATCTAAGGCTGTTAAAGCCCATACGCAACCTTTGGCGGTTCGACACCTTGTTGACACTTCTGTTTCATTCCTTCACAAAAGCGCGGTTGACCCAATTCCTAGATATAAAGTACTAATTAGCTACACATCTAATTACAGGATTGAGTGATGGAAAGGGTTAGCTTTGATGATTCTATGGTCGCGGCCACAAACGAACTGATCAAGAAAAAGGAGAGTTTTGAGGTCACTGGTTGCGGTGGTCGGCTGACAGAAGCTGCTACGAAAGTCGAGCAATTGATTGAATCCCAGGGACTGCGTTGTCGAATCTACACATATGGCCGGGTAGCTGCAGCTGGCGCTAGCTTTTTTGGAGGCATTACCGGCGTGCTTGGTGTTGCCTCTGCGGTTGGCATGGCTGCTCATAATGTAGCTACCTTCAACCCAGATTATGAGATCGCCAAGCATCCTATCGATAATAAGCTGACTGTAAAATACAAAAAGAAAAAGTAGTTCAGTGGGTTTCGTACACACTTGGGAGGGGTATGTGCGGCCGATTCAACGTATCCGACGACCCCATAGTCCAAGGCCTCCTGGACGAACTCGGCATACCGCTCCGGATAGAGCCCCGCGTTAACATCGCCCCCGGAGCCAAAGCCCAAATCGTCTACGAAACCCTCCAGGGCCGCATCCTGCAGGACGCCATCTGGTCACTGCTCATAGAGCGCAAACCAGACGGCACCGGTTACCGCCCCTCGCCAAAGTACAGCACCTTCAACGCCCGATCGGGCAGCCTGGGCACCAGCCCACTCTGGAAGAAGCGGTTTCACAGTCAGCGCGCCATCATACCGGCCAGCGGCTTCCATGAATGGACAGGCGAGAAAGGCCACAAACAGGGCTACAACATCCACCCGGCCGACAGCGCCATAGCCTTTGCCGGCCTGTATGAACTGTGGGACTTCCAGGAAGAAGTGGTACCGTCGTTCACTATCATCACCCTGCCACCACACCCCAGGTTCAGTCATATCCACTCGAAAAGCATACCGCTCATGCTCAATCGGGAAGACTTCGACATGTGGCTGGACCCAAACCTGACCAACACAGACCCATTCCAGGACTTACTCAAAACCCGAATCCGGCAACCACTTCTGGTAGAACCCATAAGATCACCTGCGGCCCTGGAGCAAACCGGCCAGGCAGAACGAATTGAAACGGATTAATCACCCGCATATAAAGGGCCGACCGGGATAGTTATTGCTGAGATAGACTCTGGCTAGCAGTTTGAATCCCACAGCTTTCGAAGCACACTTTTTCTTTTGGTGGACATCCCTTTTCTTTTTAGTGGGAGAGAAACGAAAAAAGCCCCTGAAATCAGGGGCTTTTCTCTTGCAAGGTGGTGGAGGGAACGACGACCTACCGCAAAACAGCCTCAAAGCCCGCGTTCCTCGTAACTCCTTGATAATAAACGACGAAGTCATCTTGCACAACAACTTCCCAACAACCCGACCAAAGAAACGATTTTCTCCCCCGATTTCCCAGCACCGGACGAGGGTGACGGGTTTGCAGTAAAACCGGATACCTGGCGTCGAGCCGCAACAACTTCGAATCCGGTTTTCGGACGCCGGTTCGGTTCCCAAAACGGGAATCGAACTGAGGTGCCAGCCAACATCAGACAACAACCTCTTTGCGCAGCGAAAGGCCTCTCAAGGTCATGGCCTCTATCATTCCGGCAGCCTTCAGAACATTTTCCAGACTAACTTGGGGGATCTGAGCGTTTTCGTTCATGTATCCGCTGAGGTATTCTGCCGACGGATTTTTTATCCCAGCCCGCTCACACACAAGCCAGGCAACGCTTTCGGCCTCGAACTCTCGAATGTTGATGTGTTCCTTACGGCGATCTGGCCACCAGTTTTCATTTGGCGTTCCGAGGTGGCCGCAATAGAGATGGCCTAGTTCGTGGGCAATCGTTGCGAATTTTTCTTCTTTCGAGTGGTTTTGGTTTACCACCAGGTGGTACAGCACCTTACCCTTTTTCTTTCCCGCATCTTGGGTCCCATGCCCTTTCGCTACCTCGATAAAGCCAGCGCTTCCCGTGCCGTGGTCCGCTTCATGGTACGAAACGCCATCACGAGGGAGATTTCTAATCAGGCGATCCAAGGCAGGCTTTGCAAGGGTTCCATTAGTTTGGAATGGCTTGAGTAACGCCTCTGGAAACGGATCTTTGCCGTCGGTATCTTCCAGCTCGAAAACGAAGCGCACGGGCGCAAACGGCCACAAGATTACGAGTGGGCGAGCACCGGGCTTGATGGTACGGTTGAATTGCTCCCTCCATTCTGAGGCAGAAGCCACATACTGACTGCCTGGCTTCTGGATATGGAGGAGGAAAGCATTAAATGGCGCTATCTTCGGAAATTTCTTAATGAAGTCGAATAGCTCCTTCAAATCCTTACTGTGCCGATATACGCCAACTTCGTGGAATAGTTCGTCGAGTGCCTTAACCTCTTTGTCGGTGAATAAGCTCATGAACAACTCCGTAGTCAGTGCCGTCAATCCTGAATTAAGCAATCTGCCAGTTCCAAAGCATCCACCGGCCAGAAGCACTCTGATCGCGGGCGGTTGACGCCTGGATGTCCGGCCTTGGGGCGGCAGTTCAGGACCCGCTCGACCCATTGGGCGGGTATGGCTTCCAAGCCGTACACCGCGCCCAGTAACGCCCCACAAATGGCTGCATTGGTATCGGTGTCGCCACCTCGCATGACCGTATCGACAACGCCAGCTTCAAAGCTCGGGGCATTGAGCAATTGCCACAGGGCGTTACGGAACGCGAGCAACACCCAGCCCTGTTGCTGGACGTAGTCAGCAGGTGGCGCTTCGGCGGCTCCATGGATAGCGTCCATGAGAGCCGGGTCGGCTGCCAGGTCGGCTGCCCACTGTTTGATATTCTGGTAGAGCTTCCCGGCCTCGCAGCCGGAGGCAATGGCGTGAGCAATCGCCATGGTGAAAAGTGTGTTGGCCTGCAGGCACACCGGGTTCGGATGTGTCAGAGCGGCGTCCTGTTTGGCCCAGTCGCCCACTGTCTCCAACGGGTGGTTGGCCCCGAAGATGCCCAATGGGCTGATCCGCATCATGGCCCCATTGGCCTGGCTGTCGGGATTCGGACAACCCCGTAAGCCAGTGGCGATGGTCATGCCGCAGTCAAAAGGATCGGAGTCGTGCCAGAACTGATAGGCCCGAAGCGCGGCATCGGGATCATAGGTCCCACGTTCTGTCAGCATCCGGGCCAGCAGCAGCGCCATTTCCGAGTCATCGGTCGGCTGACCGGCAATGGTGTTCCATGTGCCGCCATCGGCCAGTTCCCGCACGCCGTCAGGGTAGTTGCGGCGGATCTCCTCCGGCGACTGGAACTCGACCAGGCTGCCGAGCGCGTCTCCGGCAAGCTGGCCAAGGAGGCAGCCTTGGGCACGATTAACCGGCATAAGACACCCCCAGAACCTGTACAAGCTGTTCCCGGATTTCCTTTGCCGTCGCTCCCAGATCAACGGTGGCAAATCGAATCTCATGGTTCTGGATCACGACGGCCTCGTTAACCATATCGCCCACCGAAGGATGAAGGAGCAGACCCGAGGCGTTTTCAGCGAGGAGATCACCATTACCTTCCTGGGACCTCAAATAGGCGTATATCTGATAGACGTATCCGCTGCGCAATGTTTCTTCTCGATACCAGCCTCGTGTCACAACGGAGTTGAACTTCGTGTCAATGACGATACGGCGTCCCGCGTCCGAGTGGTCGAGGATGATGTCGGTTCGCATTGAGGGGAGGATCTTGTCTATGCCCATACTCTTGCTTGCAATCTGCCAGCCAATGGTTTTGCCCGCATCGACGCGCCATCCTCTTTTGGAAAGCACGACATCGTAGAACCCGGCGACCCCTTTCTCGTAAAGCTTCCGAATCCAGGTAATTTCTCTATCCGGCAACGACAATTGCTTTGCGCCTGCGGCCTCTGTAGGCAGAGCAAGATTGAAGGCCAGATGGGCCGCAGCAACCATAGGCTGATCATCTGCATCGTGTCTTCCAAAGCGGTCGATGGAAACTTCGCCACGATTCGGACGTTCCCCGGTTACGCCCATGCGTCTCAAGCTTGCCGCCAACGACCGACATCGGTGTGCCAGCGCCCCCTGGAGAACGATTTTGGATATTTCCTCCAGGGCCGTCCGTACATAGCGGTTTCGGGCAGTATCAATGGTCAATTCATGGAATCGACAGGCAACCTTTCCACGATCCAGTAATCGATGCCTCTCAGTGTTCAGTAGGTCGATGCGCCCGCGCACGCGGCCAAGAACAGCCTCACGCGATTGGTAGCCATAACTCAAGTTGCGCTGAATACGACGCTCGACGCGACGGCAAAGCATCTCTGCGACCAGGTCTGGTATGTCATCAGGGTTATCCTCTACGGCGACCTTCGCCTTTTCGAGTTCCCTGAATAAATCCGATGCGTACAGCATGAGCAGCCAAAGGTTGCGCACCGGAATGCGGCCTATTCGGCCAATCCCTTCATGGGCGTCTGATATCAAGTTGGCCGCAGCAAGTGTCACGATCAGAATCCTTCCAGCATGCGTTCTCTCGCCTTCTGGGATTTCTCAAGCGCATCGAACCAGTATTCATCGAGCAACGGACCGATCTCGGTATCAACCACCTGACGGAACCATTCCCGGGCATCACTGATGGGAATACCGAACGGCGGAGTGACATAGCTGTGCCCCACTCGGAACTGAGGCCCGAGACCGGTGTCGGCTGAAATCTCGCTGTTCAGGGCAATGAGACGCTTCTCGATTTCGAGAAGGATTTCTGAGTCAATACCGCACTGGGATTGAACCCAATCGTGCCAGGGCTTGCCGAGCGCGGGCTCCAAATCGATGAAGGCAAAACGGCGACGCAACGCCAGATCGACCAGAGCGAGGGAGCGGTCGGCAATATTCATCGTGCCGATGACATAGAGATTGTCCGGGATGAATACACGCTCGCCATCTGACCGTTTATAGGAAAGCTCCAGGGCCTCATTCGGCGTTCTCTTGTCGACCTCGAGGAGCGTCAGCATCTCGCCGAAAATCTGTGCGGGATTCCCGCGATTGATCTCTTCAATGACGACGACATGTCTTGACGTTGGATCTTTCGCGGCGGCCTTCATCATCTCCACAAAAGGCCCATCGACCAGCGTGAGTTTGCCGTCTCCCACCGGCCGCCAGCCGCGAATAAAATCCTCGTAGGAAAGGTTCGGATGAAACTGAACAGCTCGGACCTTGCTGTCGTCACGTTGCCCCATAAGGGCGAAAGCCAATCGCTTGGCCAGCCAAGTCTTTCCGGTGCCCGGCGGACCTTGGAGAATCAGGTTTTTCTTGGTCCGAAGGCGCTCGAGAATCTTTTCGAGTTTTCCCCGGGCGATGAAACATCCATCCGTAAGGATGTCATCGACGGAGTACGGTTCGATGGGTGCGGCCGTGACCTCCGCCTCGGGTGTAGCATCTGCTTCATCATCCTGCGCATCAGGGTCTGTCGCATTCGGGTGGGCAGAGGTTCCACTATCCTTGAAAAGCCAGGCGGCAAGCGACAGCTCCGGGAATGAGTGGACGGGATACGCATCCTCCTGGAAACGAGCCTCAAGGGTGTCCAGCACCGCCAGATAATCGGTTGCGTTGCAGCGGCCCTTGGGGCCGTTCATGCCAATCTGAATGTTGAGCTTCTTACTGATGTAACGCTGGGACTGACCATCAAGGGTCGGGAAATTCCAGGGACGAATCCAGTACAGCCCCATGGTAAGGTTCCATCCCACACCATAGCGCTGCGTCGCGTTGTCGTAGGCTGAGACAAATGCCGACCGCGCCTCCGCGTCATCCGATTCCGCAAAAGCAATTGCCTGGGCGAAGGCCTCCCAGAGGATGTCAATGTCGTCTGGTTGGCGTTTGTTGTCGAACCCGAAAAACCATGACTTCTGGTTGTTGAGAATAGGAATCCCCTCAAAGGAATCCGGAACCGGCTCAGATACTCCAAGCAGACTGGCAAGCTCGCTTGCAATAGCTTTGCGATTTGCATCGGTGATCCCCCTGTTGAATATGCCCATGGCCGTAAATGGGCAGATGTCCTTCAGGGGACCAGAGGAACCATCCGCGAATTGATCCTGCAGGTTGGAGAGGCCATCCACCTTCGAGGCAATAACGTGGATTCCGGCAATCAGCTCATCCCGCCTATTCCGAAAGGTAAGGAGCTTGTCTGCTACCGCTTCGTAAAAGCGGGTCCAGTTGAAACGGCGCTTGTCGACAGCACTATCACCGAAGCGTTCACGCCAGTAAGGAGCATTGCGGAATCGGTTGATGTCTTGTGCCTTTTCCTCGAAGGTGAATCCGATCAATGCATCTGTGGTCCAGTCCCCAGGTAAGACCCGCCAGACCGTGCTTCGATTGGTGTAGAAGTACCACTCACGCGGAGGATCGAAAGGTGTCCAGTCAACCTTCAAGGTGCGGCCGTCGCCGAGGTTCTCTTTTACCGTGCCAATGGCTTTGATCGCCATGACGGAAACGGTTTGGCCTCGGTTATCAAAGGGGAGATCGTGCTTTCGCGTATAGGACGACTTAATCGCAATGCGGTCCCCCACCTGGATAGACTTCACTGCGTCGAGGTATTTGTCCTGATACCCATTTTCCCAAATGCCTTCCTGTAGAAAGCGGGGTGTCTGATCATCAGTTCCGCCGTATGTGGCTCCGACAAACCAACAGGCTCGGGCTCCGGCTCCTTCAGGCTTAGAATTCATATCCAGGTCTCCATTATTATTTCCCTTCCCCAGTTACCAAAGCGTCCTCATCGATCTCGAACAGATCAGGTGTGGAGCGATGGACGCCGATGCCGTTTTCCATCAGCAGCATCACGAGTTGTTCTCCGTTCATCAGGGCGATGGGAGTCTTGTCGGGCTGAGCTGCTTCCTTGATGGCTCCGGCACTGAAGTCGCTGGTGGTTATAATCAGCCCTTGCTCGTGTGCTCCGAGGCTGCCGCGCACCTGCTGAACCACCGGGGCCAGGATGTTGTTTTTGAGCTTCCACTTCTTGACCTGGACGGCCATCTTGATGCGGACCACGTCACCGACCACCAAGGTGCCCCGGACATCGATTCCGCCGTCGCCGCTGAGTTTGGTTACCTCGACCATCTCGAAGCCCATCTCCGCCAGCAACTGCGAGATGAGCTCCTCGAACTCGCCGGGCTTCATGGCCAGCAGACGCTCACGCAGCGCCTTCCGAACCTGGTGGTTGTGCTGCTCGATTTGAAATGCCAAGCCGCGTCCCATCCATTGGCTCAGGCCGATATAGCCACGGCCGTGTTGAACGAAGCGGGGCCGCTCACCGCGTTTCTGCTGACGCTTGATCTCGGTGATCACCTGGGCGTACATGGATGCTTCCGGCGTTTTTCCGCTCGTCACCAACCATTCTTTTTCCAATGCCTTCCCGGTGATTTCCTTGTAGTGCATCGGCTTTTTGCCGCCGAACTCCTCAAGAACCTTCTGAGCACAATCGATGAAGGAAAAGCCCGCATTTACAGATGGCGGCTTTGGTGCTTCCTTGGTGGGCGCTGGTGTTGATCCGCTGTTGGTTTCTTCCATGGAGGAATCCCGAAGAGCAAAGGTCTGAGGAGAGACCTTCACGAAGGGCGAAGCCTCGCCTTTCTTCTTGATGTCCGAATACAGCCGAGCGCTGATGGTCGCCTCGGGAGTCTTCCCTGACGACTTCCAGAGACCGCCACTGATCACCTTCTCGGTAATCACCCCCACGTGCAGTGGTTGGTGAGCAGACTTGAGAACATCCTCTATGGCCTTTAGCAGATCCATTGCGTCTCCTACCGTCCCACGGCCGTTTTGGTGCTGCCACCATGCTGCGTGATGCGAGGACGGCACTTGATCTTCACCGCGCCCCGGGTGAATGAGTCGTCCGAGGCCTTGCTCGACCACACATAGGCTTCGCCGGTTCCGAGATGGCTCATCTTGTCGGAGGTCAGTTCGCCAAGCGCGGCGTTCGCCTTCTGGATGTGTTTCAGCCAGGCGGGCGAGTTGAATTTATGCATGATGATCTGTGAAGACAGCTCGATCAGCGAGACCGGGACCGATGGCGGGTCCTGAGAGGCGACCATGATGCTGGTTCCCTTGTGTCGCATCTCACGGACAACCTCTACCAGGCCGGAAACCAGGTCATCGTTCTCGATGTACTTGTGGGCTTCATCGAAGACCACCAGCTTATTGAAGGCGCTTCCTTGATAGGTCGCTTCCGAGAAAATCTGGAGCATCACCACGAACAGGCCGAGGGCCTCGTCCTTTTCGATGTATTCATCTCGCAGATCCACGATGATCAACCGGCCTGGGCGAATCAGATCCTGGAGACGCTGGTTATCATCGATATATTCGCTGGCGAACAGTAGACGTGTCTGGGCCAGCTCTTTCAGGTGATCGGACAGACCAGAGTTATCGATGCCTGCTCGCAGGGCATCCAGGGTCAGGTTATCCCGCAGCCCCCTCATGATGAGGTTGATTTGCCGCATATACATGCTCTGGCTGCCAATCGCTCCCATCAGGAATTTCCAGTGCGCCGCCTTGAGTTCGGGGGCAGAAAAGGCAATTGGCTTAACCTCGATATCTGGGTACTCGGCCCGGCGATCATCCACCTTGTTTGCCGGGGTAAGAATCAGGACATCCTTCAGGGCTTCCGGGTTGGCCTTGTAACGCTCACGAAGGATGCGGATCTCCTCATCCACCGAGTTGGCATTGATCATCGAGGTAAACTCCGGCGCATAATCCTGCGTCGGGCTGTAATGGAAAATGACCGTGGCGAGCGGGCTTGGCAGCACATTGATGTGCTGAAGCGGCATAGAGGCCATCTCAATGACTGTTCCAAGGGTGTAGCTCTTGCCGCCGCCTTGAACCCCAAAGAGACTGATCGTGTGTGTGTGGTTGAGGTCCAGGGCGATCTTTCTGCCGGAAACCTCTCCGAGCAAACCGTACTGAGGCGAGTCACCATTGACACCCAGCATGATGTCATAACTGACCTCGGTTTGAGGCGCGGGCTCGGGGGTCGGATGCTCAGGCGCTTCATGCTCGGGTTGAACAGGTGCTTCCGGTTCAACAGCAACGACAGCGGGCTGTTCGGCTTCCTTTTCTTCTTCAGGCTCGATGGTGGAAGTTCGAGGTGCTTGCTCGACGGGTTCCGCCTGTCCTTCCTTTTCCTCTTGCGCAGGTGCGTGTGTTTCCTCTGCGGCAGGAGCTGTTGACTGGGTGATTGGTGCCTCCGGCTCTTCGTCCCAGAGCTCATCCACCGTCCAGGACGTTGACCGGGCTCTCTTGGGCGCGATGAACGCGGCTGTCTCGAGTTTCGGCACGTTCGGAATGAACTGCTCGCTCAGGAGATGGGCGGTCGGCTCTTCCTCAATCTCGACGGACACAGGCTTACGGCAATTCTCCAGCAAGGCGTGAATGAGATCCTTGCCAATGCGGTGGAATTCGATGCCCACCTCGTTGTCAGGGGCTTCGGTTCCGGCCTTGTCAAAGTCGAAGATCAGGGCGCACCGCCTGAATTGAAGCGAGTAGCCCTGTTCGATGGATTCAAGTAGCCCTCGCGCTTCCTGCGCGGCAGTCACATCAAAGATCCCATACCGCAGTGAGCGTTCCAAATAGAACCGAAGGATCTGAGCCAACTCCCGGCTCTTGAGCAACCTATCCGGCCGGTCCGGTTTTTTCAGGGCCGGGTCGAAGTGGCGCTGGAGGATGCGCTCACTCTGATTGATCTGGGCGGAGATCCGCTCCTTCAGTTGGTTGAAGGCCGCAAAGTCGCCGACCTGCGAATAACACTTCACCTCGACCAGGTTGCAGGTGATCGTCCTGGTGTTCAAATCCAGGTCGAACAAACCCAAGTCGGTGCGTTGCAGGCTGATGGCATCGTTGACGTCGTCTGATTCACCGCTTGAGCGGTAGAGGTCCGTGTGTGCATCCAGCGGCACAATGACCTGATTGCTCAACGCGCCCTGATATTCGAGATAGAGCCTCGCCAGGGCCAGGCCAAGAGCCTCCGCCTGTTGCGTGCGTGCGGAAATCAGTTTCAGGGCGAGCTGACCGGAAAGCGACCGCAGGTTTGCCAAGATCTGAACTGACTGCTCGCCGTCGGCGGACAAGCCGTGCTCAAGCAGCACCGGCTTCAGCATAGCCTCCAGCTCATCGTTCGAGCGCGAGGATATGATCAGGTTATGTGTCGCCTGGGAGCTGGCTCCCGGCACATAGTCAATCAGGTAGTCCGGTCTGTTCTTCCGGCCGCCATGGTCGAAAAACTCAATCCCCATATTTCGGTCGATGGTGAACACCCAATCGCTGATCTGGTGAACCTCGTAGATCAGTTCTCGTTGGGCCACATCGAGGCCAAGGGTCACGACGGGTACGGCTTTGAAACTGGCACCAGAAGCAGCAACCGCTGAGGTGGCAAAACAGAGGTGACGGCTCAGCGACGACAGCAAATCGAAGCACGCAGCGTGGTTGTCCGCGCCGAGGGAGCGCCCGACAATCGGCCGCTTATTCCAGAATGTGCCCGAATCGTCATCGACGAATTCGGTGTCGAAGTCCTGTATCAACCCGTGCAGTGGCGTCACTCCCATCGATTTCTCGGCGATGGAAAGCTCCTCGGCGGGAAACACATCCAGAAGAACGCTGATGTGCGCCGGAAACTCCTTGGAATTTGCATGGAATTCATTCAGCGCGTGCTTGGCCAAGTTCAGCTTGGAAAACAGATGGCTGCCAGTTGAAGTCGCAAACGCGTCGGCTGCCTCGTTTACCGTGGCTCCAGGACGGACCATGGATTCAAGCGCCTCACCCAAAACCGGCGAGTCGGGATCGGAGGTAAAGAGCCGGATGTCATAGCGCAAATCGGCATGCTCACGTTTCTGCTGGAGCGAAATCAGGGCCTCCGCTATCACCGATCCGGCCCCGGGGTTGAAGATGTTCAGGGATAGCTCTCGCACATACGGATGCTGGGAGAGATAGCGCTCGATCTTGTCCGCAATGACCTTTCCGGAAATATCGGTTCCCGCCGCAGAGGGCTCGGCCAAGCCGAGGGCCGAACAGATCTCCGCCATCAGGCCACGGGAATTCTCCTCGGTGGTCGGGGCGTAGAGCGCCCAAAACGCATTCAGGTTGTCCACCGGCGTGAAGATGCGGCCATCCTCGACGGGAATACCGACCGGATAGGCAGAGGGCACAAGGCCATCCAACAGCGCGGAACGGACATGAGGAATGTGATCCTTCCCACCTGACTTGATCTTCTCGATCCAATCCTTGCCCAGGGTGACCCAACTGCTCAGCCACAAGGCACGGAGCGGATGGGTTGGGGAGACCAAAACAGCCTCACGATGCCTTCCACGGAAGTCGGTCAAGATGACATGAATGGAATCGACGGCCAGCACGTTTCTGAGCGCTTGCAGGTGCTGCTGACGCTCGGCACCGGAAGTAGTCTCGGCCTGACGGATGAGGTTCCTGACCAGATCAAGGTAGCTTTCAGCATACGCGAGGCATTCCTTTTCCGAGTCCCGGAACGAAAGCCCCTGCATGATCAGCTCGGCAGTGTCTTTGCGCACCGCTGCAAAAAACTCTTCGCGGGCAGCCAGGAAGGAAGCCATCGCGGCGGAAGAAGGCAGTGTGAGTCCGACTTCGGAAGGCGGTTCGGCGGTATCCAGGTTGATCTGCATTCGCCAGCCCGACGGGTGCTTGGGCTCCGCCAAGATGCGCTGCTCGATGGTTTTGAGCATACGCGAGAGCGGGATCTGAACAGCGCCCTCACGGCCGAATTTTGCGTGCAGGGTTTCCTGGCGGGAGGTCTTTTTGGAACGACCGCCCTCGGCCCAGGCGACACCACTGATGGCGATATCATCGGGATCGCGTTCGTCGCCCAGGGCAGTCAGTTGCAGCCGGAAACGTGCATGCTCCAAACTTTGCTCAATTGGGATGGCGCGTTGCGGCGGTTCTTCCTCAATGTTGCCACCGGGCAGGACGTAGAAAGGTTCACTCTCGTAAGAGCGTTTAGCTCCCTCGGAGGCGGAATCTGCTTCGAGCGGAATCGGATCGCCATCGGCCGTCCAAGGCATTACACGGATGAAATGCCATCCTTCCTCGAATTCGATTTTATTGAGTTTGGCCAGGTTGGTCGTGCATTGCAGGCGGTTGGGCGTCCAGGCTTTGACCTTTTTGGATTTTCCTACCGGGCCGTCATTCTGTGAAATGATTTGCACCGTAAAATGGTCAAGCCCGCTGACCTTGCCGGGGTGAGGGTTAACCTCGAACACCACGTTCATTTTGCGGCGGTCGTTCGGGACCAGAACCTGTTGTCCGATGAGGCCGGAGAGTTGGTCGTCGGTCTCATCCTCCGCAACGACCGGCAAGTCGGTCTCCAGCACCGTCAGAAGAACCTTGTCCAGCGAAAGCTCTTCCTGGAAGGTCCATTTGTCGAAAGAGATGCTCCACCAGCTCTTGTCGGTCGCGATGGGCGGCGTCCAGGATTCGGGCTCCTGGACATCGTATTTTTCAAAGTAGGCGAATAGGCGCGACTCCAATGCCTTGTCGCTGAGCCCCAGATCGGCAATACGGCCACGCACCGACTTGTGTGAGGTCATCAGACTGCGGACGCTGCCGAGGTTGCGGCGAATCTTGCCATTGACCATGCCGGGGTCGGCAAAGAGCTTGAAGTCCGGGATCAACGTCAATTCATACAGGCTGGCCCCGAGGGTTTCTCCATCAATCCCGTTTTCGAGCGCGGTGAGCAGATACCGCACGCGGGAAACATCGTCGGCAAACAGCCATTCCTCTTCGGTGAGGATGCCCAAGAGATCGCGGACATGGCCGACCAGCGTTGCCGGGAGCCGGTCAAGCAGCGAGTCGATCAGGTCCTCGTAGATGCCGGTGAAAGCCAGCTCCTCGAAGGTCGCCACGCCAAAAGAGTCCTCGGCGCTAGTACGGAGCGAGGTCGGTATGAAGACCAACAAAGGCTGGCGCAACTCGCCGTTCGCGTCAGGGTTACGAAGTTCCACCAGCTTGGTGGAGGTCACCCGGAAAGGCATGCCCTCCTGGTCATGGCTGCCGAGGATAAAGATGTTTCCGTCGGGCCGGGTTCGCCGCAGTTCCTTGCAAACCGATTCCATGACATCGTCATCAAGATCGGTGACCCGCATGCAGTGGCCTGGGCCACGATCACCCAGGATCGCTTCGATACGAGGGCACAGCAGACCAGCGACCGCCGCGTTCAATTTATCCTGGGAAAGCTTGGTGAACGCGTTACTCATGCGTGCCTCCCGTTCTTGTCAGTTCCGTCATTTCTCTCAATGGCATAGCGGGGCGATACCTTCTGGGTCACGTAGGCATCCGACAGGTCCTCGTAGAAACCGATTTCACGCAGGCGGCGCTTGAAGGCTTCGAGGTTGAGGCGCAGGGCGCGTCTATCCAGGATGCTGGTGTTGGCCTGGCTTCCTTCCGGCAGCCTGTCGATGTGGAGGCCGTAGCGGTTTCTCAAGAAGGCCAGCAATTCCTCGATGCGGATCTCCCGGGTCACAAAGCGCCCGCTGTCCTGGGTGAGCACAGCGATCTGAAGGAGCACTTCGAGCAGCTTGCTTCCCAACACGAACCGGCGGGGGCTTCCCTTGGTCCGGGATTGGGCCAGCAGGCCGTTCTCTTTGTTCTTCAGCAGCAGCGAGTCCAGACACTCCGTGATGTACTGGCGGTGATATTTGCCGCGATACGCCATCAGGATTTCGATGAAGGATTCGAACTCGCCCAGGCCCATGCCGGTGACTTCCCGGATCTCCGGATCAATGTCCTCGTTCCCGGAGGTCGATTCCTCGATCAGGCTGGCCAGACGGAATTTGAAGTAGGCTTGGCGCTCGGCGTCGTGCTCGGGTTTCAGCAGGGATACCAGGTCGCCAACGGTGAACACGCCGCCCCCAGGGGTAGCCAGCTTGCCCGTCTTCTTGCTCAGGTATTCCGCCATCTCATCGAGCTTCTTGATGACGAAGTTGGCCTGCACAAAGGCCGGTATCTGACGGTAGAGCCGGTCAGTGGACTTGCGGGCCAACTCGGCCATGTGCGGATTGTTGACGTCGCCCATGTCCACGACCAGCGCCACGCGGTAAGGGCAGCCTTCCAACGCATTGTCGAGGCCCGGGTTGATCGGGCATTCCTTGGTGGTGCAGAGATCGTTGCCGGAACGCTGTTTCACCAGCTTGGGCAGCATCTGCAGCAGCTTGAGGTGGTAAAGCGCCAGATGGAATGCCATCAGGGTTTTGAGGTAATCCACCAGCACCGAACGCGGAATATAGGGTTCATAGGCCAGTAGCCGCAGAATGTCGTCGGCCATAATATCGGCCTGGCCGATACACAGCGGTTGGAAGCGTGAGGGCTCCTTGGAGTCCTTCATGTCCTGGGTAACTTGATGATCCAGACGCAGGATGGCCTGCGTTTCCACATCCACGGATGCGTTGGGATCGTAGCGGTCCGTCACTAGGTCGATTCCCGGGAAGAAGAAGCGCTTCAAGGCATCTCGCGCCGCTTGGCCTTTGCCTTTGCGGGCATAGAAAAGCATCCAGTAGATCTGCTCGGCCGCGCCGTAGTCACGGGTATGCTTGGCGTTGCGGAACTTATAGGTGTTGCCGTGCAGGGGCCTGGGCGCCGCAAGCGCCTGGTTGCTCTTGCCGCGATTAACCAAATCCATCAGGTCGGTTTCAATCCATGCGCGAGTAATCTCGGGGTGCTTATCGAACCCGGCAAACCACTCTGGGTGCTCTAAAAAGTCCTCCAGAAACTCATCTACAGAAAGGTCTCCACCTCTCGGCGGCCTGCGGCTGGCGTACCCCTCATATTTGAGTCGAGGGAAGAGCATCGTTAACACACGGTCCATCTCGATATGTTTGAAATCGAGATAGGAAACTTTTGGGATTCTGAACTCCTTGTCGCGTCCTTTAATTGACATGGTATTCAGCCCCCTTATCTGATACACCCATCACCAGTCGGCCATCGTCCTCCCGGCATATTTCATAAAACTTGTGTCCAGCCTTTGTTAACAACACTTCTTTGTATGGAACTGAGGCCAGTAGATTCTTGAACACCGCCAGACTCAGGTAGAAACCTTCCTGCTCCTCGATGCTGGGACGGTAGCCGTTGTTGAGCCGCATCAGCATTTCATAGATGTCGAGATTGATGCGCAGGCTGGCCTTGTGGCCTCTGTCTCCGTCGTAAAGCAGCACCAGCGTCTGAGACAGGCGCTCAAGAAAAGGATGAGCCGCCGTTTCCTGCTCGGTGCGGAGCGTAAAATGGTCGCCGTCAAAGAGGCGGTAACTGCGGATGGTGCCTTTATCCACCTGGCGAACACGCAGCGCCAACTGGTTGCCCAGTCGCGCCGGATCGCTCAGACCTTCGCCCCGGTTGATGGCCCGGAGAATGATGGTTACTTCATCCTGGCTCTTCGCTCCAGGTTCCTCGATGGCATCCAAGAAGGGATCGATACTTCCGTAGGGCAGCATCTCTTTCCAGCCGATGTCCCGTCGTTCGAAGAAATGGCGGCGGCGCATGTGCGAGAGGTAATTACGGTGCTTGGCGATCAATCGGGCACGGTTCTTCGATGAGTAATCGCGGGGGAGATTGCGGAACAGCGTCTCAAGTAGAACTTCGTCGTAATCCCCTCGTTCATCAAAACTGAAGCGCGACGGCTTGTGAGTATGCGGTGCCAGAAAACCCAGTTTTCGGTCCAGATCAGGGTTACTGACTTGGGCAACGTCGATCTCGCGCAGCAGGGCAATCAGCCGGTCATTGGAGCCTTCCGCCCCGCCAAGCCACGAGTTGAAATAGAAACCGTCAAGAATGCGATTCTGGGTTTCCTCACCACCGTTCTGATAGAGCTGGTGAATGCCGTCGCAGTCCTGGGTGCCCACCAGCATGAAGGCGAGCGCCGAGCGCAGGTCGCGCATGGTGATATGCAGTCGGCCGCGCAGATGGGTAATGGTGTAGAGCATCTTCAGGCGCTCGATCACCTTGGGTCCGGCAACCGGGTCCTGGAAGGTTCGGGCGTTATGGTAGGCAAAGCACTTGCCCTTGAGGTCGCACTTTTCGCAGGCCTGCCAGTATTCCTGCTGCGTCATGCGGGCGATCAGCCGCTCCAGAATCGAAGGCTGACCTTCCTCGGGTTCGGCGACCACCGAGCGCAGGTTGAGGTTGATGACCGCGATACCGCCTTCAGGAGCAGCCCCGGCCAATCCCTGCTGGATCTGCTTGGCGAGCAGCGGGAACTCCTCTTCGTGTTCGAGGAAGAAATCGACCAGCCGCCCCTCGTTGATGGCGATCAGGCGGGTTTGATTCTCGGGCCAGCCGGAGGCGTCCTTGCCCGCGAAGGGGGCAAAGAACTTCTGCAGCACGGCATCGTTGCGCTCGTCGCCTTCATCCTGGCTGCCGTCGTAGTTGCTCTGGTAGGTATGCCCCTTGAGCTGGAACACAGCCCCATTCGCGCCGCGCTGCATCTGTGCGCCCTTGCTCTCGGCAAAGGCCTCGAACTGCTGGATGAAAGCCGTCTTGCCGTCCCCGGCGTTACCGCTGATGATGACCAGGCGGAACTCGCCCTTGAGTAGCGAGGGCTTGAGCTTCTCATCCAGATAGGTCGGCACGTAGGTGGCCTTGCCAACTTCGTCGAGGCCACGGGTGCCCGCGTTGGATACCTGACTCTGGCTGTAGAGGGTCAGCAGGTGGGTGACAAAGGGGTTAGTGTTGGGCTTGGTCGGCTCGAAGCCGAGCTTGGATACCACCTTGGGTCCGGCAGCAATCTCGCCGGTGGTACTACCTGCGCGCAGGCGCTTGACCTCGGTCATGGCGGTCAAGAACTCATCGACAGACGCGAAGCGATCCTTGCGCTCCGGCGCGATCATCTTCACCAGCACATTGACCAGTGACGAGCTGAGGTCGGCGCAGCCTTTGAACTGCCTGGGGTCCTTGGGCTGAGTCTTGATCGGCGGCGTGGGGTCGTCGAACGGATACTTGTTGCCGGTCAGACATTCGTAGAAAGTGATGCCCAGGGCGTAGAGGTCGCGGTCCATCCGATCCGATGCATCCGGCTCGGAGTTGTAATCGTAATCCGGCGGCAGGTAACGGCGCGTGCCGCCACCGCCTTGAACCTCGTCGTTCTCGGAGACCGCAACGTTGAAATCGATGATGCGGACGCCCTTATCGGTCCACAGCAGGTTGGAGGGCTTGACGTCCTGATGGTAAACCCCGTGCTTGTGTAGATGGGCCAGCCCATCGGCGGCCTCGCGCACGATGCGCACGGCATCATCCAGCGACAGCGCCTCGGCATCGATCAAATCGGAGACATCCAGACCTTCCACATACTCAAAGACGATGTACGGCGTCTGCTTGGCGTCGGCCATGCGGTCCGCCCAGATCACCTTCACCACATGCGGATGGTCGGGCAGGTTGGTCAGGGTCTTGTATTCGCGACGCAGCCGCTCGTACACGCTGCGGCGGTCCTTGGTCACCAGCTTGATAACCCGCACCACATCGCCCAGGGAATCGAACACTTTGTAAGCCACGCCGAAGCCACCGCTGCCCAGCTTCTTTTGAATGCGGAAGCGATCCGCCAGGATGAAATCCTGCGGAAGGTTCATCAGGTCGATTTCAGGGGCGGAGTCACCGCGCCCGTCCTTGGGCGCGGCCCTTCGGGCGCCCTGCTCGGGCGTACCAATCGACTCTCCTGTCGATTGGTCATTCTTGGCCTCGGGCAGAATGAGGTCATCCAGGCCCTTGCGGGCGATGGCCGCGCTGGCATGCCGCTCCTCGGGGTCGAACTCGCAGAACTTCTGCAGCCACTCGTCGATCCCCTTGGGAAGGTCCGGCTTGTGTTCCGAGGGCTTCATCGGAAACCGGCCGTCGGCTTCCATCATCTGGTCGACGCTTTCAAAGGGCAGCTCGCCGGTCAGCAGCTCGTAAAAGATCAGCCCGGCGGCGTAAAGGTCGGAGGCGATGCTGGCCTGGGTCGGGTCCTTGAAACACTCCGGAGCCTGGTAGGCGGCTTCCAGATCATCCACCACCTGATCGGCGATGGTGGAGGTGCGGTTTTTGCCCACCCGGGCGAAATCGAAACCCGTCACCCGGGCCTGACCACCCTTGGTCACCAGAATGGCGTCCGGGGTGAGATTGCGGTGGATCACCTCGTGCCGGTGCGCATGGTCCAAGGCCGACAGCACATCCCGCATCACCTGGAGCTTCTGGTCAAAGGTCAGCGCCAGGGAGGCCTTGTTGATATGCAGGCGCAGGGCCTGGCCTGGCAAGTCTTCGGTGACCAACACCACCTTATCTTCATCGTCGGAGACGAACAGATCCTTCACCGCCAGCACGTTGGCGTGGGTCGGCATGTGCGCCACGGCGCGATAGGCGTTGCTGATCTTCTTGAACTCTTCCTTGCGGGCGGCCTCGTCCTGGTAAGGGTCGGCCTGATAGACCCGCAGGCGGGCCATGCCGCCGCTCTTGCCCAACAGGTTGTGCTTGGCGCGGTATTCGGTGTAGCGGTCGGTGCCGCCGAGCTTCTCTTCCACCTGCCAGTCGCGGAACACCAGCGCCGCGCTCTTGGGCTTGGCGTTGCCGGTGATCGCCTTGGCGATCTGGGAGTGAAAGCGGGTGATGTTGTCCAGCCGGTTGTCGGGGATGCGGCTCGCGTCGCGGAAGTATTTCAGGCAGTGCTTGTAATCGGTCACGTCCGGACTGTCGATGCCCGCCTGGTCGAACACGGCGGCGTCATCGGCGGTGAGCAGCACGGCGGCGTGAACATGGGCCTTGCGCAGCTCGATCAGGCCGGTGTTGCTCTCGCGAATGATGGTAGCCATGGTCTTGGCGTGGCTGCGCAGCTTGGCCAGCGGCGAGAAAAACGGCTGCCGCCCCTCGGGATACCACTTGGAGCCATACACATCGATGTTGCCCCGCGTCCCTTTGACATCCACCAGGTACACCGCGTGAGGCGCGAGGATGGCGATGTCGATTTCGAACACCTCCTCACCCTGCCGCATCTCGAAGTTGTGGAAGATCAGCCAGCCATCGGGCAGATGATCCCGAAGGAAACCGATGGCCTGGCGTTCAGATTCGTTCGCGGGTTGCCCGATGGGTATGACCTTCGCCATTAGCGACCTCCCTCCTCAATGGTGCGCTCGACGAGGGTGCGAGCCTGGTCTTCTTTTTCCTGAGCCTCAGCCCGCTTATGTCCAGCATTCCAGACCAACTCGTTGATCTCGGCTTCGAGGGTGCTGTCGCATCTGGGAATAAGCAGGCGTGATACGTCAGGTGCCGACAGATGCGGGATGGAACTCCCAGCGGCTGTCCGAATCAGTTGACGGTAACCGACATCCGTAAGGAATAGGTATGCGTAGAGGTAGCCGGGAAGAATTTGCGAGTTCTGCGCACTCAACCTCAGCACATCTACCGACACGCAACCACCGGCGAATCGACGGTCAGCCCAAACACCACGACCAATAATGCCGCCGACTTGCCCGCTTCGAGCAAGAAGCAGGTCGCCTTCCTGAGTCGCCCACTCGCTTTCGTCAGGAAGTAATCGCTTGGACAGGAAACGCGTCGGCTCATAACGCTGGCGGAAAATCTCGCCGCTGGTCAGGAATGGGGCACCGTAGTCTTCATCGACGAAGACCTGTTTGAGCCGTCCTGTTTCGCTAATCGCGATACCGAGTGTCGAGAATTCATCCTTGCATGGAACGCCAGCGATCAGCCGGTCACTTTCTTGGGCAACGGCATCGTGGAAGGTCGCTTCCAACCGCTTGAGAACCAGCGTTGATGAAGCCGTTGAACATGAGAAGACCCGGTGTGACAACGCCAGCTTTTCCGGGAAGCCGAACTGGTCATTGACCATCTGTCCCGCCGTCTTGAGCAACTCTGCCGCTTCTACTCTCAGATCAGCAGCGCCTTGAATCAACTCGTGTGCTTGATCTTCCACCGCGCCGAGGCGTGGAACAGGGAGGTCTGCGATGTGATGGGGCTCTATGTGTTGAATGATCGCTCCATAGGTGCCAGAAACCACCATTGGAACGCCAAATCGACTTGAGAGGTATGCGTAGAGGTAACCCGGAGTTATTTTCGTAGTGTCGGGTACAACTCTCATCACGTGCTCGGAACAGGCTATTCCATCCATGTCTGAACGCGCATAAGCCATTCGCCCGACAGTCCCTGAGCGTGTTATAAGGGTCCATCCTTCACGAATAGTGAATCTTGGATTTGAAGCCACCTGCTTTTTTGAAATTAAAGGCAAATAGGAAAGATCAGATGCAAGGATATCTGTGCTCCCCATGAACGGAACGCCGTAATCGGGTGATTCAACCCATACGCGACTTTCCCGACCGGCGTGGTATATATCATCCGTGATATCAGCAAGCGCAACGGTTTTATGCTTTTTTAGTAGCTCCTTTGCTTCGACTGCTCCTGACATATACGGACCACAGTCAAGGCGACGGCCGTTGTTTTCAAGCCATGTGCTTGGTATCGCTCTACACTGAAATTTTCTGCTCATAACGTCACCTCGCCGGTTGCGCCGAGTTCCTTGTATTTCTCTGCCACCAGCGGCAGCTCGTCATGAATGCGGCGGTTGCGGCGCGTGGTTCGGCGGATTTGAACCTCGCCGCCTTCACGAACCCGCTCGATCACTTCCTCATCGAAAACCAGCTCTTCACCATCAGGAGCTCGCTGAAACAGGAGATTGCCCCGAGCATCAACACCGGCCCGATCCACCACGGCCATGAAAACCTTGTATTCTGGGTGTTCCGTGTTGATCAGCTCCTCCTGGCTACGGCGGCGAAGCACCAAAAAGCTCGGCAAGGCGGGCGTCAGACCATATTCCTTAACGGTGACCTTGAAGGGTTCCACCGGCAGGTCAACCGAGGCCATGACCTCGCAGTGACGCAGAATCCACCAGCGCACGTATTCATCGCTGGGATTACCCAGCAAGCCATCGGGCAGCAAGATGCCTACGCGGCCGGTGCCGGGCTTCACCCACTGCAGGGCGCGTTCGATGAACAGCACCTCGGGCGGCACGCCGCCGGTATTCAGGTTGCCGGTGTTGCGGTAGCCACCGTCTTCATCCCGCTCCCAGGTATGGCCGAGGTCATAGCGCTCCAGGATGGAGGTGTCGCTCACCGTGTCTTGTGTCGAGAACCAGGGGTTCACGAGAACGATATCCATGCTGTCCAGCGGCATGGCCGGGCGGGCGGCTTCGATGCCATCCAGATCGCCGTCCGGGAAGGTGCGGGCATCGATGCGGAACACGCGACCGGGGTTGCCGGTGGTGAACAGCAGGTTCATGCGACTGGCCACGGCCAGGAAGGGATCGATGTCACAGCCCAGGGCATTACTGGCCGCCCAGGCGGCGGTTTCATTTTGCGCCTGGCGGATCTGCTCAAAGGTGGCCTCTTCAGGCGTGGTGCCGAGGTCTGCCAGTTTCTTCTTGAAAATGTGCGCGGCGGTCATGGCCAGGAAAGTGCCAGTGCCGCTGGAGCAGTCCATGATGCGTTCGCCGGGCTCTGGGTCGAGCATCTCCACCGCCATTTCGGCCACGTTGAGCGGCGTGGGGTAGCGGCCCTCGCGGCCGTCCATCACGCTGCGGGCGACCGCACGGAAGGCCCCGGTGCGGTAGCGCGGCTGGGTTTCGCTCAGGGAGTAACGGGCCAGCTCCATGACCACGCGGGCAGTCTCGTGGGGTTCCAGCGTCAAATCCCAGCCACGGGTCAGCAGGTTCGGCTGCCAGGCCTTGGCGGCGGCAATGGATTCGTTGATGCGCTGGGCAATGGCCTGTTGGCCCGCCTCGGTGAAAGGCTCGTCGCCCCTGATCCAGAATCTGCGCTCGCCGGTAGGCAGGGTCTCATCATGGATCTTGGCCAGCATCAGCACGGCCAACTGTTTGAAAGAATCCTTGTGATCGAGCCCCAGGTTGCGGTTCAGGTACTGGCGGCAGCGCATCAGGGCGTCTTCAAGATCCTCCGCCTCGGCGCTGACCTGAATGACGCCGCCAGTGCGGTCAAGATCGGTGGTCCGTTCGCCCGGCACCGGCCAGACACCCAGGGGCTTGGCTCGGACCTCGAAGCGGGTGCGCTCGACCTGGAACAGGAACTCCTCCTGGCCGTTGGTCCACATGCCCAGCGTCGCGCCGGGGATCAGTTCCAGCAGCTCCTTGAGCTCACGCAGGTCGGCATCGGCCTCGGCAATGGAGCGGAGCTTGTCGCGCTTCTTTTGATTCTTGCAGACGATGATCCGCTGCAGGTTGTCGTTGTTGTGCTCGGCATCAGGACGGAAAATCGCGATGTCGATGCGCTTGCGCCCCTGGCCGGGGATCTGCGGGTTGTAGTTGATCTCCAGATCGTTCCGGTCAAAGCCGTAGCTCTCGATGAGCTGGCGAAGAACCTTTTGCACCAGCAGCTTCTTGGGAGATGCGCTTTCCTTGTTACCGGTCAGGATGTCGATGAAAAAGTTATCCGGACCGCTCTCTTCGGCAGCATCCTGCGGGGCTTCAATGATGTCGTCTTGATCGCTCATCCGTTCTGCTCCTTGAGAAATTCGCGGTACTTCTCAGCGATGACCGGCAGATCGTTGTCCTCGATCTTTTCACTGCGGGTCAGGGTCCGTTCCACGAAGCGCCCGCCGATGCGGATGCGCTCGATATGCTGCTTGGGCTCGACAATCTCTTCACCGTCCGGGGTGCGCTTGTAAAGCTTGTTGCCACGGCGGTCGAAGCCAACTTTGTCGGCCACCGCCATGAACACCGGATATTCATCGATGCCGCCCAGGGCTTCGGCGCGTTTTTCCTCTTCGCTCTTGCGGCGCAGAAACAGCAGGCTGGTGAGGATGTTGACGTTGGCCTCGGCGATGAAAGCCTCCACCGGCAGGTCGACGGAGGCGAGCACCTGGGTTTCACGCATGATCCACCAGCGGATGTATTCCGCCGCCGGGTTGCCGAGAACGCCGTCGGGCAAAACGATGCCCATGCGGCCGGTGCCCGGCTTGAGCCACTTGATGCAGCGCTCGATGAAAAGAATCTCCGGCGCGACGCTGCTTTTGAGTTGCCCGGTGTTGCGAAAGCCGCCTTCGCCATCCGGCTCCCAGTTACGCGCCAACTCGTATTGTTCCAGGATGTGTTTGTCGGTGATCGGGATGTCCGAGCCGAACGGAGGATTGGTGGCGATGATATCCACCGATCCTAGCGGAATATCCTTCTGGGCAGCGGCGAGATCAGCCAGGTGCCCATGGGGGAACTCCAGGGAGTTGATGTTGTAAATGTGCCCCCGGCCGTCACCCGCCAGCACCATGTTCATCTGGGCGGCGCGGATCAGGAATGGGTCAAAGTCGGCCCCGAACACCTTGGCGGCGGCATACTCTTTCAGCCGCTCATGGACGTTCAGAAACTCGGTGGTGTTCTCGTTGCCGACCTGGGTATTCTGCTCCTCGCGGAATTTCTGCAGCATGTGTCCCAGGGTGGCGACCAGGAAGCCGCCGGTCCCACAAGCCGGGTCCAGCAGCGTCTCGTTCTCCTTGGGGTCAAGCATTTCCACGACCAGCTTCACCACGCCCCGGGGAGTGAAATACTGACCACGGTCGCCGCGCAGATTGACGCCCACCAGTTCTTGGTAGGCCACACCCTTGGCATCGACATCCGTGCGGGTGAAATCGTATTTGGCTAATTCAGAAACGATAAAGGCCAGCGCCCGGTCGGAGAGGGTAATCTCCTCGTTGCCCCGGAATATGTTCTTGTACTGCTTCTTGACCTCGGTGAAGAGCTCCTCGATACGGGCACGAATGGCCTTGCGGCCCTGTGGCTCGAACTGCTCCTTCGGGCCAGCCCAGAAGCGGCGTTTCCAGGCCTGGCGCTGCTTGCCGCGCAGATTCTCATCGTGCATCTTGCAGAAGATCAGATAGAGGAACTGCCAGAAGGCGGCATCCTTGGGCATGCCCTCGTTGCCATGGATGTAGTTGTGGCAGCGGCGGAAGGTGATCTTGAGCATCTCGTTGTCGGCGATGCGGGTATGGGCATCGGAGATGACCTCCTTGGTGCCGACCGACTCTTCGGCCATCGGCCAGTCGCCGATGGGGTTGCACTTGGTTTCAAAGCGCTTCTGTTCTTTCTCGACAAAGAAGAACTCCAAGCCGTTGGTCCACAAGCCGTACTTTACGGACTCAATATCGCGCAAGATGGACTCGATTGCTTCGAGGTCTTTTGCGGCCTGCTCGAAGTCACGGATACGAGCGGCGTTTTTGCCAAAGTTTGGTTCCGGACGGCAGAGCACGGCGCGGCCCAGGTTCTCGATGGTATGTTCCTTGCCATGGTGGAAGATGGCCACGTCCACCTTCTTGCGGCCGCCAATGGAAAAATCCAGCTCCATGTCTTCCGGCGAGAATCCGTATTCGTGGATCAAGGCGCGAACGACCCGCTGTCGGACCAGCTCCTTCTTCGTTTCCTTGACCTGTTTTCCGGAAACGTAGTCGAGCGTGTATCCCGCCGGGATCGTGTTCTCGGCCTGCTTGTTCTTCTTTCTGCTCATATAAAAACTCCGTTCACCGAGGCTGGTGTCATTTCTGGTCGTCCTCGCCGAAATCCTGGGTTGTGTGTTTCTGTTGCTCTATCCATGCGTCGATGTCCTTTCGGGAGAATCGCCACTGGCCTCGGACCTTGAAAGCAGGCAGTTCCCCGGTCTGGGCCATGGAATAGACCGTCTTCTCGCCGACCTTAAGTAGGGCGGCGACATCCTTTAGTTTCAGAACCTCTTCATTGCTCATGTCGCCTCTCCTGCAGGGCTGTTGGCCGTCAGGGCACAGTACCAGAACAGGGGTAAGTTACCTGCCTCTGAGTAAAAATCAACCAGAATATACCAAATTACGCCAAAGATTGCCAGAGGAATTTTGTGTTGCAAAACACTAAACAGCGGGGTATATTAGACGCTATGAAAAACTTTGGTGAAACCATCCGCGACCTTCGGGTCGCCCAAGACCTCGGGCTGCGCGAGACGGCGACCAAGGTAGGCATCTCCCCCGCCTACCTGAGCCGCATCGAGCGTGGCAAGGAGCGTCCGCCAAGGCCAGAGGTAATCAAGGAGCTGGCCAAGGTGCTGGCCGCCGATCCCGACGTGCTGTTCCGTTTGTCCTCGTCCACGGACCCGGAAGTTGTCGACTACCTTCATGACCAACCCGAAGTCATGAATTTGCTTCGCTACATCAAGGAAGCCAGCTTTACCGAGGATGAGATCAAGAGCCTCATCCAGGCAGCCGAAAGCATCAAGGCCAACACCCATTAGCCCCGCCACTCCCGGTCAATTCGCTCCCCGTTTGTAACCCGAGCCATCCTGTAAATCCACACTGCAATTGAAGCGTTCCGGCATCCAGCGGCCACCATCACCCGCTGGTACATGCTCTGGCCGCCGGGCCGGAAGCCTTCCAGCCGGTCGATGGGCGGCAGGTCGCGTTGCGGGTCGGTGAAGGTCACCAGCTCCCCATGGATCAGATCCCAATCGCCGGTCGGTCGGCCGAAGCGTGGTGTGCCGATCTCCTGCTGCCTGCGGGCGTCGGCCAGCGGGTCGGCGGTGCCCCAGGCCAGGATCAGCCCTTCCGGCACCTCGAGCGCCGGGAATCCGGCGTGGAGATGGTAGAGCCTGCCCCAGACCACGGCTGGTTCGATACTGCGGGCCTGGGCGCAGAAGCGTTGATGGTTCCAGTAGCCCCGTTTCAGGGTGCCGTAGACGAAGAGCCGGAAGATGGTCTCAGAAGTGTCTTCCGGGTTTGTGCTGACTCGGGCCGTCCCTGGCCCTCGCCCTGCGGGCGCACTTTCAGTGCGTCCAAATCCGCTGGCCTGCGGATTTGTCAGCTTCGAGGATTCTCCAATGTTCATGCATTCACTCCTTCGGGCAGTGTCCCTTTGCGCTCCTGGGGGATGAAGCGGAATTCGCTGTTTTCGATGGCCCGCACATCAGCATGGCGGATGGTGAGCATGGTCATTGGCGGCACCTCCAGCTCGCGCCAGCCGTTGACTCGCCCCGTCCCTGGGGCTCGCCCTTCGGGCGTGCCTTCGGCACGTCCAAAACCGATGTCCTGTGGTTTTGTCTCGTTGTCCACGGCAAAGTAGATGAAGGCGGCCTCCGAAGTGTAGAGCACCACCCGGTGCTGGCGGTGGATGCGCAGGCAGAGCGGCTTGTTGCCCTTGAACACGGTGATGGTGCCGGGGTCGAGCCGCGAGGTCAGCACGGCCCTCATCTGGCCGCGACAGAGGGCGAGCGCCTTCTTCAAGGCCCTCCTGGTCGATGGGGCCTTCGGGAGTGAAACGGTCGGCCAGGCGAAAGATCGGCTCGCTGTCCACCTCGGCGTAGCGCGGCAGACCGAGACGGCGGAACAGATAATCGGCGTTGTAGATGGTGCCGTTGTGGGTGCCGATGACGATCCCGGCCTGGATGGGATGGTTGTTGCGGTTGTTGAACTCGTTGCCACGGGTGCGCCAGCGGGTGTGGCCCATGAGGATGGTGGTCTCGTTGTCGACCTGCCCGAGCAGTTCCTGGAACGGCTTCTCGTAGACCAGCTCGTGCGCCCGCATCGGCCGTTTGAAAATCCGGTGGCTGCCATCGGTCTTGAGCCAGGCCAGACCGGAGGCGTGCGGGCCGCGTTCCTCGCTGTGCAGCAGCATGCGGATGAAGAGCTCGCGCAGGTAATCCCGCTCGTCGGGCCGTCTGCCCTTGCGGCCGAAGATGATGCCTACTTGTCCGCACATGGAGACGGGTCCTCCTTGCCGCCGAAGTTCTTACCGAGCGGTCTCGTCCCTTCGAGGACGAAAGTCGCGTATTCGCGCCGGTGGTCCGCCAGCCACTCAGCCACATCCGGGTAGCCCATCTCAGCGGTCAGGCGGGTCACCTCCGGGTGGTCGAGCATGTTGGTGCGCCCGGAGAGCCGCACCGTTTCCAGGGCTTCGAGGAAGCGTTCCGGCCAGGGATCGCTGGCCTTGTCGCCGGGCAGGAATTCGATCAGGCCGTGCCGGGCCAGACGGGTGAGAAACTCGGCGGCCGCAGCGGGGGCGTCCTCCGGCAACGGCTGGGTCGGCCCGCCTTCGATGCCGGAGAGCACCTCGGTCATGTAGTCCCAGGGCGCTCGGCTGGCGGTAAACGGCGTCTGGCCGCGCATCAGCTCGACCACCTCAAGGCAGTCGGCGGCCTGCAGGGTTTCCCCGCTACCGGGGATCGGTTCGCCGTCCAGCGTGGTGGAGCGGATCAGAATCTTCATGGGGCACCTCCTTAAACAGTGAGGCCGGGAACTTGCCCGGCCTCGTTGGTGAGAGTAGTGGTTTCGGTTTCGTCCGGAAGGACGTCCTCCGGTTTGGGCCGTCCGTTCTTGAAGGCGGCATCGCCGGGCATGTTGGCCATCAGATGCTTGCGGGCGGTCTTGAACTCGTCGCCGATCAGGCCGAGGTGGAGCAGGAAGACCCGGAAGTCGTACTTGGCGCTCTGGGGATCGAAATCCCGCTTGCGGCTGGAGGCGGCTCGTCCATTGAGCGCCTTGGCGGCGACGGCGAGGCAGAACTGCAGGTAGGCCTTGATCCGTCCGGCGTGCAGGGTCGCCTCGAACCAGCGGAACTCCACCGTGCCCCGGTACCAGACGTTGTGCAGGTTGACCCCGTGGTAGCGGCTGTTGTCGTAGTGTTGGGGCTGGCGGTTGTGGTAGCCGTACCAGATGCGGTTGAGCTGGTCCTTAGTGCGGGGGCGATGCTGTTCGATGCGCTGGATCAGTTCGTCGCTGACCGGCCGGGTGTAGCGGTTGAGCCGGTCGCGGCTGATGCCGAGGGCGTGGAGGATCAGCGGCTCCTGCTTGTAGATGATCTTGGCCAGGTTGCCCAGGTGCCTGCCGTCGAAGGGCGCGGCGTCGATATGGATGTGGATGCCGCACTGGCTGTTGATCTTGCCCCCGGCGCGGCGGATGGCCCGGACCACCTCCTGCAGTTGCGGGATGTCGTCGTAGCCGAGAACCGGGCTGACCACCTCAGCCCGCAGATGGGCCGGGACACTGGTCAGGGAGGCGTCCCCCACCACCTTCCAGACGCGGCCGCGCAGGTCCTCGACCTCCCAGGGGTCATAACTGCTGGGGATGCCGACATGGCGGACCGTGCCGCCCACCACCGAGTGGATGGCCCAGGCGATCTGCTCCCGGGTGCGTTTTACGGTCTCGATCTCGATCCCGTAGTGGATCTCATTCAGGTTCATGGTGCCTCCGTCGTTCATTGCGCTTCTAAGTCGTTGTCTTGAAAGGCTTTTTAGCCTCCGCTTACACCATGAATGAATGCTTCTTTCCGGACACAAATCAAGTAGAAGAACAGCCGAAGACGACATTTAACACGTTTATTTTCAATGACTTGCGAGTTTGGTCGGATTGGGCGGCGCACAGGCGGCAGAAACCCCGGAACGGGCTGGCCGTATCCGGGGTTTCTGGGTTGGCGGTGGCAGTGAGCCGGTCAGCCGGAGGCGGTATCGGAGGTGATCAGGCTGGCGTGCAGCTCGAGGTTGCGCGACTCATCGGCCCGCATCCGCGCCAGCAGCGCCGTGAAGGCCTCCGCTTCGTCGGTCGGGAGCTTTGATGCCCGTTCCAGCCGCGCCAGGCGCTGGTGCAGATTCTCCAGCAGGCCCAGGGCGTGGTCGCGGATCAGCCCGTCGCGCTTCTCCTGCGGCGTGGGGATGAACTCGGTCAGGCCGCCTTTGCGTCGAACGATCATGGCCGTGCCTCCTTAGCTCAGGGTCGCGCCCAGCGAATGGATGCGCGGGTAGATCAGCGGCGTTCCGGTCATCTCGGCCTTGTAGCGGACCTTGTTGCCGGTGTTGTCGGTGAAGGTGCGCACCAGGGTGTACTCGGTCCAGTTCTCGTCGATGGGCCGGGTGTCCTGGATGGTCATCGCCTCCCAGGTCAGGCCGCCGTCGTTGCTGGCGAACCACTGCAGGGTGGTGCCGCTGGGGATTTGCATCTGCACATAGGCCTTGGTCGATTCCACCCCCTGGGTCAGCTCGTTTTCACGGGTCAGGTAGGCCCCGGTGGTCTTGTTGAGGTAGCCCACCAGGTTGACGTCGCGGAAGTTGATGGCCGGGGTGTCGTTGGGAAGCGAGCTGCTCAGGCGCACGCGGATCTGGACCCGGGTGGCGAGGTTGGGCAGCCGTTCCTCCTCGGCGGGAACCATGGCGTCCCAGGTCACGCCGCCGTCGGTGGAGTATTCCCAGTCGAGGCCGGTGCCCTGGGGGATGGCCGAGTATTCGTCGAGGTTGATGTCGGAGAACTGCACGCCGGTGATCGGCTGGAAGCGGATCATCCCCTCGGACTGAAAGTTGTAGCCGTAGATCTTCATCGCCAGGTCGGAGCCATTGAGCGGCGTCCAGGTCTCGGCGTTGGAGCTCTCCAGCAGCACACCCTCCATGTAGGTCTGCCGGGTGATGATGCCCCAGCGGCCCATCTTGCCCAAGGTAGCGGTGCGCACCTTGTAATTGGTGCTGTTGGTCAGCAGCACCACGGCATAGCTGGTATTGGCCTCGGCGTAGAACGGGTCGTCGAAGCGAATGCGGGTCTCGCCGCTCAGGCTGATCTCGTTCGGGGCCAATACCTTCTCGGCGAACACCACGCCGTTGGGCAGACCGGTGGTGACGCCGCGAATCTGCACCGTGACCGGAATGCTCGGGTCCCTGGCGGTGAACTGCAGTCCGATGCTGGAGATCACCTGGTTTTGGGTGAAGCTGAAGGTCTGGGCCAGCGGATCGCGGGGTACGAAGATGGTCTGAGTGCGCCAGACCACCTGCACCACGGGCACGCGGATGATGCGGTTCTCGATGATGCGCTCGATGCGGGTGATGACCAGCGGATCGTTGATCTGCAGGCTGGCCCGGGCCGAGTAGACGCCGTCGGCCATCTCCACGATGCGGTTGCCGTTGCGGGCGCTTTCCGGAATGGTGAAGGAGGCGCTGACCCGACCGGCTTCGTCGCTGATCAGGTTGCTGGCCATCACCTGGCCGTCGCAGCGCAGCACGATGCCGGATTTGCTCGGGGTGAAGTTGATGCCGGTGACGGCGATGCCGGTCTGGCCGCGCCGCCCGAGGTTGGGCGTGATCTGCAGCATGGCCGGGGGCTTGTCGAACACCGCGTAGGGGTTGATGTTGCGCTCCTCGGACCAGTCGTTCTGCTCCACCAGCACGGTCTCGTTGCCCGGCAGCAGCGCCAGGCTGCCGAAGAAGCTCGCGTTGCTGCCCGCCTGATCGACCGAGAGCACGGTGGAGTGCGGAATGCGGTCCGGCGCGACGAAGCGGGCGATCTCGTTGACCCGGGCATCCCATTCGGCGTGGTAGATGTCCGACTGGGCGGTGTTCGAGAAGTCGTCCGAGTAGATGCCTTTCTTGGTCTGGGCGTCCCGGTTCTGCAGCTCGTTGTTCATCTGGTACTGGGCATCGTTGTACTTCAGGTCCTCGACGTCCTGAATGATGTCGTGGATCTGGTCCATGGTGATGCGGGTCAGGCCGAAGTTGCGGATCTCCATGTCGGTGGAGTTGGGCGGGCAGTCGATGCTGCACAGCCCCAGGGCGTTTTCCGGGACGATGGGCAGCTTCGGGAAATCCGCCGGAGCCCCTTCCAGCCGCTTGATCTCGGTGGTGGTGGCGTAAACGATGTCGCGGCGGCCGAGGTAATAGTCGTAGTCCAGGCTGCAGTTGGAACCGTTCACCGGCTGATCGCCGAGGCTGCCGCGCCCGAAATTGATCACATTGAGATTGCCCAGCTCGAGCTGGACCGGCGACATGGTGAGCCCAGCCGTGTTGGTGGCCGGAGGCGAAGCGGTGCCGATCTCCTCGACACCGTCGTCGACGTAGGAGAGCGCCTCGCTGCCCAGTTCCATCAGGCGCTTGTAGTCGGTGCGTGCTCCGTTGGTGGCGGCCCGGTAGACGCGATAGCCGGTCGCGCCGCTGACCGGCAGCCAGGAGAGCTTGTTCATCTCCCCGGCGGCGGTGGCTCGGGCAATGACCGCAGCGGTGTTGAAGGCCGTCTCGCCGGTGGCGTTGTAGGCGGTCACCAGATAGAAGTAGTTTCCGGCCGCCGGATGGTTGGCCTGCCCGAACCAGCCGCTGTCCACATAGTCGGTGCCCTTGATCATCTGCTTGGTGTAGGTCCAGCGCACCGTGTAGGTGGTGCCGATGGCCGGTTCGTTGCCGGAGCCAAGCCAGTCGACATGGTTACCCGACTGCTGCCAGTCCACGCCTTCCTGGAAGATGGTCGCCCCCTGGCTGACCTCGAGGATGTCCACGACGGGATTGGGATCGAGCAGGTCTTCGCCGCCGCCCACCGAGCCGCGAGTGACGTTGCGGGTGATCTCGACGATGGCCTCCACCTGGGTCGTCTCCTTGAGCGGCGTGGAGTTGACCGGATAGCGGCGCTTGTTGATGTCGAAGGTTTTCTGCTCACCGCGCACCGATTTGGTGGCGATGGATTTAGGTACCAGGGTCGAGGTGGGCAGATCGCGCTGATGCCGGAAGCCCTGGATGTAGGCGCGTCCGGCGTTGGTGATCGCCTCCACGCTGTCGTCGTCGACGCCGCCGATAAAGGTATCGAAGCCACGCACCAGGTAGCTTCCGGCCTGATCGAAGGTGCGTTCGGCGAGATTCTGAATCAGGGAATTGAGCCCCTCGGCGGCGGCGAATGAGAGTTGGTCCTCGGTGATCGAGGAGACGGTGATCCGGCTGCCCGGCAGCGTACCCAGCAGATCCCGCAGGTAGAGGTTGGACTTCTCCTGCACCGTGGGCGTGACGTCGCCGCTCTCGCGGTCGAACTTGTAGATCGGGATCACCCGGCGCTCGGTCACGTTGTTGGGCAGCGTCTGGCCGCTGGTGTCAGTCGCCTTGAGAGAGAGAACCCATTTTTCCCGTTCGGCGGTGGGCTCGCCGGTGGCCGGATTGATCAGGGCCGGGTCCTGGGTGTAGCCGTAGTTGTACTTCAGCAGCTCCACGTAAACGTAATCGGCCCCGCTGGTGGTGGCCGGGTCATAGGTCAGGGTCGCGCCGCTCACCTGTTCCAGATGGCCGTCGATGTAGACCACGCCCGGGGCCAGGGTCAGGACGTTGGCGGTCGCGCTGACCTCGAGGCCCATGATGATGGAGCCTTCCTTGAACAGGATGTCGGCGATCTTGCGCCGCTCCAGGTTGATGATGTCCTGCTGCTCGTTGAGTTCGGAATCCAGCAGGTCGCGATCCTGATGGTAACGGATGCGCTTGTAATTCTTGGTCGGGTCGAATGTCTCGCGTGAGATGCTCATGTTTGAATCCTCCAGTTAGATCTTGATGATCCCGACCAGCTCCACGCGGGTGTCGGAAATCTTGTTGAAGTCGGGAATGTTCTTCACCTCGTACAGATAGCCCGGTCGCAGCACCTCGCCGGTCGGGTTGGTGTCCTGATGGAACACGCCGCCCATGGCGAGATCCCCGGTGACGCTTTCCACGTACTGCACGTCGCCGCCGAAGAAGCCGTATTCGCGGATGGTGATGCCGTTGGCCTCGGCCTCGTCGAAGCGGAAGAAGACACCGATGGTGTTGGTCTCCTCGCCGGTTTCCAGGTAGCGCACGCCGTTGACCAGCAGCGCCCCTTCGGCGTCCTCCTTGAGGAAGGTCCGCTTGTAGTAGCGCTTGCGGGCGCGTTCGTTTCTGAGCCCGGTCTGGCCGATGTCCGGCGCGGGCGGATTCTGCGGGTCGGTGAAGCTGGCATCCCCGTCGCCGATGGCGCAGTGGGTGATGCCGTCCACGGCTTGGCCGAGGAGGAGTTTGGCCGTCAGTATCCGGCCGGTTTTGACGATGAGTCCCAGTGCCATTGCTGTTCTCCTTTAGGTCTGAATTTCGTGGTCTTGATCGATGAGCACCGCGAACAGGATCTGGCGCGTGTCGGCCAGCAGCCCGGCCGGGATCGCGATGCGCTGAACGGTGTCGGATCGGCTGATGTGTGCGCCGGATGTCCGGACGCTGGTGTCGATGCGCCGCAGCCAGGGGCGCGTCACCCGCACCGCCGTGTCGGCATCGACGCCCAGGCGTCCATGGATGATGAGCCACAGGTCGGTGTTCCGGTTCAGGTGGTTGTTCACGCGAAGCGCGAGGTCGGACCGACGTTCGAGCCGATGGGCGACCCGTACTGCGCTGTCGGCCCGGACCATCACCGTGCGCCTAGCCGGTGCCCCGGAAAACAGCTCGAAGAGCGCTCCGGGTTGCGCCGCGCCGATGGCGAGCAGTTCCGGCCGCCGGATGCCTCTGCGGGTGGTGATGGATGCCAGTTGTCCCTTATGCACGGCCACGGCGAATCCTCCCGCAGAGCTTGAGAGCCTGGCCACGGTTCATGGACACAAGCGTTTCCGGACGACGCTGACCGGTGATCCTGGTGACGAATTTGAGCTTTCCGCTATGCGTTGCCATGGCGTTACTCCTTCACCGCGCACCAGCCGCCGGTGGTCAGGTTGAACACGCGGTAGCTGTCTGTTCCGATCTGGATGGTGTCTTCAGAGGCGACGTTGCCGCCGCCCACGGCGAAGATCTCGATGAGTTCGCCGCGCAGTTCCTGGTAGGCGGCGGAGCCGGACATCGAGGCGAGCCAGGGAAAAAGGATGGTGGTGCCGTAGCGCATCTCCGGATCGGTTTCGCCCTGGAGACCGCCGTGAGCCGCGCCACAGCGGCCCTGCTGCCCGGACGCGGAGGTCCAGCCGTCGAACTTGTTCACGGCGTAAAATGTGCCCGGCGCGTTGTAGTAGCTGTTGATGACCGGCTGCGGGTCCTCGCCGATCTTGGCCCCCGAGGCGTAATCCCGAACGAGGGTTTCGACGGTGATGGTGTTCGGCGTGGCCACGGTGTCGGTGGCGCTCACCCGCACGCGTTCGATGCCCGCGTCGTCCTTGATCACATAGTCCTGTCCGGGCGTGACCACGGTGGCGTCGTTGACCTGAAGCACCACACCGCTTCCGGCGGTGACCGCCGCCTGCGTGAGCGCGATGGCCCCGGACCAGAAGCGTTTCAGCAAGCCGCTGTAATGGCCGTAGTAAGTGGAGACAAGCTTGGTCACCACAAAGACGTGATCCAGGTCGGCGAACAGCCAGAAGATGAAGTCGGCGCTGTCCTCCACCCGCAGGTAGGTGTAACTGGTGTGCGACGCCTCGTTGACGCCGGTGTGGGTGGCCGCGTCCCAATACTGGAATGCCGCGACGTGAATCCGCCCGGAGGTGGTGCTGATACGGAACTGCAGATAGACGTCCTCGGCCCCGGATTCCCCGTGAGACTTGAAGACGAAATACGGCTGCGGGTCGGCCGACTGGTCGTCATGCAGGGTCCAGCCGGTGGTGGTCACCAGGAAGGTCCGCAGTTGATTGAGCAGGTCGAGCCGACCGTGGGCGAGTCCTTGAATACTGTGGTATGCCATGGCGGCCTCCTTAGAGAATCGGGTTTTCCGTGCCGGTCAGGCGCAGCTTGATGTCGAGTTTGTTTTGCACCGGGGTGCCCGGGAGCACGGTGCAACGCCGCCAGAAAGACAGCGTCTGCTGGAAGGCCTTGTCGCCGAGATTCAGCGGTGCGCCCTGGGTGGCGGTGTCGAGATCGGCCTGGGTCAGGGCCAGCCGGTACCAGACCGCTTCGTCGGTGCCGGTTTCATCGATGGGATCGAGCACCAGCCCGGTGTAGTCGTAGCCTGAATAGACGGACGTCCCAGCGTCGTGTGCGGCCGGAGCGGTGTTGGTCACGCCCCGCTGCACGGTGAGATTGGCAGTGCCGCCGCCGCTTTCGACGAGCATCTGCTCGCCGTCGATAATGATGAGTTCGCCGTTGGCAAAGCGCGGTTCGGCCAGGGCGATGGCGGTCTGCGCCGCGTCGATGACCGAGGGGAGGCTCGTCTGCTCGTTGGCCACGTAGATTTGCCGATCCTTGATGTCGCCGTCGGTGCCGTTGTAGCTCTCGGCCTCGGGGCGGCTGAAATCCCCCTCGGAAATCTGCTGAGTCAGCGCTTCGTCAAGATAGAGATGTATCGCCATGGGTTCTCCTTCATGTGGGCCACTGGGTGGCGCGATAGTTGTTGGTGGCGGCCTCGAACCCGGCCTGCGTCGGTGCGTGCAGATCCTGCTGACGGAACAGCCAGCGGTAGGAAGGCCGCGACCAGCGGAATCCGGCCTGGTTGAGGCGCATGCGGCTGACGCGCATGGGGCGGGTCCGGTCCACGGAAAGGCGCAGGCCGGTGGTATTGAGCGGGCTCGCGCCCAGCTTCATGGTCTCCACGCGATGGCGCTGGAGAGAGCCCGTGTCCACGTAGACTTCAAGCGAAGCCCGTTCGCCGGTCAGATTCGCATTGCTCAGATACCGGGTGTTCAGGGTGTTCGCGTTGAGCCGGAACACAGGCCCTCTCCGCCGCCATCGGTCGATCCGGTCGACGGCCAAGGTGACGTCCGCGTCGCAGCCAGCGGTGGAGGCGAGCAGCAGATTGCTGATGCCGCCCTGGTTGGCTGTGAGATCGAGACCAGCGTTGAGCCGGGTGCGGCCAAGCTGGAAGCAGAGGCGGTGCCGGGATTCCAGGGGCAGGCGCAGGTCGTACTTGGCCTCAGCCCGTTCGACCGGTTCCGCCTGCGTGTCGAAAAAGAAATCCTTCTGCCGGAAGCAGTAGCGCAGCGCGGTCTCGCCATGGGTCAGCGGCTTGCGGTTGAGATGGCTCTCACCCAGCCCGAAGCCGCTTTCCAGCACATCGCCTTCGAAATCGCGGCCGGTATAGATGGGCGTGCAGAAGGAAACCCGATCCTCGCCCACGCGGGTGTACGGCAGCCGCCAGTCGTTGAGGGCCTTGTGGTTCAGGCGCATCCGGTTCTGGCGGCCGTGAAAACGGGAAACCTTCACGGCGGCCCGGTCGATCTCCGGGATCATCTCCGTGGTGCTGGTGAGCTGCAGCAGCTCCCAGGCCCTCTGCTTGTTGGTGAGGTGACGGCAGGAACCGAGCGAGGAACGGCCGAGGACGAAGGTTTCGTCGAGAAACGCCAATACGATCCGGCGCACCGCGTTGGCATGCCCGAAGTCGAGCATCGCGCCGCCTTCGATCCATTCCAGGAGGAACTGGAGCCAGAAACAGCGCGTGCCCGCCGGGTGGTGAAACACCAGGGCGTCGCGCAGCCCCTCGGTCTGGTTGAGACACAGTACGCGAAACACGCCGAGGCTGAACACCAGCCCGGGCAGCTTGGCGCTGCTGAGTCTGGAGCGGGCATTGAGACGCAGAGCCGAGCGGAAGGTCTCCTGCAGTTCCCCCTGCCAACCGAGCGCGTCGAAGTCGCGTTCGATGGCCGGAATGGTGCCCTTGCGACGATAGATTTCGACCGCCTCCCGCACACGGCGGCGCTGGCAGTCCGGCGAACAGGTGCCGTCCACCTCGAGACCGACGAGCCTTGCCAGCAGCGGCAGGAAGCGCTCGTCGCAATGATCCACATCGAAGATGGTCGGGAAGTCGTCGATGGCCTGCTTGAGCTCGTCAAGCGTTCCGGCGGGAAGGCTCAGAAAGGTGCGCAGGTCACCGGCCTCGTCGTTGTGCTCGTAAAGCGGCGGCAGCAGACCGAGCAGATTGTCCTTGAACCAATCCGACATCAACCGGCCCTCCGCAGATCGAGGTTGACACTGCCGAGAACCGGGATTTCGCCGTGGCGCAGCTCGATGTCCTGCTGGGGCGCGTAGAGATGCATGTGGCTGACACCACGCACGCCATCGATCAGGGCCACCAGGTCGGAGAAGTGAATGGTCTGACCGAAGGAGACCTCGTCGAAGGAAAAGAAATCGGAGAGCGCTGCTTCGATGCGGCTGCGCACGTTTTCCAACGGTTCACCGGGCCAGACGTAGACCTCGGCGTCGATGGAAACGGGGCGGTAGATCGGATCGAACAGATTGATCTCGACCGTGATGACTTTGCGGCGTTCGAGAAACTCCGCGAGGTCCCGCTTGAGCAGCGCCGAGGGCATTCCGCCGCCGTTGGGGGCGATGGCCAGTTGAACGTTGTAATAGCGAATGTTCTGGCAGGCATTGGTGTCGAGCACCTTGGCCTTGGCGACGCCTGGGTAACCTTCGGCGAGCGCCTGGTAATCCTCCAGGGTGACGGCCTTCCAGAGACTGCGCAGCTCCGCCGGTGCCTGTCGGCGGGCGTGTTCGAGGGCTTCCCGCGAAGCGCCGCCGGTGGCGGGCACAGGATTGGTGACGGTCAGGGAAACCTGGCCGCCGTCGAGGTAGACCGGGCTCAGCAGTTGAGTGATCCGGTTCGGACCGAGATTTCCCTGGTCCCCGATGGTCTGCAGATAGCTGACGGCGATGGCGCTTCCCTGAGCGGGTACAGCGCCGCTTTGCCCGTCGCCGAAAATCAGGGTGGAGATGTCGAGGGCGTCCAGGTCGGCCATGAAATGGCGGCTGTCGGCCAGGCTGTCCTGGAAGTGATCGACCTCGCTCCAGGCGTCGTCCCCCACCGTAACGGTGATGGTGCCCTGGGCGATGACGTCGCCGGTCAGGCGGATGCGCTGGAATGGCAGCCCCGTGGAAGTGAAGGTCTCGGTGCGGCGCACGCCTTGCCGGGCCGGAATATCCACCGAGAGCACGCCTCGCGGTAGCAGGCCGTCCTCGACCGTCTCGAAATCCGCCTCGCCGTCACTCAGCAAGGCGCGGCAGGCCGTCCCCGCCGGAATGGTCAGATCCTTGCCGAGCGGGGCGGAGAGCCGGAAACGCAGCGTGGTGGTGGAGGCCACCGGCGAGTCCAGCCGGTAGCCGATGAGCTTGCAGAGGTTGATGACGTTCTGGCGCTGGCGGGCCGTGGGCAGAAAGGCCTCCGCCGCCTGGGCGTCCAGGTAGTAGGCCAGCATGTCGCCCACGCCGCAGAACAGATCGAGCAGGACGACGCCGAGATCGGAGTGGTTGAAATCGGTCCAGCGGTCGGTGAGCTGCGGGATCTTCGCCAGCAGCTCCTGGCGGATCGATTCGTAATCCTTGTTGATGTATTCGATGCTTGCGCGGCCCATGGTCTCTCCGGTTTTCGGCGGTTATGCGAGAGCGCCTGATGCTCTCGCCACGCCGGTTACTTACCGGAAGGGACCTGGATGTGTCGGAGGCGGGATGCCTCAGAGCGGGCCGCGCAATTGCCAGACGGGATTGGGCTGCCCGGAGGTGTTGTTGAGGTAGTGGGATTCCTTTTTGCCCTCGAAATAGAACAGACCGATGCGGCCCGGCTCCAGGGTGGTGATCCGGTGAACGGTGCCAGCGGCGTTGTCTTCCGCCTGACTCTGGGTGTCGAAGCCCAGACCGCTCGCGGCCAGATAGAGGGCGTGCTCGGCCTGGGGCGCTTCGGTTTCTGGCGCTCCCTCGAATGTCAGGTAATGACCGTGGTTGTCACCCGGATCGCTGACGATCCACTTGCCGTTACGGTCCTGAAAGGCTCCCTCGATGTAGGCGACTTCGTATTCCCCGGCTGGCCAGATCAAGGAGTCGTCCGGATCGGGGCTCATCTCGGCCGCGTCGAACCAGAGCAGATTGAACAGCGAGCGCACATCTGGCGACAGGCGCACGCTGCGAACCGGCGGCGGTTCCGGCTCGGGCTCCGGCTGGGGATAGCTGGGCGCGGGATTGTTCGGGTCTTCTCTGTAGAAGGGATAGACCAGGTTGCCGTCCACCTGGCTCTGGATCACCCGGTAGGCGATATGTACCAGCAGCAGGTTGGCGTCGATGTTCAGCGGCCCGTCGTCGAAGCGCACCTCCGTAATGATCACCCGCTTTTCCCAGCGCTTGATGGCGTCGATCACGTAATGACGCAGCAAGCCCTTGAGCACCTCGTCGTTCTGTTCGAACACCAGATCCTTCAGCCTGGAGCCGAACTCCGGATTCATGAACCGTTCGCCGATCCGGGTGCCGAGGATCTGCAGGATGCTTTCGCGGATATGTTCGTGCTCCCGCGAGGTGGCGGCCGAGATCTGGGTGCCGCCGGATACCGACTGAAACCGGAACGGGTAACGCAGCCCCTTGCCTAGAAAGTCGTAGCTCATCAGGTACGCTCCTCGCAGTCGATGCCGCACTGTCCAGAGCAGCCATTTTCCGAAGTGTCGTCATCGATAGCTTCTCCCTGGAATCGGATCACCAGATCCAGACAGCTCTTGAGTCCCAGATGGATGGTTCCGTCCGCCTCGATCAGCCCGCCGTGGCCGGACTGGCCGCACTGGAATCCCTTGGCTCCGCCGGAAAGCAGACGGACGGCGATGGTTTCGCCGATGCCCTCGATGCGGCCGATGCCGATGATGTCGATTGGTCCGGCTGGATTGATCAGGGTGATGAACCGCTCCCGGTGATCGACGTCGAGACGGATGCCCTCGGGCAGATCCACCGCGAAGCGTTCCGCGCCCATGGCGGTCGGCGCTGTCCCGGCGGGCAGTCCGCTAATACCGGCCGCCTCCTGGGTCGCGCTCAGATAGGACTCGACCAGGGTGTAAAGGCGTCCCGGGGCGACCTCGATGGCCGTGCCGGGTCCGGGAGTGACGACCTGCTGTTCCCCTGCGTCGATGACGCAGATTCGCTGGTCGTCAGTGGTCCGCAGGATCATGCCGTCGGGCAAGGTGAAGAGCCGGTTGCCGTCCGGCAGATCCCGGGGCTCGGTGCCCGCTGGTAGTTCGACGAAGGGATAGAAATCGGGCTCCGGCTCGATCTGTACCTGCTCCAGGTACTCCTGGGTCCTGGCCTGCTGGGCCTCCAGATAGGCCTGGGCCTGGCCGCGCATCGCCTCCGAGGCGGCGTGACCGGCCTCCAGCAGCGTGCGGATGCCGGAAAGCTCCTCACGGATGCCGGATAGGTGATCGCAGAGCGCTCGCAGCACATACTGTTGTTCGCCGGAATCGGTCTGCTCGATAGTGGCCTGCAAGTCGGCGGGTTCTTCGGAAATCATGACAACCTCCATTACATGCCGACATTGGCGGGTTGGGATTGATAGCTCATGGCGTTGACCGCCGTCACTGTTCCGGTCGCGCCGTCGATTTCGAACACGGTCCAGACCGTGCCGGGGGCGTTGGGAACGTTGAAGGTCTGCTCACGGCCATCGCTCAAGAACACCTTCACCGATGCTCCGGACTGCGCCAGGCCGGTGCTCGGATTGGCGTTGCGGTTGGTGTAGTCGTGGACCGCGTAGCGATAGACGCCGGGGATGAGCCGATGGATGGTGATGGTCTCCGGCCCGTAGGAACTGGTGTCGTCCACGTCCAATTCCGCCGCCTCGTTTTCGATGGTGTGGGAATAGAACACATGGAACCTGCCGCCGGATGGCGTCGGTCCGGTGAGATGGGAATCGAGGTCCCGGGGATTCAGGCCCCACTGCAACACGATGCGGGCGACCTGGCCGTCGAGCTCGGGCGAGAGAACGATCTGGATGTCGCCGGAGGTGTTGGGGTCGGCATTCACCCAGCCATGCCAGGCGATGTATCCCGGCGCGGTGACCTCCACGTAATAGAACCCCTCGGGTACGGACAGCTCGAACCCGCCATAGGCGTTGGCGAAGGTCTGGTACGCAGCGGGGCCGGTTTCCGAGCGGCGGAATTCGATCAGCGCGTTGCCGACACCGCTGGTGTTGAGGGCGTTGACTACCGTGCCGCTGAGGAAGACTGTGGCTCCGCTGGCAAAGTCCGGGTGGTCGGCAAACCAGGACGGATCGCGAACCTCCACCAGTACATGGCGGAGGCTGTCCCGGACCGAGGATCTCCAAACCATGAGCACGGCATTGCCGATGGTCCAGCCGCAGCGAACGACACCGTCCGGCCCGATCTCCGCGACCTCCGGGTTGCTGGAGGCAAAGACCGGGGCGTCCACGTTGCCGCGCAGGGAGAGCGGAACCCATTGCTCGAACTCGCCAGCGGAGAGGCGGATGGAGTGAGGCTGTACCTCCCAGTGGCTATAGGCTGGCGCGGTATCGGTCATGAAGGGACCTCCACCGGTGCGGAGACGCCGCCGCCATAGACCTCGACTTGGACGTGACGCAGGCTGAGCCGCTCGGGCGAATCCCAGACCAGGATCATGGCTGCCCCGGGAACGAAGCCGCACTCGACATTGCCGTCCTCATCGACACTGGCCACGTCGGGATTGGACGATTCGAACACTGGCGCTTCTGGTAGACCCCGGATCGAGAGCGGAATGCGCTGAACGAATGGGGATCGCGAGACCCGGATCAGCTTCGGGAAGACATCCCAGTAGTGCGGTTCCTGCGGTTGTTCGAGATTGTTCATGGCATCCCCCTCAGTTGTCGATGGTGTCGGGACTGCCGGTGACGATGATGGCTCCGCAGGCGGTGATGTCGCCGATGCGGGCGTTGGGCAATCCTTCGGTGATGGTGTCGAAGCTGCCGGTCACGATGGGCGTCACGCCATGCCCCGGAATAGGACAGACGTGAAGGTCCCCCATGCGGGCCACCGGCATGCCGTTGTCCAGCGTCCGACTGGCCCCGGTGATGATGACGCCGCCGTGGCTGCTGATGTCGCCAAGTCGCGCCTGGGAGCTCATGGGTTCACCTTCAGCAGAAGATGGATCAGAAAGCCGATGAGTCCGCCGATGGTGCTGCCGATGGTTAACACCAGGCCGACGATCTTCCACATGGTCTCGGTCCCCATCTTGGAGCCGACCCGGGCGTGCAGCCGGTCGATCTCCTCGGCGTGCCGGTGCAGATCGGAATAGATCGAGCGGACCAGCACCTCGACGTTTTCCTTGTCCGATTTCTTCTCGATTTCGCGCTCGATCTTCTCGAGGCGATCCTGGATTTCCCGGCGATGACTTTCGAGGATGCTGCGGAATTCCTCCCGCCAATGATCGAAAGTCCGGGCCAGCAATTCCTCGCTGGCCGAGAGTCCGGAGGGCGTTGTTGTTCTTTCTCCCATGCGATGCTTCCTTCAGGTGTTGATCAAGACAGTGTTCGTCGAGCGAATGATGATGTTTCCGGCCACCCCATCCATGAACACGAGGCTGCCGGACTTGTCGGTGGCACTGATACTCTCCTGGCCGGGCGCGGCGTTCATGCGCACCACCTGACCGGCCTTGTCGGTGAGCCGGATCTGTTCGGCGGCGGCGGTGGAGTCGACGAGGATTTCCTGAGTGCCGTTGAGCCCCCAGATGTGAACCTTCTCCCGATCCTTGGTGGTATCGATGAGGATCTTCTGCCAGCGGGAGCGACCCTTGTCGCACGAGAGGATGTGGACCTTCTCCTTGTCCTGCCAGGCTTCGAGGATTACCTGCTGGCGGCAGAGGTCGGTGAGCTGGATGCGGGCGCGGGAGCCGACGATCTGCGAAGCGATGTCGAGCTGGTCGCCTTTCTCGGCGTCCTTCGTGCCTCGGCGCAGGGCGTTGCCGCTCTGTATCTCGGGCTTCACTTTCCCTTCCATGGTGAGGATCTGTCCGGCGCGGTCGATGATCCGCAGCAGCTCGTCGCCGTCGCGGTCATCGGCCAGGATGGTGTGGCCGGTTTCGGTCTTGAGCAGGACCTTCAGGCGAGGGCAGTAATACGGCGGATGGCCGTGGTACTTCTTGTGTTCGAGATCGTCGTGCCGGTTGGTCTGATGCTCGACCTTGTCCTCGCAGTCATGACAGAAGGCGTTCGCGCAGGTGCGCTTGGATTCTTCGGGCTGCTCACCGGGATTGCTCTTGGCCAGCCAGACCCCGGTCCAGATCGGATGCTGGACGACGCCGCCCTCGAACTCGGCCCAGACCGAGGCCCCTTCCTCGGGGACCAGGAACATGCCGGTGTCGTCGTTACCGCCGTAGGGAAAACAGGGCGCGGCCCATTCGGACCAGTTCTCACGCCCGCAGCCGAGCACGGCGGGGATTTCCAGGCGGACCCGGCCGAGGCGTTCGGGGTCGTTGTTATCGCGCACGAAGGCCCGGTACTTGCCGTACCAGCGGTTGCGGTAGCGTTCCTCGGATTGACGGTCGCGGGTTTCAAGCATGCTCCGCCTCCCGCTTTCGACTGGCGTTCCAGGCCAGCCAGCCGCCCAGGCGAACCGCCCAATACATGAACTGGCGTTTCCACAGAGGCACGCCCAGGGCCGCCATCAGTTCGAGAAAGAGCCGGTCGGCCGCAAACCGCGAGACCTTGCCGGTGTGGTAGAGGTAGTCGTGAACGACGGCCGCCGGGGAATATCGCCCCCAGGGCGGCACCACGCGCCAGAACAGGCGCGGCACCGAGGCGAAGTCGGTCTCGAACCCGGCGGGCACTTCGATGATGCGGCCAGCGCCGGTGCGGATACGGAACGGCTGGGTCAGCCTCGCGGTCATTCCATTGGGCAGGATCTCCACCCGAAGAGGCCCGGACAGTCCCAGCGCGGTGCCCGAAAACAGGGTCTTGGTTTCGGCGCTCATGACCGCCACCTCGCCTTGCCCGACTGGCGCACATCGAGATGGACCCAGGAGGCATAGACACCGATGCCGCCCTCGCGGAAAAGCGGAATTTCCTCGGCGATGACCGCCAGTTCCTCGGGCGAAACGCCTGCGGGACAGCTCACGTCGGCCGCCATGCCCAGCGTGTGGAAACTCTGCTCCGCGCCGCCCACCGCCTTATTGTGCCGGTTACATCGGAAGCCGCTGGTGATGGACAGCGGTTTGCCGATGCGGTCGCGCAGCGTCTGCAGGGCGTCGACCAGGTCGGGATGGACCGCAGCCGAATGGCCGCAGCAGTTCTTGCCCTTGCAGGCGAATTCCGAACGGTTGAAATTCTTACTGAGATCACCCATTGCCGCCTCCTTGTGTGACCGCGCCGGAATCCGCGTCGATGGTCACCATGGCTGGCGGCTCGTTTTGCGGCGTGGGCGGGGCCTCCTTATCGTTGGGTTTGCCCTGGGACTCGGCGGACTTGTCGCCCGCGCCTTTGCCGAGGGCGTTCTTCTTGAGTTTGAGTTCGCAGAGATAGCCAGCGCCGCTGATGCTGTGGCGCACCGAGTGGCAGTAGTAGATCCCGGAAAACTTCCGTCCCACGCCCTTGATCTCGACGTTCTTCTTGGCGCGTAGCTGGGGAATGCCGATGGTGGCCGCGTCCGCCTCGACCTGCCGCAGCTCGGCCTCGCGGAATTTGCCTTCGGCGTTGTCCTGGGCGGGCTCCTGGCGCGGCTCTTCGTGAAAGCCTTCGGAACGGTCGAAGCTGGGCACGATCTGCCCCGTCTCCTGTTCCTTGAAGCTGCCTTCGCCGGTGTTGCCGTCGACCAGATAAGTCTGCTTGCCCAGGGCCGTCCGCTCGGGCGTGGTGGCGTTGTTGGCCTTGTGCTCGACCACGTCCTTCTTGCGCGGGTCGATACCGACCGTCTTGGTCTCGACACCCGCGCCCTTGGCTCCCTGGGATTGGGTGCTGGGGCGGAACGAGCGCAGCAGGCCCTTGGTGTCGGTGAAATATTCGAGGGTCAGAAGCGGCGTCTGGTCGAGCTCGCGGGGATGGAAATGGAGTTCGTCGTCCTGGATGTAGAAGACATAGCCGCTCACGCCGTCGCCATCGCGGTCACGGGCCTTTTCCGCCAGCTCCTTGAGGAACTGGGCGTCCGAGATGTTGCTCTGGGTGACGCGGAGATGGGTTCCCTTGGTGGCCGTGACCACTGGCGTGAGGCCGTTGGCGGCGGCGATCTGTTCGGCGATTTCCGAATAGAGGATGCCTGGAGCGGGTTTCTGCCAGACTTTTTGGTTCTCCTTGCCCGCCAGTTTGAAGCCCTTGTCGTAGGCCTTGATGCGGATAGTTGGATCGCCGTTTTCCGGGAAGTCGTAATCGATGTCCTTGATGACCGCCTTCTTGCGCGGAGAGAGGTTACCCACGTAGCCGAAGCGAGCGACGATCTCATTGCCTTCCTGGAACAGGGGATCGTCGACGAACTGCAGGTTGCGGTCGGTCACCGACAGCTCGAGGACATCCAGCTCCTCCTCATTGTCGGTGAAGACGAACGAAGTGATCTCCTGGGTGATGTCCTTCGAGAGGTCTTGCCCCTCGATCTGAATCAGAAATGTCGGCTTGAAGGTATCCAGATCCATGCGTTTCTCCGGCGGTTCGCAGTTCCCTGCTTACTTACCGGAAGGCATGGCGAGGTGTCGGACGCTTCAGTCGAGCAGGCGCATTTGGACGTGTTCGCGAGAGGGAATGCGCAGGGCCAGGCCGGGCTCGAGCGCCAACGGGAAAAAGAGGTCGTTGTAATCACAGATGATCCACCAGAGCCTGGCGTCACCCAGGTAGCGGTGCGCGAGCAGATCCAGACGGTCGCCCTCGACTATGGTGTGCAGGCGGTCGTCATATCTCGGAGTAGTGTCGATGCGCTGGCGCATACCGAGGGAGGTACCGTCGCTGTCCCGGTAGAGAACACTGCGGGCGTATCGGGAATCACGGCCGATCATGAGCGCACCTCCGACCAGTTGATGGAACGGTCCACATATTCTTCGAGGACGATGTCCACCTCGGCCCGTTGCGGCAGCAGGTTGTCCCGGTCGAACAGGCCGAAGAAACGCGCCTTCACCTGCCGGACGATGCAGGTCACGCCCGGGTAGAGATCTCCGAAAATCAGCAGCACACGGTGCGGCGCGTTCTTGAGCATGGTTCCGGCGTGTTCCGGATATTGCAGCGAGCGGAGCCAGTCGACCTTCTGTTTCACCGGCCCCTTGAACAGCTCGACCTTGAAGGCGATCCGGCGCGGTTCCCCGGCGACGTATTGGTAGCGCGGGTGGCTCATGCCAGGGATCTTGATCGTCGCGTAGTCGGTCGACTTCTCGTCGCTGATGGAGTTGGGGTTGTACTGGAATTCGAGCCGCTCCCCCGTGTCGGCGTCCACCAGATATCCCTTGATGGGCTGTTGATCCCAGGCCATTCCTTACACCTCGGCGATCTCGAGGATCGGCTTGCCCAGTTGTCCGGCCCGGTCGAGTTCCCGCCGCATGCCGTTGGAAATGCCGTTGCCGGTGAACGCCCACACCTCGTCGCAACATTCCATGTAGGCCAGGCCGCAGGCGATGCCCGTCTCCCGCTGCTCGGGAACGCTGTCGTCGGTGAAGGTCGGATACAGCAGATGCGGCGCGAACGGCGCGTGACCGCTTCTCATGACCTGGCGGCAAAGCGCCTCGGCGACCCTGACGTTTCGGGCTATGTCACCCGCGAACGGGCTGCAGACAAAGATGCGTTTCATCGGTCCTCTCAAAGTGTTTCGTAGTTTCTGATCTTCCGCTCCCGAAGATCCTTGTAGACGGCCTCGGCCACCTTCCGGCCATCGATGTTGGTGGTCACGCTCAGTTCCACCGGGCGGTCGGCCAGGCCATCGAGGCGCGAGAGCAGCGATTCCAGCAGTTCGCGTAGCCCCGGACCGGCTTCCTCTCCGCGCTGGGGTGTCGATGGAGCGGTGCGAGCCGGAGCGATCAACCGTTCGGAAGGCACCGTCTCGGCGAGTCCCGATTGCAGGGGCTTCGCTATCGGAGTTGGAGCGGCCGTTATGGGCCGCTCGATCCCGGCCGGAGCCAGAGAGGCGTCTCCCTTTTCCAGTGCCGGTTCCACCGCGAACGGCTGGATATAGCTCTTACTTACCGGCTCGACGGCCGCCGCGACGGTCTGCATGGTGCCGTTCATCGGTTGCGGAGGCGGCGCGGCCGTGGCCATGACCGGCTGGAGCATCAGCATGGCGCTCAGGGCCTTGGGCACCAGGCGCTCGTCCAGACGCGGTACGAGACTCAGCACGCTTTCGATGATGCGTTGCCCAATCGATTCGGCGGGCGGCGCGGCCTTGAGCGGTTCCTTCTGCTCGGCCACCTGCTGAATCGGGGTCTGGACTCCCAGCATGGCGCGAGCGGAGGAGAGCAAACCGTTGGCGATCCCGGCGTTTCTATCCTTGATCGCCTGAATGCCCGCGCTCGCGCCGCTGGAAAGCCTCTGCCAGAGGGTTTGCCCCTCGGCACCGGCACTGGCAAAGATTCGGCCCAGAGCCCCGGGGACGGCAGACAGCGTGGCAACGATCCGGTCGCGGACAGTGACGGCTCCCGTGGCCAGCGCATCCCAGGCATTGACCTTGGGCGGCGTGATTGCCAGCTCAGGCGTGTCGCCAAACAGGGATTGTTTGAGACCGCCGAAGATGGCACCGGCCTTGGCCGCGACGGTTTGAGCCCCGGAGGTCAGCCCGTCCCAGAGTTTGCCAGCCATCTGGAAGGGAGCCGAGGCAGCGTCCATGAGGTTGCCGCCTGCCGATTTGATCTGCTGCCAGGCTCCCACAGCGGCCGAGAGAATCCCGCGAGCGGCGAAGCCGAACACTTTCGCAGGCAGCGACTGGGTAAGGCTCATGCCGTCGGCGAGGGTCTTGAGCAGCGCGGAACCGGAGGCGGTCAGGCTGGCGAGTGGTCCCTCGCGGGCATCGGAGAACGGCAGCAGATTGCGCAGCTTGCCCAGGGCGTTCTTGAGCATGGTGAAGGGATAGGTCACCGCCGACCAGATCCCTTCGCCCAAGGTGATGAGCAGATTCTTGCCTGCCTCGAAGAAGGTGGTGTCCCCGGCGAAGAAGGAGCGCACGGTGGCAAACAGCTCCCGCAGAGTGCTGATGATCGGTAGATTCAGAATCGCCTGGCCGATCTGCCCGGCGGCGTCGGCCACCAGGCGTCCGATGGAGGTGAAGATGCCGGAAATGAAATTCCAGACACCGACCACCACATCCCGCGCCCAGCGGAACGGGGTGGCAACAAAATCGTAGACCGCGCCGCCAATGGCCTTGAGACCGTCCAGCAGGGAGATGTCGCCGGTCAGCACTTGCCAAACCGCATAGACGATCTTCCCGGCGGCCACGAAGGCCTCGCCGATCATGCGCACGGGCAGCAGGAACTTGTAGATGAACTTGGTTGCTCCGACCATTGACCCGACGATGGCCTTGCCGACCCAGACCACGCCGCGCACCACGACCGCCAGGGCTCGCACGATGAGCGACAGGTTCCAGACCACGATCTTCAGGGCGAACGCCAACCCCTGCAGAAGCACACCGGCGACGGTGCCGATAACCGTGCCGAAGGTGCGCCAGGACGACCCGTCAGTGGCGCTGGCGGCCACGCCGAAGATCTCCACCACCGAAAAGACTGCGCTGGCCAGCGCCGCATAGGCACTCATCAGGGTGCGGACGGTGGGTTCGAGGATGGCGTGGATGCGGCCAAAGGCATGGGAGAACGCGCCCCACAATCCGGCCAGTGCCTCACGAACGCGGTAATAGGCCTTGAAGACGGTGACCACGAAGCCCAGCAGTCCGGCGGATTGGAGCTTCTGGGCCAGTTCGGCCGACATCTGCCCGACGCCGCCGCTGAGCGAGCCCACCAGCTCCCTGATCCCCCGGAACACCAGCGAGACCTTGTTCCAGGCCCCGGTGATGACCTCCTGAATGCCGCCAAAGTTGGTTTCCCAGGCGCGTTTGAGCAGATACACTGAGAGGATCACACCCGCGATGATCGCGGTGACGGGCAGAAAATAGGTCGCGACCGCCGAACCCACCCCGGCCAGCGCGGCACTGATGGCCACGAACCCGGCCTTGATGGCGGGAAGCATGAGTCCCACCATGCCTACGGCGGCGGTGACGGCTCCGGCCACGACCAAAATGGTGCCGAGGGCCATGGACAGCCCCAGGACCACCCGGGTGACGCCCGGCATCGATTTTGCCATGCGCTGCAGGAACAGAATGAAGCGGGATACGCCGTTGATCACCGGCGTGACCACCGGCAGTAGAGTGCGGCCCAGGATTTCGCTGAGGTTGGCCATCTGCTGGCGCAGGAGCAGGAACCGGGCTCCGATGTCCTGATTCATGGCGTCAGCCATCTGTTCGGTGACCGCCGTGCCGGTCTTCATGGCCCGGCCCACCGACTGGATATTGCCTTCGAGGCTCTCCATGCCCGCCGACATCTGCAGCAGGAACTTGACCGCCTCGTCGGAGCCGAAGGCCTTCTTCAGCTTCACCTGGGCGGCGGCGTTGGAGAGATCGGGGAACTGGCGCTTGATCTCTTGCAGGATGGGAACCACGCCCTTGAGGCGGCCACTGGTGTCGGTGAAGGACAGGCCAAGCTCGTCACCGGCCTCGGCCGCCTTCATGATGAACGCCTTGTACAACGTGCCCGCCTCGGAGCCGGGCATGGTGGTCTGAAGCTGGCCAAGCACGGCGAGCTGCTCATTCAGGGGAATGTTGCTCGCCGCCGCCACCGCGCCGATGTTCTTGATGGCGTCGGCCATCTGGGTGCCGTTGGTCTTGAACGAGGCCACGGTCTGCGCCATGGCTCCGGAAAAGGCGGTCGCCCATTCCATGTCGTTCATGTCGGCCATGATGGGCTTGAAGATCCCGTAGGCCGTGGTGAAGGTGCCGACCATCTCCTGGGTGGTGGCCTTGGTCGCCTTGGCGGTCATGGCGGCCATGGAGGTGAAGACGCCCACCGCCTCGTCGCTGAGGTTGGACAGGGCCGATTTCACGTCGTAGGTGGCGGTGATGAAGGCGGCCTTGTCGGCACCGGACCATTGGTTGGTGAAGGATTCGGCGGCGTCCTCGATGGCACGGAGATCCTGCACGCCCAAGGACGCCAGCTCTCCCAGGGCCTTCTGGGTCGCGGCGGTGGAGGCGACCAGGGCTGCGGGCATGGCCATCAGGGCCAGACCCGCCCCCAGCATCATGGTGCCTTGCTGGATGCGGTCCAGGTTGCGGGTCATCCGCTCGCTGGCATCCGCGACGGTGGAATCGAGGTCCATCATGGAGCCACGGATGCGCTGCGCGTTCTGCGAGAACGCATCCTTCATCGATACCACTATGCCCAGTCCGAGATCGCCGTTCATCTATCGCCGTTCCGTTTGCTCACGTTCAAAATCAAGCTGCCGCTCGAGGGCCTCGACGAACTGACGCCGGACCCTGAGCGGCAGCGAGCGGGTTTCCGACCAGCCCCAGTGCAGTCCGCCGTAAGCGAGAAAGAATGCGTCGCTTACAAGCGAACTCCAGGGAACAAAAAAGCCGGTTCGGCCTCCAGGCGAGTGCGGATCTTGGTGCCGCAGCCATCGCATTCGGTCTCGACCGAGGTGTCGATTCCCGCGTCGACCCGCGACATCTCCTGCCGCAGCGCGTTGCGGTCGCGCATCGACATTTCCGCCAGGCTCTTCTTGGAGGGAGCCTTGCCGTCGATGTCGAGGACGCGGATGAGCATGGCCGAGGTGATGTTGGGCTCGCGCAGGCTGGCCAGACGCTTTTCCTTGTGGCCGTCGAGATATCCGAAGCGCACGGTTTTCTTCGAGCCGGGCAGCTTGAAGGAGAACTCCCGCTCCTCGCCGTAGGGGGTGACCTTGAGATCCTCGAGATTGATGGTCACAAAGTTGGTCATGCGGCAGGCGCTGTTCGGGCAGCTCAGCTCCAGCTCCACCTCGTCCCCCAGGGAAATCTGGCGCAGGCGGACCAGGGCGAACAGCCGGTCACCCGAGAGCAGGTTCATCACCTCGGCGAGATCGGGATCGGTCTTCTCGCCCAGCCGGACGAAACAGTTGCGGAGCACCTGGTTGATCGCCTCTCCGGAACGGATCAGGCGCTGGTTGGTGAGCAGTTCTTCCTCGGTCCCGGTCATTTCCCGAAGCTCGAGTTCAGTGCCGCTTGGCAGTTCAAAGCTGTACATGGTCGATCCTCCGGTTTAGGTCCAGTATTGGAAGCAGATGGTGAGCTTCTCGATGGTGTTCTCGGTGTTGCCGCCTTCGAGCTCGTCGTATTCGAGCGCCTTCACCCAGGCCCCGTGCAGGGTCCAGCGGCGGGTCTCGTTGCCGGTGCGGTCGTAGCGGACAACGTCGATGTCGCGCATGTAGTCGGCCGGAAGGCCGCCGGTGACGGCGTTCACGTCCACCTGTTTCTTGATCCATTCACGGGCCGCCTCGTCGGAGCCGTCCTGCAGGGTGCCTTTCTCGAGGGTGATGTCCTCGAACTTGACCCGCCCCGCCACCTTTTGGTCGAACATCGAACCGGCCGGGGCAAAGGCCACTTCCTCGAATTCGGTTTTGGGCTCCTGTCCCTTGTGGAACAGGGCCACGTCGAAGCCGTTTACCTCGATGGCGAACTGCCAGTTCTGGTAAAGGCTCTTGGGCATGTTTCCGCTTCTCATAGCCGTGTTCTCCCGTTAGATGATTTCTTTGAAGTCCGCGCCGGTGCTGGTCAGGATGAAGTTCAGCTCGATGAACTCCGCCGTCTTGGTCGCCTTGACGAACACGCGGGCCACCATTTCGTTGCGGTCGATGACCGCCGGGGTGTTGGTCTCCTCGTCGCACTGGAAGGCGAAGTCGTAGAGGCCGCCCTTGTCCTTGATGTCCTGCAGGAAGGGATTGATCAGGCGGCCGAGGGCACGCCAGGTCTGGGGATGGTTCGGCTCGAACACCACGAAGCGGGAGGACTCCGAGATGGCTTCCTCCATGTACATCATCAGGCGGCGGACGTTGATGCGGTCCACGGCCGATGGCTGGCTCTGCAGCGTCTTCTGGCCCCAGATGTTGATGCCGGTGTCGGGGAACACGGCAATGACGTTGACCCCCTCCGGATAGAGCACATCGCGCTCGCCACGGCTGGTCTTGTAGGCCAGGGAGAGCGTGTTGAAGATACGGCCACGGTCGATACCGGCGGGCGCGTTCCAGACGTTGGTCTTCTGGTCGCTGCGGGCGATGCAGCCCGCCACCGCGCCGCAGGGCGGCACCAGCTTCTTGCGCGAGTTGACCGGATCGCTGATCTCCAGCCAAGGGTAGTAGAGCGCCGCGTAGGAGGAGTTGAAGGCCGCGTGGCTGTACATCCCTTGTCCCTTGCGGAAGTCGACCGCTTCGAGCGGCTCCAGATGCATAGGCATGTCGGCGATGAACAGCAGATCCTTGCGCCCTTCGGCATAGGCGATTCCGGCGTTGATCACCGGCACCGTCGTGACGCCGGGAACCATCAGCAGGTTCAGGGCGTCGATCTCGTCAAAGCCATAGAGGCCGGTATGCTGCGAGGGATCGCCGATGAAATCGGCATCGGCCAGGTCGGTCAGCCCGTTGTCACCGCCGGTGAGTGTGAACACGCCCAATGCCGGACGGTCGCCGGGCGTTCCCGACACGGCTGCCAGATCCTGGACCAGGATGAAATCCGAACGGTCGTTGATCGCCAGCTCCACATGGTTGGGCAGCGTCTCGTCCATGCTCAGATCCTTGAACACCTCGACCACATCGCCTTTATGCCGGACCACCAGGTTGAAATGGTTGGCCGGGTCGAGGGAGCCGTCCTCGATGGAGACGGAGAGCCGGTCCCCCCAGACGCCTTCGTTCACGGCCTCGATCCGCAGGGCGTCGGCGAGCGTCGCCTCCCGGTTCTGCAGCACGATGGAAGATTTGAGCGCCGTCAGTGTGTCCCGGTCGGTGGAGTCGGTGAGATGGGCGATGCGGGTGACGTAGAGGACCGAGCCGCCGTTGTCGAAAAACGCCCGTGCGGCGTAGGCCAGATAGCTCTCGTTGATATAGGAGCCGAAACGGTTGATGAACTGTTCCCAGCTCGTCACCAGCACGGGCTTGTTGATCGGGCCTTTCTCGGCCACTCCGACCATGGCGGCCGACGAGGTCGAGATCTGCTTCACATAGAAACTGAAGTCCGTTTCCCGGGTGTAAATCCCGGGCGATAGATAGGTCGGCATGGTTATTTCCTCCGCTTGCTGGTGGTCTTGGCCTCATCGGCTGCGGTGTCATCGGTTGCAGTGGGCTTTTCCGGCTCCGGTTCCACGCCGCCGGTCAGGTCGGTGATGCGCACCAGGCCGCGTTTTCCGGCGGTCTTGATCTCGGCGGAGAGGTCCTTGCGGGCGATGCTCTTGCGTTCTCGCGGCCCGAGGTGAAGGGTTCCCTGGCCGGAGAGGTTGAACGTCAGGGGTTGGAACTGCAGGTTTCTGATCTCGATCACGGTAGTTCTCCTTTACGGTTGAATGGTTCGTTGCTCTGTCACGTCGCCGTGAAACTGGAAGGTCCGGTCCCGGATCAGCCGACCGTCGCGCAGGTCACCGTCGTACACCGGGCAGGATTCGATGCGGATGCGTCCGGAGCTTTGCCGGAGGTTGGAGAGGTTCACCCGGGCCAGGCCGCCCAGAGGAACCAGTTCGGTAAGGTTCAGGCTGCCCTGGTCGGCGATGGCGATCTCCGGGTGAAGCTGGAGGAACCGCGATACCGACTCATGAAACCCGAGCAGTTCGGCCTCCCGGTCCACGGTCACCACCAGGTCGAAATCGAGGTGATAGAGACGGGGAAACCGGCACTCCTCGAAACTCAGCTCCGCGACATTCTTCTCGAACAGGCGGCTCTGGCTGCGGCGGAAACGGTCTTCCGTCAGCTTCGGCCCCTGGAGGATGACGCTGGGGGTACGCTGGACCTCGAACAGGTCATCCGGGAACACCAGCACGGTGTCCGGGTGGATGGCCTGTTTGGCCAGGCGGATCAGGGTTTCTGTGACGGTCTGTATCGTGCTCAAGGGACGCCTCCGTTTTCTGCCTGGTTACTTACCGGAAGCGCTGGCGATGTGTCGGAGGCTCAAAGCGCGGAGCGGATCGCCTCGCGATAGTTCTGGAGGATCTGCTCGCGGTACTTTTCCATCACCGGATGCAGAAAGGGTCTGGCGGGGATGATGATGGTCGCGCCGTTCGGATGTTTGATGGTGGCCCCGTACTCCATGACGGCACCGATGTTCACCATGTCTTCCCCGTCCTTGTTGACGGTGCCACGCAGCAGGCCGACGAACGCCTTGTCGGCCATGATCTTCTGGGTGATGGCGTTGACGAGAAAGCCAGTGTCGATGAGCGCCTTGCTTGAGCCTTTGCGCTCGATGGTGCTTTCGGCGAGTTTCACGAAGGCCTGTCCGCCCGGGGCCTGGGAGCGAATCCCCCGCTGGATCTCGCGCACCAGAAAAAGGGCGTTGCGGATCGTGGCCTGACGCAGGGCCGTGGCCAGGCGCGGCCCCATGCCGGTGGTCAGCTTGGCGCGGGCCTTGTCCCAGTCACCGGTTCGCCTAACGCCCATTGAGCTTCACCAGTTGCAGGTTCTTGTGAGTGACGGCCCCGAAAAAGTGTTCTTCTTCCACACTCTGTATGCGATAGGTTTCCCGGTCTGCGGCCAAACGGTCTTCACCCCGCACATCGGCATCCGGAAGGACGCTGGCGAGCGCGTCGATCTTGCCGCTCAGCTCCTCCGGCGGGGTTTCGTTCAGTTCGAGGGGGATGACGGAGATTTCCGTGTATTCGGCATCGTCGGTGCCGTAGAGCCGCTCGCCGGGAACCACGCGCAGGACGCGTGCAGTCTGGCCCGAGGAGAGGATCAGCCGGGCGACGTCGGCCACGGCTTCGGCGCGCTCCCGGTCATTCAACAACATCGAGATCGATCCCTTGTTCGTAGATGACCGGCGTAAGGCCGCTCGGGGTCAGGATGTAGGCTTCCTGGTCGAGCTGGGTGGCCGGACGCAGCTCGGTGAGCCGCTGCCGGTAGTCGGCGAGCAGATCGGCCTCAAGCTTGGCCCAGTGGCCGGGCTGGCCGGTTTTGTCCACCCGCTTGTCGCCGCTGGAAAAGGAGAAGGCGTTGGCGGTGGCCGAACGCATGACCTGGCAGGCGTGGATCTGCGCCATGATCACCAGAAGCTCGCGGACCTCGCCGGTGGGATCGGGGGTGATCTCTCCGGCCGTGACCGTCAGCGATTGGTCGAGGTCACGGCCGACCCGGAAAACGGCCTTCCGGACGCATCTCTCCAGAGTCTGGTCTTCGAAGAGAGATGCGCCCGGATCGGACAGGTCGAGCCGCAGGTCGGCGATCAGGTCACTCAGCAGCACCTTGCAGACCCTCCAGACGGCTCTTGAGCGCGTCGATCACCGTGCGGCGTTTCTCGGTGTCCATGTAGCCTTTGAGGGTCTCTGGATTGGCTTCCTCGTTGACCCTGGAGATGGCGTCGGTGGCGGAGAGCTTGCTCAGGTCCACCGGTTCCGCGTCCTGGTCGGGCTCTGGAGGGGCGAGCGGTTCCTGCTTCGGTTTGTCGGCCATGGCCAGGCGGCCGTTCTTGAGCGCCGCCTGGATCTGCTTGGTGAGGCGTTCCACCTCGACCACCTGGCCGGGCTTGAGTTTCAACCCGGCGTCGGGGATCACCAGAACGCCGGGACGGATGTTCTTGATTCGATTCATCTCACGTCACCTCCCGGATTACGGAACCAGTTTGACCTTGGCCATGATGTCGGGGCGGGTAATGCCCTGACCGATCTCGGACCACACCAGCCAGCCGGTCTTGAAGCGGGTCTTCTGGTCGATGGACTCCGTCTTCAGGTTTTCGCGCACCGGCATCTTCCCGACCTCTTCATCCGGGACGATGATGATCTCGTCCAGTGGCATGGAGGCGGTCAGCAGAATGCCGCCGGTGCCGTAGTTCTTGATGACACCCTTCTGGCGCAGCTCGAGCTTGGTCTGGGGATCGAGGTTCCAGCCGCGCATGTCGTTGAACCGGCGGCCGCGCATGACGATGTACTTCACCGACAGCTCCAGGTCCTCGATGATCGAGATGGCCTCGTTCAGTGCATCCTCGGTGAGCAAATCGCCGGTGACCTCGATGGTGTTGGCCGCCGGGATGGCCGAGGAGAGCACCGAGATGGTGCGGCGATCCATCTCCTTACGGATGGCGTCGGCGGCGCTGGTCTGGATGTCCATCAGCGTGCCGATGTTGCCGTTCTTGAGGACGGAAACGTCCACCATCGGGTTGGAGTGGATGCGGTTGGTGGGGAACTCGACCTCGTCCTTGCCCACCTCCTGCTCCTGGGCGTCGCCGTCCTTGCTGATCCAGTGGGCCTTGACGGTCGGTTTCTTCTGGTAGACCGGACGTTCGCCCTTGGGCAGCGTGTGCTTGGTGAGCAGCAGCGAGGAGATCTCCTTGCGCTTGATCTCCTGTTCGATGGGCGCGGCAATGGCGGCGGCAAGCGCCCGCATGCCTTCGGGCGACTCGAGAGCCTCGCTCATGAGCCGCGCCATGGTTTCCATGTATTCCTGGGAATGGATCTTCAACTGATTGGTTTTCATGTGCGTTGGCTCCTTGGGTTAGACGAGCAGGCGGAATTTGAGGACGCCGCTCTGTACGGATATGGCGTGGGCGACGACGTGCTCTCCGGCCGCGACGCCGTTGGTCAGGCGACCGCCCGCTGAAACTTTCAGGTCGTCTCCGGCGACGACGGTCCCTTCGAAGGCGTCGGTCTCGTAGACGCCGCCGTCACAGTAGATGCCGGGCATTTCGCCACCGGCGTAGTCCTTGATCAGGATGCCGAAGGAGCGCTTGGTGGGATCGGTGTTGACGGCGAACAGGTCGTCGCCGACCACGCGGACCACCTGGCCGAGCTGGCCGTCGCCCTGGATGTGGCCGTCGCCATAGGCGAGGCTGCGGTGACACGGATTGATGAATGACATGGTGTTTCCTCCTTATGCGTTGATTTGCGAGTGTTCGGGAGAGTCCTCGCCGACACGGTTGCGGTAAGCGGCCATGAATCCGTCGCGCAGACGGTCTTCGAGCGACACCTTGCGGTCGTCCACATCGTGGGGCCTGACACCGGCGTCGCTGCGCAGCGGGGTTTCCGTCGATGCCTTGGCGGCGGGCTTGCCGCCCTGGTCGCTGTCGGCGGGTTTCTCTTCCTTGTCCTTGTCCGCTTTTGCCGACTTGGGCAGGCGCTCGTAAGCGGCCTCGGTGGCGGCGAAGGCTTCGTCGGACAGTTCGGCCAGGCGTTTCAGCTCGGCTTCCCGGTCCTCATCGGAAGCGAAGGAGAGCCCTTGCTTCTCCAGCCGGGTGAGCAGCTTCTTCGCCCGGGAGCGGCAGGCGGCAGCCTTTTGTTCGGCTTCCAGTTCCTGGACGCGTTTCTGCAGCTCGGCGACCTGGGCCTTGAGCTGCCGGTTTTCCTTTTCCAGGTCGGTAACGCGGGCAGGATCGCCTTCCTGCTGGGCCGGTTTCTTCTTGGCCGCTTCGACGGCCGTGTCATCGGTGGGTTTGGTTTTGTCTTCCATCGTGGAATCTCCTTCGGGTTGGGATTGGTCGGGCTGGCTCTGAAGGGACGCCACCTGCAGAATCCTGGCGTTCTCGTCCGCGCCTTTGCGGTCGAGCAGTCCCAGTCCGGTGAAAGTGACGCCGTGCAGAATCTCGAAAACGGGTTGGCCGTTGAAATCACGGCCCTTGAATTTGCGCAGGTGGGTGCAGTAGTCGGCCTTGTTCTGGAAGCGCTTGTGGCAGACCGAGCATTCGCCTTCCTGGTAGTCGCACTCCATGGAGACCTGGGAGATGATCCCGCGCTTCATCAGCTTGTAGGCCAGCCGGGCGGCCGGGGTGTCGTGGACGTACAGCTCGCCGACGCATTCCACACGGCCCCCGTTGTCGTCCTCCAGGTAGTCGGCGGCGACGATGCCACCAACGATGTCGTTGAACTCCTGCGAATGCTGCAGATCGACCTTCTTGTTCACGGCCGTCATGTGCCGACCGGACAACTCCTCGGCGGTGAAGTGGTCGCCGTTCTTGTTGGTGCCGGTGCGGCAGAGCACGAAGCTGAACTGGGGGTCGCCCGCCGAGCCGACATCCATGGCCTCGGTCGTGAGGCGTTCGCCTTCGCCCAGCCGGATGTCCACGGGGATGCTGGTGTGGAAGTTCGCGACGGCGGCCATCGGAACGGGTTTCTCCTCCCGCTCGGCGCTGGCCTTGGCCCCGGGAGCGCAGACGAACAGACGCTCCTTGGCGTTGGAAGCCTCGCCGTGCTTGGAAGTGATGGCGTAGTGGTGATCCTTGGACTTCATCCGGCTCTGCTTGCCAAAGGAGCCGATGATCCGCTTCATCTCCTGCTCGTTGGGATAGGCGTGATCGCGATAGGAGATCAGCCAGTGCGGGATGTGCTTGGCGTTGCCGAGAAAGGTCTGGAAGAACTCGCTGGCGTTGGCCTTGGTGACGGTCTTGTGGTCGGTCTCGTAATACTTGACCTTGGTGTCGGCTTTGATTTCGAGCCCTTCCCAATAGGTCATGAGCCCCTCCACGAAGTGGTAGGCCCGCTCGTAGTTGGTGGTCGAAAACTCGGTGGCGTAAGGCGGATCGAAGTAGGCCAGATCCGCCTTGGCTTTCGGCAGCAGATCGTTGATGTCCTGCCGGTATGCCTTGTTCTCCTTGTCGTTGTCGAAGACCAGGGCGTTGATGCGCTGCAGGTTCTTGCGCAGGCGATCCTTGAACTCGTCGGGAGTGTCCTGGCGGCGGCCATAATCGGTGGACGACGAGAAGTGGCCGAAGCCACCCTTGCCGCTCATGCAGGTTTTGCCGAGGCCGAACAGGGCGATGTCTTTCTTGAAGCCGGAGAGCTTGTCGCAGTTGGCGCGGATGGTGTCGATCAGCGCATGGACGCCCTTGGCGAAGAAGATGCCCTTGAAGTTGTCCTGAACGAAGCTGCCCGCCTTGGCGTTGTCGGCCAGGAGCGCCTCGATCTCGTCCTCGCTCAGGCGAACCGAGTTGTTCTCGATGATCGCCTTGGCGGCGTGATGGCAGTAGCGGAGCCGGTCGTTGGCGATGACCTGGAGGCCTTTGGTCTTGTACATGTAGGCCACGACCGCAGACCCCGAAAAGGCGTCCAGCACCGTGCCAGTGCCTTCCGGGGTATGCTTCCAGATCCAGTCGACGAGCTTCTGCTTACTGCCGATGTAGTTGGTGATGTACTTGGGGCGTTTCTCGGGAGGGAGCTCTTCAGGAGCGGACTGTTCGGCGGCCTCGGTCCCGAGCGTGTCGGGATCGAGAGTCAGCGCCGCATCGGCCTCCAGTAGAAACGCCAGCCTTTCCAGGTCTGTGGCGAACAGTTCCATCAACGTCTCCGGTCAGTTTGCTGTGCTCTCCGCGACCTGCGGGGAGCATTCAGCGGTTACTTACCGGAAGCGTCGGCGATGTGTCGGAGGGTGACGGCGAATTTCAGCGGGCGGGATTCAGCCGGGCCAGAACGGCCTTGCCGCAGGCGTCGAGGGAGGAGTATTCGTCGCTCTCGGTGATCTCGGAAAAGACCCCGTCGTAGGGAGAGCGGGACAGCCGGTGGTATTCGAGAAAATCCGCCGGAAGCGAGGTGGCCCCGGCCTCGACCAGACGGTTGACCACCCAGACGGCCTCATCCTTGCGGTCGGCAAGCCCGTTCGGCCCCCGGTCGAGGTAATACATCTCCACATCCAGGCCGGGTCCCGGCCCCTGAACCCAGACGCCCACGGGCACGTATTCCGGGACGGTGGCTTGCCGGTCGGCGACTATCGAGTCGATCATATAGCGCAGTTTCATGACCAGTCCTCCGCGATCCAGAGATGTTCGGCCAGAAGCTGGTCGTCGATCCGGCGGAATCTCTCGGCGTTTTTCTTCCTGTAGGAGATCCAGCGTTGCCAGTCCGCCGCGAGTTCGGGCTCCGAGACCGGCTCGATCATTTCGACATGGTGAATGCGGCCCAGGTCGTCGGTCAGCTCGACAATCAGCCACCCTTCGGCCTTCTTACCGTCGTGTTCGGCTGTCAGTGTGTCTTCGACCCGGACATCCACCACCTTGATGGTGTGGGCGTGCTGGAAGCCCTCGTCGTAACCGAGTACCTTCCACAACAGCCAGAAATCGGTGCGCAGATGGTTGCCAGCAGCGTCGAAATGGGGTGCGATCCGGGTGACGGTGAAGCTGTCCACCAGGGTATCCAGGAAGAGATCCCCGGATTCTCTGACCGTCATGCGGCTGCCCCGGTTGTTGAACCAGTGCAGCGCTTCCTGCAGCCGCCGTTTCTCCTGTTCGATAAAATCCTTCATGGTCATTGTTTGCGTTTGCTCCAGCTTTGCGGGGTATGGACGATGTCCTCCACCTTGCGCCCGTCGGGCAGTATCTTGATGCCGCGCTGGGTGAAACTCTGGATGATCTCCCGGCGTTCGTTGTCGCTTCTGGCCACGATGAACTCGATGTTGTCCAGCAGCGTCACCGAGTATTTGAAGATGGTCTCGTTGCCATGGCGCTGCGAGAATCGCTTCCAGTCGTCGATGCTGGCTCCCCGGTTGCGCTGCACGTAGTCGTCGATCACCTTGCCGTAGGCGTCATGGTCATAGCTGATGGCGTCCATGCGCCGCAGCATCTGTTTCTTGAAGTAGAGGGCCGGTGAGGCGTCACTGGCCGGTTGCTTCTTGATGCGGGTGAAGAAATAGCTCGCGCCCCCGGTCTGCATGTCGGCCACCGGGGACATTCCTCCCGGAGCCACGCCCATGCGCATCTTCTCGACCGTGCTGACCATGGCTCCGTTGTTCTCCATGATCGAGTCGATGAAGCCGGACATGCTCTCACCGTTGGTCAGATCGTGGACCAGCGAATAGCCCTTCATCTGTTTTTCCAGGTCCTCCTCGGTGATGTCGAACCGGAGCTGGTGCCGGTATCCGCCCTTGGCGTCGCGGTCCAGAAAACCCGCCTGGTATTCGCCCAGCGGGTTGTATCCGGAAAGCTGGGTGATGTCCTGGACGCCAAGTTCCTTTTGCCAATAGCCGCGCAAAGCCTGGACCCGCTCGGTGGTGGTGGCGTTGCGGTCGTCGAGCGATTTCTGCAGTCGTTTGTAGTCGGCGCTCTTGTCGGTCTTGCGGATGTAGGCGAGCTTTTCGAGGTACATCTGCTCCGCGTTTTCCGCCGTGGCCACCCGGGTATCGATCCCAAGCTGTTCGAGCTTTTCCAGCATCGCCTCGACCCGTCCGGGGGTAGCGTCGCCGTCCAGGATCATTTCCAGCTCGCCGCGCTGGGCATAGAGGTTGGTGTCGGACCAGGGGCGATAGCGGACCCGGGTTCCGTCCTCGAAGGTGACGGTGTACTGGTGCCCGTCCTGCATGCGGGAGTTGTGATTGAACAGCGTCCGGTTGTCGATGTCGTCGGCCTCGACGGTAATGGTGCCGGAACCGATCCTGCGCTTGGTGTGGGTCACCTTGCCGCGTTCCACCTTGAAGGGCGGTTTCTCCTTGGGTTTCTGCGCGTCGAGCTTGGGCAGATACTGCTCGAAAACGCCATTGGTGGCCCGGTCCCAATCGACGGACTCCTCAATCTCCTTCACCCATTTCAGATAGTGGTCCGCCATCTCCTTGACCTTGGGGTCGGCGCTCTTTTGCAGGGTCTCCAGTTTCTTGCGCAGGCGCAGGGCCTTGTCGATCTTGGTCCGGTTGTACTTGCCGTCGCCCACGTGAAAGTTGACGTTTTTGACGGCGTCCAGAATCGTCGGAAAGAAGCTGTCTTCGACCAGCGGTTGTCCCTTTTCCCCGGCCGCCGTCTGCACATACCTGCGCAGCACCTCGTCGATGCGGCGGTCGGTGTCCGGCCGGATCTTCATCTTGACCACGGTGCGCTTCTTCCCCTTGAAGCTCTCAGTGAAGATCAGCGCGTTCTGGTCCTCCACGTCGCCGCTGTCGAAGGGCAACGTCTTGCCTTGCCAGCCGAGTTTGCGGGCCTCCTCGACCAGGGTCTCTTCGGCGGAGGAGAGCAGCTTTTTCTTGCCGGTGGCGGTACTCAGCTTGTCGAAACGGAAGCCCCGATCCCTCAGCACATCGGCGTAATAACCCTCGAAGTCCCGCCGGAGATTGTGTTTCCGCTCCAAGGCCAGATCGTAGAAATGCCGCAGCCCGGCCGGGTCCTTGGCGAACCGTCCCTCGGCGTAAGGCCGCAGCAGATCGAGGTAATCCTCGTCGGCGATCTTTTCGACTTCCTGGATGTAGCGCAGGGTCGCTTTCGGATCGACCCGTACCTTCCCTTCCTTGGCCGCCCGGAAGACCTTGTTGTAAAACGGCTCTTCCTCGCCGCAGACGCCGTTGGGGTGATAGTCGATCGAGAGCTTGTCCTGACCCAGAAACTTGAATGCCTGGCCTTTGTCGATGCCGTAGACGCGACCGTCCCGGGCGCGGATGAATTGCTTGGAGTGTCCGTCGTGGTTGGCGATCAGCCAGTCGACCACATGCTCGCGCTGGATCTGCTCCAGTTCGATGGTGGTCAGATCCTGGGGCAGAATGTTGCGAAAATCGAAGTCGTCCCGCAGATCGGTACGCCATTTCTGGATGGAGCCGGTGCGGCCGTTCAACTGGATGGTGCGCACCTCGATGGAATGGGGGTCGATCAGGCGGCCGATTTTGTAGGCTGCTTCCTCTCCGAAGGCGATGAACTCGTCGTCCTTGCGCCCAATGGGCTTGAACAGCCATTTGTCGCCGTTCTCATCGGTCCAGAACTCCTTTTCGTGTGCGCCGCCGACAGCGGCCTTGCCGGATTTCTTGAACTTCGAAGGCAAACCCTTCTGCTGCCATGCGTTATCGTCGGTGGCGAACTCCGCGCCTTTCTTGACGATCTTGGGCTCGGGCGGATTGACCGGACTCGGTTGTGGAGCCGGTTTCGGCGGCTCTTTCTTCGTCGTGGCGGGCTTGGCAGAAGCGGTTTTCTTCTTGCCGCCATGTTTTTCGGCCCAGGCGGCATGCTTGGTGTCGATGCTGGCCTGAACCGCCTTGATTTTCGCGGGATCGGTCTCGGTGAAGAGCGTTGTCAGCTCGTCTTTGTTGGCCCACTGCCAATACTGAACCTTGGTCTCCTTGGCGAGCGTCTTGAGCTCCGTCGATTTCAGCTTGCCGACCTGGTCCTGGAAGAGCTGTTTCTTGAGGGCGATTTCCTTGCTGTGGGCCGCCAGCAGATCCTGGGGTAGATCGGTGCCACCGGAAACCGCCTGTTCCGCCTTGGCAATCGCGTCGAGGAAATCCTTGTAGCCGGTCGGCGTGTCGGGAACGACCACGGCCTTGGCGGCGTCTTCGAGTGCCGTTTTCTGTTTCAGGAGCAGCTTTTGTTTGGCCTCGTCGACCGCCTTTTTCTTGACCGACTCGGCCATGTCGGCACCGGCCTTCTTCTGCAGCGCCTCAACGAGCTGCTGCTTGTTCTTGAGGATGCCGATGCCGTGCTTCTGTTTGGCCGCCGCGAGTTCCTTGCCCATCAGGCCGCTGTGATCCACGCCGGGTTCCAGCTTATCCAGCAGCTCGATGGTCTCCTGCTTGGTCATGTTGAGGGAGATACCGTTCTCCTTCGCCATCTCCTTGAGCTGCTGAGCGGTCATGCCATCCAGCCCCTCGGCGGGAGGAATCTTCGCCATCTGGGCGGCGAGCAGCTTGGCCTGTTTGAGTTCCGCCTGCTTCAGTCCGAGAAGCTCGACCAGTTCTTCCTTGGTCCGCAACAAACCGATCTTGTGTTCCTTGAGCTTGGCGCTGAGCGCCGCTCCGGCCAGGTCGCCGTGATCGATCCCCGGTTCGGCCAGATCGAGCAGCTTGATGAAATCGGCCTTGGTCCGGGCAATGGCCACGCCGTTCTGTTTCGCCAGGGTCTGGAGCTGTTTGACCGTCAGCGAACCGAGGTCGGCGATATCGCCGTTTTCAAAGGCGCTCTTGAGCTTGGCGTTCTCCTTGGCCTGGGCGTCGGCCATGCCTTCCAACACATGGGGCGGGAGAATGCATGCGTCCCCCTGCGATGCCTGGGCGGCGGCCTTGGCGGCCATCTCGCTACCGCAGACGGTCATCGGCCAGGCCACGATGTTGGTGCAGCGGCAGTGTGGATGCGCGGGTTGCTGGGGGAACTTGTCGATGGGAAAGGTCTTGCCGTCCAGGCCGCCGCAGACCGGGCACATGCGCTCGTCCTCCATGGCCAGCCATTCCAGCTTCTGGATGCCGACCCGCTCGTGGAACTTGAGCCTGCCCATGTTGTGGGCGCGGAGGACCTCGGTGCGGGCGATCATCTCCATGCGGTACTGCGCCTTGCTGAACACCCGGCTTCCGGCCTGGCGAAAGGAGTCCTTGTCGACGATCACCTTGCCCATGTCCCTGACGATGTCGTCGGCCCCCTTGCCCGTGGCGACGCCGTTCAGGATGGTGCGCTTGATGCCGTCTGCGAGTTCTCGGTGGACGTCACCGGCGAGCGTGAGGTTGTACTGCGCCATGAAGTCGAGGGCATTGGTGTCGACGATGGTGAACACCTTGGTGGCCAGCTTGTCGATGCCCTCGGGCTTCAGGTCGGCGTAGAACGGCAGCGCCGCGTCGGCGAGCTCTCCGATTCCCTGCTGGATACCGAGCTTGAAGGAGTCCTTGGTCGTCTTGCGAAAGACCAGGGTCTGCTCCCGCTTGAGCCGCTTCATGGTGTCGTCGAGTTCGAGCTGGAGCTTTTCCAGCCCCTTGAGGGCGGCGAGCTTGTTGTCCGGCAGGGAGCCTAGGGAGCGGTACTGGAGGATGGCGCGGGCGACCTCGTCTTCGGCCTGTTTCAGGGCCTGGGTGAGTTGGGCCGTGACCTGGTCGTTGTAGCGGTTGCGGGCCGTCAGGCTTTTCAGGGTGGCCGCCTGGATGCGCTGCTTAAGATCCGACGGCATCAGTGGGGCTCCCGGCGGTCGATGAAACGACAGGCCGGGGCGTCGAAGGTGCGCTCGCTGTTGTGAACCCGGCAGTGGTTGGTGTCAGCAATGAAGTGGCTGCACTCGTCGCACACGGCAGCAATGCCGGTGGACTCCAGGTCGCCTGACCAGACCAATGCCGCCTCCGCCGTGGGTTCATCGTCCTCGGCCGGAATCCCGAGCATTTTGCGGGCGCGAGGCACGCTGAGGATGCCGGAGACGACCATATCCACCACCGGCTTCACCTGCTTCTCGTCCATCAGGTCGATCTGCTTACGTTCGGTCTCGCGGTTGGCGGCCTCGATGTCCGGGTCCAGGTCCATCTTGAGCTGAAGGCTGGAGCGGCTGATGAGCTTGCGGTCGTAGAGTTCGATGAGGAGCTTCTTGAAATCGACCGCGTCGCTGGGGTCGAGGTCGTTGAAGATAAACTGGATGCTCTTGTCGCCATGGCCGTTCAGCTCCATCCAGTCGTCGAACACCCAGTCGAGGAGCTTGCGTGCGGCCTGTTTGATCTCGCGGATCATGACCATCATCTTCTGCATGCTCACCGAGGCGGTGGCGAAATTCGGGCCGTCTCCGGTCACCAGCGAGCGTGACAGCCCCAGGGCCACCACTATGTCTTCCTTCACCTCTTTGACCTTGTCCTCGACGTTGAGTACCTGGCCGTCCGTGCCGTGGGTTTCGACATTGACGTAGAACGGGACCACCAGGCCGCTTTTCATGTCCATCTTGTTGACCATGTCGCGGACCTGTTCGAGCATCCGCTGGTCCGGCATCACCATCTTCTGGCCGAACGCGCCGCCCACCTTGAGCAGGCGAAAGGGCGTGGCCCAGCGCTTGGCGATGGCCTGTTCGGCCCGGCGGTAATCGCGCAGCAGTTCGATGGCTTGAAAGGCTGGAAGCACGAGGGAGTTGCCCCGGGGCGAGAAGGCCGGTGCGTCCCATTTGAGGTGGACCACCTGTTCGACGGGCAGCGGGATGGATTCCCCGCCGCCGGGGGTGTCCTCGGGAAATTGCCGGGCCTCGATCAGTTCGCCCTGGGCGTATTTGACCTTGACCGAAACCGGGTTGACGCAGACCAGCTCCTCGATGTCCTGGCCGGACTTGGTAAAGCGCTTGAAGCCGATGGCGTCGCCTTTCACCAGGAGCTGAAGAACCATGTCCTTGATGAACTGCGAGACGTTCAGCCGCCAGGCGGCCTCCAGTGCCTGCTCCTTGAGGGTCTCGTCATCGCTGGTGATCTTGATCTCGTCGCCCACGGCGAAGGTGCGCCAGGAGTTGACGCAGTTCTTCACCAGCGGCTCCTCGACGTAGTATTCCCAGGCCTTACGGGCGCGTTCTTCCCAGGTGGTAGGAATCGCTTCGGCGGCGTTCACCTTGGCGAAGGCGGCCGAGTCGAGCGCTGCCGCTGCGGCCAACGGTGCGATGACAAAGCCGGTGGTATCCAGGCTTTCGGGTTGTTCGTCCTGATGGGCGGTGCTTTCCACGTGATCCTCTCGGTAGTTTCGGCCATGACAGCCGCACATTCGGCCCGTGTGGGCCGAACCCGGCTCGATGCCGGTTACTTACCGGAGCGGGGTGGAAAGCGTCGGAGGATGCGGTCAGATGAAGACCGGGTTAGTGAGGATCGGCTTAAGCGAGACCACCTCTTCGCCGACCGGGTCGAGGTTGCCTTCCTCCCGGATCAGCATGGCGCAGCGCACCGCGTCGATGATGTGGTCGTTGCCCTTGGAATAGATGATCTTGCCGTCCCGCAGGGTGTAGGTGTGGGTGGTGAACTGGTCTTCCACCTCCAGGTCGTCCGAGGGGAAAATGACCTGCTTACGCTGTAGGGCTCCGTTGATGAGGCTGGTCATCAGCTCCTTGGTTCGCTTCTTGATTTCCTTGCCGTCCCGCACCGCCAGCCGGGTCATGCCGCCGAAGTCGTATCCCTTGAGCCTGCCTTCCAGCTCCAGCCCTTTGTACTTGTCCAGGGTGAGCAGCTCCTGAACCACCGCCAGACCGTTTCCGCCGTTGTCCACGCCAATGCCCGCCGGGGTGTAGTACCGCTCCAGCAGCGCAATGATCTGGGCGATGTGCGGATAGGAAACGTGTTCAAGATGCACGCGCAGGATCATCTTCAGCAGCGTCCGCTCGCCGACCTCCATCTCCTGAAATACGACGATCTCGGTGGGGTCGTTGGTGTAGCCCAGGTCGCCGCCGACCCAGAACTGCCCGCTGCGGGGAGTGAGGTTGAGCAGCATCTCCAGCCGGTCGTGGGCCGCTTCCTCGGTATCGCAATCGCGTAGCTCGGAATCGGTGATGACGATCTTCTGATACTCCAGCAGATCCTGCCGACAGAGGTTGAACTGCTCGACATTGAAGGCCCCATAGGAAGGCTTGCCGTGTTCACCGGCCACCTCGTGCTGCCAGCCGGAACTGTCGCGGCCGCCGTAGAACTCCAGCAGTTCGGCCTCGCGATCTTCGGTCCACAGGGGATTGAGCCAGGACGGCCAGCGGAACACATGGAACTGATCCGACGAGGTGAGCCGGTAATAGGTTGTGTCGCGCAGGCCGTTGGGTGTGGAGTAGATGCGTAGCGTCCCCCCGGCCTTGAGGCACTGGCGCAGCGCCTTCCAGGCCCGTTCGGTCAGCCAGGCTCCTTCATCGACCCAGACGCGGCCCACGTGCAAGGACCGAAAGGCGTCACCATAGGCCCCGGCCGGGCGGAAATAGAGCACCGAACCGTTGGTGAACTCCAGCCGGAAATAGGGTTTGCGGTGGATCTTCGGCTTGCCGTACTTGGTCAGAGCGATGCTGTTCATCAGATCCGGGTTGCTGTCGAGCTGGAACTCGATCTCTTCGATGATGGTATCGAGGTGCCCCTGGTGCGGAGCCGCGATGAGGCCCTGGCCGCCCCGGGTGGTGAAGGCGTAATGGAGCGCGTCGGTCGAGAGCACGATGGACTTGCCCACGTCCCGGCCGTCGAGGTGGATGATGTTCTTGGCCGGGCAGCGCAGGTCCTCCACCTGGTGCGGCCAGTAGTCGCGGCCTGAGCCATCCCGGTTGTAGAGGTAGGCTTGCCCCCACAACACGGGATCGCTCAGGGTCGCCGCGAGTTTGCGCTCCTTGTCGGTTACCGCCATCAGTGCATTCCCGTCCTCAAGGCGTTGCCGAGGATGGTGCCCACCAGTTCCGTCAGGATCTGCTGCACGGCCAGTGTGTTCTTCCGGTCGTGGACAGCCTCCTGAATGTCGATGATGGCCTGGTCCAACTCAGCCCAGGCCAGGTACTGCTGCTGGGCCGCTTCCAGACGGCCGAGGGCGTTCTCTATCCGTCCCGCCGCCAGCTCGGTGCCGATTTCGACCAGGGCCTCACCGGCCTGACGAACGGCATCGCTGTTCTCCTGAAGAATCTCTTTCATTGGCCTGCCTCCTGGTTCGTGCCGTTGGCCCACTGGTCAAGGGCGTCCACGGCGGTCTGCAGGCGCAGACCGACTCCGGTCAGGCGCTCGGCGTCCGGGTGGCCGACCTCGCGCAGGGCCTTGTTGGCCTCGGTCACGTACTCGGGCGTGTGGCGGTTGACGGTGGCCACCGCCGACTGGATCTGGGCAGGTGGCCGGTAGGTGGCGCAGCCGGTCATGATCCCGGCCAGGGCCAGTGGGATGGTCCATTCGAGGGTCTTCTTCAACATGTTGATCTCCTTTGGGTTATGGGTTTGGGGCACATGCAGAAAGATCTCTGCAAACACTTGATTTCCAACGAAATAGAAGCGTCATTGGATGTGACGCGGGATGGTCCCGCATCCACGAAAACCGGAACCGGAGGCAGGCCATGACCTACGACAGAAACCGCCAGCAGGCACTCAAGGCGTACCGAGAAAAGCAGGAGAACATCACCCGGCTGATAGAGGGCATTCGCGGCAAGCTCGAAGCGGACGCGAAGCAGCCGGACATCACCTGGGCGAGCGTCGGCTCCCTCGGTCACGTCGAGGAACTGCTGCGGGAGCTGGAGGAGTTCCTGTCCTGAACACACCGGGCCACCGACAAAGGAGACATCGACATGACCGAATGCACCGTGCATCAAGCCGCCGAGGCTTTCATCGGCCACCTGCGGGAATCCGGAAAGAAGGAGCGGACCCTCTACACCTACCGGAAGGATCTCGACGCGGTGGAGGCCTTCTTCGGCGCGGATCGCCAGCTCGCCGAGATCCGGCTCCCCCAGGTCGGAAAGTTCTACAAGTCCGACCTGCTGCTCAAACTCCCTGACGGCAAGGAGCGGGCCGAACGCACCGTCGCCAAGACCGTCCGGGTGTTCCGCATGATGATGGTTTGGGCCAGGGAGTCGGGGCGCATCGAGGAGCTGCCGCTGCCCAAGAGCACGCCCATGGGCCACAGCCGGGTGAAGGAGTCCAGCGATGAGCAACCGAACGGCTGACCTCGGTCTGACGGGCGCGACAGAGGCGTTCTGTGCCCGCCTGTCGGCCGAAGGACGCTCCCCTGCGACCATAGCCGCATACCGCCGGGACCTCGCCCTGGTGGCCCGCGTGGCCGAAGAGCTGGTCCCGGGCATCGTCTGCCGGGCGGTCACGGCCGGGCTCCTCGACCAGGTGTTTTCCGCCGGGGCGGTCACCGAGAGCGGGCGAGGCCCACGCTCGGCGGCTTCGCTCCATCGGATGAAGGCTGCGGTGCGGGCCTTTTTCGCCTGGGCCGCCGAGGCTGGCGTGGTCGATGACAATCCGGCCCGGTCCATCCGCATGCATCGGCTGCCGAGAAAGCTGCCGGTTTTCCTGACCGCCGCCGAAAAGAAACGTCTTCTCAAGGAGCTCAAGGGGCGGACCGAGTTCTCCGCGCTGCGCGACCGCGCCATGATCGAGGTGCTGCTGGGCACCGGGATCAGGCTTGGCGAGCTGGCCGCGCTCGACATGGATGACATCGACCTCGACGCCAAGCATCTGCGGGTGCGGGCCAAGGGAAATGTGCCGCAGGTCAAGTTCATCAAGACCGACCTCCGCACATTGCTGCGCCGTTACCTGGCCGAGCGTCGTCGACATGGCCGCCCAGAAATGGAAGCCCTGTTCCTGTCGAACCGGGACGGCAGACTCTGCCAGCGGCAGATAGCCAACCGGCTCGCCCACTGGCTGCGGAAAGCCGGGATCGAAAAGGAACTGACGCCGCACGGGCTGCGGCATACCTTCGCCACCCACCTCTACGGCGCGACAAATGACCTGCTCGTGGTGCAGCGGGCCTTGGGGCACCGGGACGTTTCCACCACCCAGATCTACACCCACCTCGTGGACGGCCAGCTCGAGGAAGCCCTCGAACGCCTCTGATCCTTCCGGACCCGATGATGGGAGCGGCCTCGGCTGCTCCTGTTTTCGTTGGACGAGACAGTGTCGAAGACAGTGAATGACAGTGCCCGCAGAAGAACACATCCGCCGATGATGAATGATCATGATGATGGTTCTCAGCCTCCCTGGCAGAGCGGGAAATATCGATTGACCGTAATTTCTCCTTTTCTGTCTGTCGGCCGCACATCGCTATAACTGCTTGGCTTGTGCGCTCCGGGCGCGGAACACACATGGCAATATCTGCTTGGCTTATGTGAGGGCCGCTGCCGAAGGAATGGCTGTTTGCGGGGCCTGGCCGGTTCTGCCTGGGGCTCGACATGCCCATATTTACTTGGGTTGTGTGAGAGAGCTCCGGCGGGAACATGCCAATATCTACTTGGCTTATGCGGCTCGGCTTATGCGCAGACATGCCAAGCGGATATCGGGAGCTGCAGGAAGAAATCGAGGAGTGGGAATGATGATCGGCCGCCGAAGAATGCCGATTCCGAAAGTGCAAGGAACACGTCTTATCCGCAATTCCTGCTGAAGTCGTCTGCCGCAAGTCGCCGTGTGTCGGGGTCATCGGAAAAGACCTCCATGGTGTTATCCGCAATTCTTTCCGCGTTTCTTGCGGCCGGAGGGTTTCGCGCCCTGAGCGTTGGCGGCCTCAGCCACCTTCTCGAGCAGAGCCGCCGCCCATTCCGCCGGAGAGGTCTGCGGACCTTTCGGCTCCTCACCCTCACGGGCGATCTTGGTGGTCTTGAGATCCTTCATGTGGCAGCGGATCATCCGGTCGAGCTTCTCGGCAGCGTCGGTGTTCCCCTCGATCTGGGCGCGGACCAGCTTCACCGAGTAGACGCCCACCAGCTCCACCTGCAGGAAGTCGCTGGACTTGTTGAACTCGAAGTCCTGATTGAGGCGGTCGATGATCGCGTCGAACATGACCTTCTCTTCCGGTGTCAGGCAGCGGTCGGCAAAGATGCCGTGACGCAGCCGGTTCTGGTTGCCCTCGGGCGCACCAGGCCCGCGCCGGGGCGGTTCGGTCTTGCCCTCGTTGCGGTGCCAGCGGTCCAGCGTCTCTTTGTCCGGTTTGTTCAGTGCCACGTGGAAATCCTGCCGAATATTGTTTTCCCAAGCCGGGATGCGGGGCGGGAGGCCGATTTAGCCTCCAAACGCGCTCCCGCCGGTTCAGGGGTTACTTACCGGAAGCGGCGCTCAACTGTCGGTCCCGATCCTGTTTTCGTTCGGCGGCGATGATCTGATTGACTCGGCGGGTGGTCACACCGGCGAGGTTGGAGATCTCCTGGCTGCTGATCCCCTGCATATGAAGGGCAAGCACCAGGTCGCGGCGCTCCTGGTAAAACCTGCTCGGTGCCGGGACCCAGAGAATTCCGGTGTAGTGCTTCTGGATCTGCTCGAACAGTTCCTCGGGCAGGACATCCTTGGCGTTGGCGTAGCGTTTCTTTTTCTTCACGGCTCAATCCTCCACTTTCTTCATCCACGGCTGCGGCACGTCCGGGTTGTAGAACCGCAGCGTGCTGGGACGCCCGGACTTCGGCCCGTGGATAATTTCGATAGAACGCTCGGTGACCTCGCCAATCTCCTGATCGCCATCGACGAAGCAGACCAGACCGTAGTCCTCGCCGCAGGGAAACCGGAACCGGCCCTGGTTCTGATAGAGGCGTGCCTCGGACCAGCCCTTGGCCATGGCCTCCTCACGGATGGTGTCGACCTTGGCGACAGCCTGGGAAGTCACCGGCTGCTTACATTTCCAAGCTTGGTTCCCGGGATAAATCCAGTCCTTTCTGGGAACTTCGACGGGTTTCTCCTGGGGCTCGGGACGAAGCGCGGGTGGCCGGTAGTTCTTCGGAGAAAAGGAGTGCAGGACCTCCTGCAGGCTATCCTTGCCGAACTCCCGGATGGCCAGCTCCTGCAGGGCGTTGAATCGCTGCCGTAGCGTATTCCAGGTATCCTCGGGGAGCTTTCCGGCCTTGTGCGCGGCTTGGGCGGTGACCATGCGGGAGCGTAGCCAGGCGAAGTATTCAGGCGACAGACGGCGACACAGCGTGCCGTCGATCTCCCTGTCTTCAGGCCAGTCGCGAGCGTCCTCGATCTCGTGGACATCGAGTCCGGTAGAGACATAGATGGCAGGCTGCGGTGGTTGCGGTGGTAATGATGGGGTTTCACATCCTGCCGAGGCTTCCTGCCCTCCGGCGGTGTGCTTGATCATGGTTTTCAGAAGGCTCATGGTTTCAGGCTCCAGAAATACGGGTTAATCGCTTTTCCCGTTACTTACCGGAGCAGCCCTGAAACCGTCGGTGACCAATAGCTGCGGTGGATATGTGCGGTGGCTGCGGTGGTCGTGCGGTGGAAGGTTTTCTCGTCCCACCGCAGGGGGGGTGCGTTGTTTGTTTATTGTTTTTCGATAGTTATGAAGAAAGAGAAGATAGAGTGCGGTGGTTGCGGTGGTATTTTGGGAATGTCTCTCACGCTGGGCCAAAATTTCTCTGGCGGGAGCCGCCGAATCGATGAGTCAAAAAAATATTTCAGCCCATAGGGGGTGAGACCTCTGGATTTACCACCGCATCCACCGCAAAGGTACTGAAAGCCTTGTCTGGTAAGGGTTTGGCGTGCGGTGGTCATCCACCGCAAGGGACAGCGGTGTTCACCGCACCACCGCAAAAGAAAAGGACGCCCGAGAGCGTCCTGGATGATTTCGTCAGTATGGGGTGGAATCAGAGATTGGCGGCCTTGACTATCCGGTACTCGAAATTCTTGGTGTGGGCGTTGCGCTGCCGGTCGATGTCGAACCCGGCGTCCCGGATGACGTCCAGGTCGTTGCTGATGCGCCGACCAAGCTGGGCGGGCTTCTTGTATTCGAACTCGAGGTTGAATTCCCGGCCGACCCTGCGCAGCGCAGCGAGCAGCCTTCCCGCAGACACCGGTTCCATGGTGTTCTCGTTCTCGAACCTCACCTGGTAGCGTTCGATGAACCCCACCACATGGTTTGCCCGGTCGTCCTCGCCGTAGCGGGCCTTCTCATCCAGCTCCACCGCGTTCCGATAAGCGTGGAAGAGCGACGCCAGCGCCGTTGCGATGGGGTTCGACTCCCGCGCCATCTCCTGACTGGTGTCGTTGATAGAATGGATCTGCTCGATGAACAGCGGGCTCAGCTCCTCGAGTCCGGTGGTCACTTCGTGTTCCTCGGACCCGGCCAGCATCATCAGGTACATCAGGCTCAGATAATCGTTGCACCGGCGCTTGCCATGGGTCGGCATGGTTCGGTGCAGCAGGCGCATGACCTGTTTCTGGGCTCCGTCCCGGATCATCGCCAGAACATAACTGGTTCGCTTCATGATGGCCGAGATGATCAGGTCCCGGTTCTGCTGGATGGCGGAAATGACCTCCGATTCCAGAAAGCAGTCGCTTGCCTGGTTGGCGAGGTCGAAGTTGATGACGAAGGACCTCGACAGAATCTCCGAAAGTTCCCCGCACAGCGGCTCGATGCCGGTGGTGTTCAGCAGGCATTTGGTCCGCTCGGTGATGGTCTCGCTGTCGGTGCCGCTCTTGCGTTTCTCCTTGGCGATGCCGGTGATGCTGGTCAGCATGAAGGTGGTCAGGTCCTCGGTCATCTGCTTGACCTCGATGTTGTCGAGGACGATGAGCGGGTTCTGCGAACCGTCGGTGTAGTTCGCAGCGTCGGTGGCCTTCTTGTGCTGGGGCTCGCCATAAAGCAGCGTCGACGTGATCTTGCTGGCGGTGGTCTTGCCCGATCCGGCCGAACCCTCGAAGCGGGTCATGGGCCGCGTCCCGGCGAAGTCGATCAGCAGGAAACAGGAGAGCCAGGAAAGGATGAGAAAGCGATCCCCCTGCGGGCAGGTCATGTTGCCCACCAATAGATCGACCAGGAGCCGGTCCGCCTCTTCGAGGTCGGCGTCGGGCAGGAATTTCAGCGGCTTCATCTTCCGCGAGCCGTCCAGGATGATGCCGTCCTCGTTGCCGCCGTTTTTCATGATCTGAATCTCGTCCGGGGTGATCTTGGCGATCTCGTGCTCCGGATTGTTCAGATTGAAATAGACGGTGTAGGAGGCCACATCGGTGTGCAGCCAGGAAAAATGGTCGCGCACCTGGCCACGGATCATGGCCAGGCTGGGCAGTACCTCGAAAAATGTTCGTCCGCCGTTGGAGGTCGGCACCATGCCCGTGTGTTTGTAGAGCATGGCCGCGTAATGGCGCTTGCGGCCCCGGTCCGGTGAATCCATCCAGTAGATGGCGTTATCGAAATACATGAACGGCTCGCCCTGCAGGGTGTGAAAGAACTGGGCACCGTTGGAGGTGAACCAGTCGTAGGCGGCCTCGGCGGCCAGGGTGTAGTCGGGAGCGCCGTTCTCCAGTTCCGTGTCGATCAGCACCTCGTCGACCCTGGCGCGGCATGATCCGGGCATCGCGCCGGACATCCGCTTGGCCTTTTTCTTTTCGTTGCGGAACTCGACCTTGCGGTCCTTCTGGATGGCGCGGATCTGTTCCTTCAGGGTGGCCATGGAAACACCACCGCCGATGCGCTCCTGCACCAGCTTCAGCAGGCGTGCCTGTTCCAGCGGCGACTGTTCGGAAATCTCCCCCAGAATCGGTTCGAGCAGGCGGTTGCGTTCTTCCTCTTCAGCGCCCTCGGGCAGCGAGCGCACGCCGAACTCGATGGGCGTGCTGGCCTCGGCGAGCAGGCGTTCGAAATCCTCCAGGGTATGCCCGGCGGCAATGTAATCGTTGACGTCGATCTTGGCGATGGCGAGAAGCGCCTCGGCCGCCTGGATTTCCTCGGCGGGACGTCCCGCCAGTAGCTTGGCCAGCTCCTTCGGCCCCACGCTCGCCGTCAGGCCGAAGCGTTCGGTCAGCTCCTGCCGGGCCGAGAGCTGTGTCTCCGACAAGGGCAGCGTCACCAGGCGGGTGTCGATTTTGTGTTCGGCCAGGGTGCGGGCGGTTTGCAGCGCCCCTTTGAGACCGGCCTGGGAGAGCTCGTTGTCCTGACAGATGTAGACGGTTTCGACGCCGCGCAGCTTGGGGATCAGGCGCTCCCAATCGGCGGCCCGGATGCGGACGGTGACCGGAGATACGGTGGGCAGGCCCAGTTGCATCAGCGCCAGGCAATCGGTCACCCCCTCGGTGATGATCACCTTGCCGGGCCGGGCCAGCAGACAGTCCTCGTTGAACAGCAGCGCGTTGTTGATGAAGTCTGCGACGTAGGGCCGCTGGTGCTCGTCATGAACCGGCAGTTTCTTGTATTTCCCTTGCTCCCAGCCCACGTCCGGGGTCCACGGCGTCTTGCGGCCGATCATGAACACTACCCGGCCACGGCTCCAGTAGGGAAAGACGATGCGGCGCTCGAAAAATGGCGTCAGGCCGTCCTGGCTGGTGGGACGGAAAGCGCCGGTCGCGGCGAGCTCCCGCTTGGAAAAACCGTCCTCACCCCCGGTCAGTTGGGCGACCGCGCCGGACGCGTTGTCCGCGTAGCCGATCAGGAGATCGTCGATGGTCTCCTCGCTCAGGGCGTATTTGGATTTCAGCCAGTCGAGGACCTCCGGCGACTCTTTGAGTCTGGCGTGGTAAAGCCTGGCCAGCGAGGTCAGCGCGTCCTTGACCCGCAGTTCGAAGGCACGGTCGGCCTCTGTCTGGGCCAGACGCTCCTGGCTGAGGCCATAGCGCGACAGCGGCGGCAAGCCCGCCTTCTTGGCGAGATAGTCCCGGGCCTGACGGTGGCTGTCCGGCATCGGACCGGATTGCCCGGCGGTGACCGAGCCCGTCTGAATGAACTCAACGAGCTGCAGCACATCACCGCCGACTCCGCAGCCGAAGCAGTACCAGCCCTGCTTGTCGAGCATCACGTGCAGCGACAGACGCGACTGGCTCTGATGGTTGGGGCAGTCGCACATCAAGCGCTGGCCGGTCTCTTGGGTGATCCGTCCCGGCAGGAGTGCCCGGGCCACGTCACCGATGTCCATCTCGGTGACGAGCCGGTAATACTCCCTGACGTTATCCGTTCCGCCCATACTCATTCGGCCTCCGCGACACGGGCGAAATCGGCCTCCGCGTGCTGGGCGGCGTCCAGAAACAGGGGCAGAAAGGTCCGGCGGTCATCCACCTGGCACCGTTTGGCGCAGTTCTGGATGCCCCAGTGATCACCCAGAACAATGGCGGTGCGCCGGGCGCGGGTCACCCCGGTGTAGAGCAGATTGCGGTGGTGCATGAAGGAATGCGCCTTGTGGACCACCACCACGGCGCAGGGGAATTCGGAACCCTGGGTTTTGTGGATGGTGAGCGCATAGGCGAGCTGCAGGTCCTGAAGGTCGGGCGAACCCTTTTCCATCTCCACCGGCATGCCGTCGAAGTCGATGACCAGGGTGCCGTTCGCGAGGACATCGACCACATAGCCGATGGCACCGTTCATCACATTCAGGTCGTAATTGTTCCGGGTCTGGATGACCTTGTCGTGCTTGAGAAACGGAGCGCGGCGGCCCATAGCGACCGGCGGTACCTCGGCGTTCCAGAGCTTGCGCTGGATGAGCCGCTGCAGTTCCTCGTTCAGTTCCTTGGTGCCGAGCGGCCCCTTGTGGGTCGGCGTCAGCACCTGCACGTCCTTGATGATGTCGAACCCCAGGGCGTCGAGCCGCTCCTGAAACAGCTCCAGCAGGAACGAGCGTGCCGCCATCGGGTCGGTGAACTGATCCACCAGATACCAATCCCGGCATCCGGCCACCGATGCCTCGCTAGTCTTGCGCACCTCGCCCTTGAGAACGGCGGTGCAGTTCTCCTTGAGGACGCCAGCCTGACGCACGACCTTATCGAGGATGACCGTGGGGATGGCGCGTGTCTGGATCAGATCGCGCAGGATGTTTCCGGGTCCCACCGGCGGAAGCTGGTTGTGGTCACCGACCAGCAGCACCGTGGTCCGCGACAGGTCGACTGCCTCGAACAAGTGCCAGGCCAGCGGCACGTCGACCATCGAAAACTCATCGACCACTAAGACGTCGGCATCGATGGGGTTCTCCTTGCTACGCGAGAAACCCTTGCCGTCATAGCCGAGCAGACGGTGGATGGTGGTGCCGCTACGGCCGCTGACTTCCTCCAGGCGCTTGGCGGCCTTGCCGGTCGGCGCGGCGAGCACGACCTCCAGGTCGCTCTCCTCGCAGATGGTGTTGATGACCGAAATGGTGTAGCTCTTGCCCGAACCGGCTCCACCCGAAATCAGGCTGATGCTGTGATTGAGGGCCGAGCGGACCGCGTCGAGCTGCTTCTCGTTCAGCGTTGATGCGCAGCGCCGAATCAGGGCATCGAGTTTCTTGACGGACTGGAAATGAGGATTCGGTGTTTCGGCCTGGCCGAACAACAAGGCCAGCTCCCGCTCCATGCGGACGATCTCCGGCAGAGCGACCACGAAACGTCCGCCGTGGGAATCGCAGGCAAGCGCCTGTTCTTCGATGAGCGCGTCGAGGGCGCTCTCGATACGGACCCGGCTGTCCAGGGCATCCATGACCAGCAGCAGATTGGCCTGATCCACCAGATCCTCGTATTCGATCCAGCAGTGGCCATTGTCCAGGGCATCACGGACGCAAAACAGCAGACCGGCCCGGATACGGGGAACGTGGTCCTTTGGGGTTCCCAGCTTGCGGGCGATCTTGTCGACCTTCTTGAAGCCGAATCCCCGGATCTCCCGAATGAGGATGTACGGGTCTTCTTTCAGAATATCGAGGCAATTGCCGCCGAGTCTTTCGACCAGGGTGGTGACCTGATGATGGGTCAGGCCGAATGCCGAAAGCCAGGCCATGACGGTGTTGACGCTGCGGTTCTTCAACCATTCGTCACGCAGCCGCTTGGCTGCATCCAGGGGCAATCGGGCTTTGAGGGCGATGCGCTCAGGGTCACTTAAAAGGGTTTCTTCAAAGGCGTCGCCGAAACTCTCGACGATCAATCTGGCCTTGGCCGGACCAATGCCCTTGATCTCCGGATGGTTGGCCAGATAGTGGATCAGCCCTTCCGGATCGAGTTCGAGGTCGTGCTCCATCCCGTCGACCTTGAACTGACGGCCGTATTTGGGATGGGTGGACCACGACCCGAGCAGGACCACAGGCTGATTTTCCCGGGCGAACAAATTGCCCGCGAACTGGACTTCCTCACCGGTCGGGGTGAGCAGTCGGCCTGCGGAGAACTTGGGTCCGGCATAGTAAACGCGCTCTATTCTTCCCCGGAGTCGCGCCGGGTTACTCTCATTTCTTTTTGGCATCTCGCGATCCTCCGGTGAAAACGTGTCAGGTACTCCTCGACAAAACGGCAGGCGGCCTGCCGGTCCGAGCAGAAGTAGACGGGGACACCGAAGTCGACGACGATGGAGGCGACCGTTCCGATCAGCGCGTGCGGGTGGGCATCGCTGCGGTAGCGGCCATCGACCAGATCGCGAAAGTTGCACTCGACAACCACGCAGGCGGATTCGTAGGCAGAGAGCTTTTCCAGCTCGCGGTGGAACCGCTTTCGCCCCCGGATGACGGTGGAGACGAAATCCGTCAGGGATTTACGCTCCACCGCCACCCGTTCCTCGAGGCCGACCAGTGAGTAATCACCGGCGGGCAGCGCTTTGCGAACTGCCGAAACCTTGTCTGTATCGAAGCTGTAGGGCTCCTGTTCGCGGGTGTCGACGACAACGGTGATCCGGTCCATCATCAGAACGGGATCATGTCGTCCATCGCCGCGCCGGGAGCCCCGGCATCGTCGGCCATGACAATGCGACGGTTGAAGTAGATGTTCTCGTTTTCACCGCGAGTGCGTTTGGTCACCTCCAGCTTGATGTTGAGAAGCTGCTCGAGGTGGCCCGGCAGGTCGGAGAGCTTCTGAAGCTGCAGCCCGCAGGTGTAGAGGTCCTGCTTGAGCCACTTGATGTTCTCGTTGCTGGCCATGACGTTGTTGCGCCAGAGCAGACGACCCTTGTGGGTCGGCGCGAGAATGCGCAGAGTCCATTTGAGCATGGGATTGCCCGAGGTCTGGGCGCGGGTCAGTTCGACCCGGTCGACGTTGACCTGGTACTTGCCGTCGGGGACGGCCTCGAACTCACGTTCCTCGACTTCGGCGGTTTCAAAGGCGTCGTCGAACTGCGCCAGGTCAAGGTTGCTGCTGGATTGGTTTTCGTAGTGTTCCATGGTCGGATCTCCTTACTGTTGAGGTTTCGCCGCCGCACTCGCGGTCGGCTCCGGCTTCGGCCGGGCGGCACTCGCCGCAGCTCCGGCTGCCGTGTTGTTGAAGGCTTTAACGAAGCTCGAAAAATCGAGGGGGATGACTTCGGGGAGTCGGCCGGTGCGGTCACCAGCGTCGTAGTTGGGACTGGGCTTGGTGCGCATCACGCGCTGCCATACCGGCTTGCCGTCCTCGCCGGTTTTCATGTCCAGGTCGCAGAACAGGATCAGGTCCACCAGACCGGTGACCAGCTTTCGCGCCTTTTCCGGCAGCGTCGGCACGATGCGGGTGTGTTTGCCGGTCCGGGTCTCAATGTCCCGCTCCTGGGAGTGGGAAATCAGGATCAGACCGTAGGGCAGGAAGGCGAGCTTGTTGATGACGCGCTGGAACTCGTTGTTGATCAGCGCGTAGCCCTTGCCGTAGCCCAGGTCGGATTCGTGCTCGATCTTGAATTTCTTGCAGACGTAGTCCGAGCACATCTTGTAGGCGTTATCCACCGTGTCGACGACGATGGTCTTGAACTCGTGCTTGCCCTCGGCGATTTCCGCGCAGGCCTGCAGAAGATCGTCCCAGCAGGTGATCGGGGTCTGAAACACCTCCAGGGCGTTCAGGCCCGGCTCGGTCGCCAGGAACAGTGCGTCATCGGCCTTGGAGCACCAGGTGCTCTTGCCGATCTTGCTCGGGCCGTAAACTAGGGCGGTGAGGTCCGAGAGCGTGTGTTTGGGTTTGCTTTTGGTCTTGGGAAGCATGGCTTCGTCTCCTTATGGTTGGGATTTCAAAACACCGGAGCGGCGTCTTCACCGGCTCCGTCCCGCAGCTCTTCGTGCGGGGCGATCCGTTGGAAATGGTTTTCGATGACGTTGGGGTTGCCGCCTGAGCGGCAGAGCTGGAAGTAGGCGCAGGGCCTTCCGTACTGGAAGCAGTAGCTGGTGTTGCGGTAGAAGGTGTCGCGCCGACGGGCGTCGAGCATGGCCTTGGAGAGTTCCCACAGCTCCGCCCGCAGTTCCTCGAACTGGTCGCGGGAGATGTAGAGCACCTCGCGATGGAACATGCCCGGCTCGAGGTACTTCTCCTGGAGCCGCTGCTGAAAGGTGTCGTCATCCTCCGGTAGCTTGCGCTTGGCGCTGCTCTTGCCGGTTTTCGACTTGGCGATCAGCTCCGCCCGGCGGGTCTCGAATTCGGCTTCGGTCTCACCCTTGCCCTGGCGCAGCTTGGCTTTGACCAGAACGTTGTAGATGATGCCGCTGACCGTGATGCCGAGGGTCTGCTCCAGGTACCAGGCGTAGAGGATGATCTGGAAATCGGTCCACAGCCGTTCCAGGTAGCTGGCGTCGATCTGCGAGGCGGTTTTGTGTTCCAGCAGGAAATACTGGCCGTCCTGACGGACGATGCCGTCTACCTTTCCGGCGAGAATGAAACTGCGCGAGGTCGCGCCGGTCGCCGGGTTGACGATGGGACCTTCGAAGGTCTTTTCGAGCGCGACGACCTCGAACTCTTCGGCCGGGTAGTGTTCCGCATAGGCGCTCATCATGGCCCGGGCGAGATGCCAGTCGGCCTGTTGATGATCGTCCTGAGCCCGGTTCGGATAGGTCCGGTCGATGTGGTCGAGGACCTTGGCCAGATCCCGCTCGCCGTGCCAGCACTCCAGGCAGTCGTGAATGACCGAGCCGAAGGCCAGATTGGGGTCGCGCTCGAGCGGCACCAGCTCGTTGATGTAGCGCCACTTGCAGGCCATGCGGCAGTTGCGGAACAGCCGCCACATGGAATAGGTGGTGGTCATTAGCTCGCTCATACCGCCACCCCCGCTGTAGCAGCGGCGGGCGCTGCGCGATGCTTGGAGGCGCAGGCGCAGCCCGACGGTTGGGTTCGTTCGATCAGGACCGAGCGTTCGCCGTACTCCTTGGTGGCGAAGCCGGTAAAGATGCGGGCGAGATCACTGCCGACATCGGTGGAGGCGTCGATCACGCAGGTACGGCGGGCCTTGTCCAGATTGAACCGGCTCTCCATCCGCACACGGGAACGTCCGTGCAGGCTTTCGACGGCCAGCATCGCCAGCATGAAAGTGTCTTCCAGTTCCTGGGCCGGGACCGACTCGTCAAAACGGTATTTGTAGGTGTCGTGAGTCATGGTTGAACTCCTCTTTTGTTCAGGTTCTGATTTCCGAGGCCCCGGATAGCCGCACCATGCGGCACGGTGCTTACTTACCGGAGCCGGAGTCGATGCGTCGGAGATCACAGGTAGTCGGTAAGGCCAGCCTCGCTGAACGCGTCCCGCAGCTTGCTCAGCCGGTCGTAGAGGGTGGTTCTGGGAATGCCCATCTCCCGGGCGATTTCTGCCATGGTGCTGTCGTGCAGGCGCACGCACAGATCCCGGAGTTCTTCCGGCAGCGAGGCGATGGCCCGGTCGAGGTCCATGCGGATCTCATGGGCGAGATGCTCCCTTGTCTCGCGGGTGCCGCTTCCCAGAGAGCCTTCGCTGTCCAGGAAGTCGATCCGCTCGGTGGTGTCGCCTTCACCGTTGTCGAGGGGTTCGTTGAGTGATGTTTGGCAGAGCCGCCAGTCCCGGCATTGGGCGAACCGGGCCTCCAGAATGGTGGAGATGTGACGTTCGACGATCCGGGCCATGAAGGTGGTCTTCTTGGCCTTGGCGGGATTGAAATGTCGCATCCGCTGCAGCAGATCGATCATCAGTTCCTGTTCGAGGTCGGGTCTATCGTCCTCGGTGAATCCGGCCTTGCCTACGAGTTGACGTGCTTTGTGCCGAATGAGGTCGGCGGCATACTTGTCGATGCCGTCGTAAGAATTCTGTGAAACCATCGGGGCCTCCTCGGAGCGAGGAGGAGGTCCGCGTGGGTGTCGGCACGGGCCAGATCACAGGACAAAGCTGTCGCGTGGGCGAAGGGGTCGCAGGTACGCCGCCAATTGCCGTATTCGGCTCGGCGACACCCACAACAGCCTCCGCCATGCGTCCAGCTTGTTGTCCAGTGTCTAAGGGTTCAGGTCGTTACGTGTTCAGGCTGCCCGTTCCTCGATGCGCATCAGGAACGGGAGACCGTGTTTGATCTCGAGCAGGCAGACTTTTCCGCTGCCCATCTGCGCGAGGTGCTCCAGCAGCGTCACGACCTCTTGCTTGAGGATGAAGTCATCTTGGTCGCGCTCAGGCCTGGGACCGCTCTGTCCGCCCAGCTTGATCTCGCGCTCGATGACCGTGTCAGGGGTGAGTTCCGGCTCGCCGTCGCGGACCGGAATGTTGGTGATGCGGCCGAAGTTGATGTCCTGCATCAACTCGATGAGTCGCCGCTTCGGTGGGGTGAGATGTACTTTGTTGATTTGTGCCACTGCCAGTCTCCTTGTTCGGAAGTTCTGGCACGCCCGGTGGCCAACCCTGTGCTGACCAATAAAAAACGCCGGATCGCGCCTTCATTGGGGAAGGCGCTACATCCGGCGTCGCAATGGCTACATTTGGCGTAGCGGAAATTTTTTTTAGTTTTTTCTTCCTGGGTGGTCCCGGGTCATTCGTTGACTATCGGGCGGACCTCCCAAACGATCTCCTCTTCGGTCCGGTAGACCGGTTCGTTGCCGCACTTGATGGACTCCTTCAGGTGGGCGGCCAGCGGCTTGTCATACTTCTCCAGATACTTGATGGCCCGGTTCACGGCACTCCGGAAGGCGTCACGGATGTTCTTGCGTTTGTCGTTGGACGTCCGGAGCTTACCTCCCAGTCCGACCGCCTCATTGATCGCTGCGGTGATCTGGTTCATTTCGTCTTCAAGTCGCTGAATCTCGGCATCGTTGTTTTCTGCCCGGGCTTCTTCAATCTCTCGGAGAAGGTTGTGAGCCGTCTCCCGGTATTGCTCGACAGCCTTGCGGTCGGCAACGAAGCCGGTATCGCCCAATGGAACCCCCTGGGTGACCTGGAACCCATCCTCAGTCTCGTTGGAGTCAAGGAAAGTGTTGCAGCTATCGATGGCGAAGCCGCAAACGATCTCGTAGACCGAGGTTTCTTTGTTGGGCCTCGCCAGGAGGAAGTTGATGTACTCGGCTCCTTTGTCGACACCCGTCACGAGCACCTCGGCGTTGCCGTTAAAGCGTGCGGCCCAGACACCCCCGCGCTTCCTGAAATAGTTGTCCGGCTGCTTCTGCTCGACCGGAATGGCGGGGACTGAGATCACCGATCCCGATTCATAGACCGTCCGAAGCAAGCAGTCTCCTGGCAAGGTGCGCTGGCGGATGGCCGTGATGTTGCGGGCGACCATGGTGTCCATCGCTTCGCAGACCTCCTTGGCGTGGCGCTTGTAAAGGTCATAGACCTTCTGGGCCACGCTTCCGGGGTTCCCATTCAGGTAGCGGAAGACCCGACTCACCTCGCTGAATCGAGCGATAAACTGGGTGATGTCATCCTGATCACGGACCTGGTTGGCACGCTCCAGGTACGCAGCAGCCATGATCTTGTCTTCGTCCTTGCTTCGGCTTTGGGTGAAGATATCGGCCTTGTAGGCATCGACAGGATCATATTGATCGGCCTTCGCCGCAATAACGGCAAAGCGCCGGTCGATGCACTGCGAGCAGGTGCCGCAGTGGGTATGGTGATTGGTCATCTCCCAGGTGTGCGTGCAGGTGGTCGATGCCGCGATCATCTCCTGGCATCCGGCTTTGGTGATGACCCCGACGACGTCAGCCTTGGTTTTCCAGATGTAGGGATTTTCAATGGTGAATGGTTCGCCAGCCACCAGACTGATGATTTCCTGGAAGCCTCGGATTACCCTGGGATGGGTGGTGCGCGTTGCTCGGCCGCCGACGACCTGGGCGCAGACCGGCAGATTCAGACTGATGACGCCGTTCTCGTAGAATCGGACGCTCTTCAGGTTGATCATTTTTGCGATGGTCGCCCCGATGGACACATAGAGGAAGGAGCGGCTCCGCTGTGTGTACTCGTAGTTCAGCCCCTTGTTCTTGTTGACGCGAACTCCGATGTGAAGGGGAGCGTTTTCACCGGCCTTGTCGGCAATCATCTTTTCCAGGCGGCGGTGGCGTTTATTGAGCTTCGGGGTTGACTTGTGGGTCACCAGGACGACCCGGTGCTTTTCGTTCAACACCTCGTCGATAGCTCCGGCCAGCGAATCCAGCCCGCCTGAAAACATCACCACCTGCTCCGGATAACCGAGAAGACGCCCGTCATCGTTGAAGTCCAGATAGCCCTGGAATGCCTGAGCCTCTTTCAGCTTGGTGAATTCGAAGTGGTAACTGTCATCTGACAGGAACCCAAGCGTCGAGCACAGGGCCTGCTGAATCTCCTTACCATTCCAGAAATCCGGGTCCCGGACCGGAATGATGAAATGCAGATTTCTCCGCCAACCATGACCAAAGGAATCAACGTCATCGGCCCCACGGGGAATGGCCTGGTCGGCGCTGTACACGTAGGTGGCAATTTCGAGCAGATCCTGGAAGGAATTCGGCACGTCCTTGCTCATCTTTTTGTGGATGTCCTCGATGCGCAGGGTAATCTTGTCAGGCCCATCCTTGCCCCACAAACGCAGGCGCAAATCCCGATCCGGGTTCTCCTCGATTCCGCTGGTCGGTGCGTTTCCGCAGATGATGTAACGCTTATCTTGCATCGGCTCGCGCTCCTTCTTTCAATTCGTCCTTCATTTTTTTCAGCGCATAGGAGGCGAAGCCGTTGGACGACTCCCGGGAGATGTCACCGCCTTCTTCGTATTTGTGCTTGGAAAACCAATCCGCCGAAAACTGTTCGACGATCAGAGATGCTTCTTTGCAGTGCGTGGTCAGGGCTTTCTCGAATTGTCCCATTTCATTCATGGTGGCAAAGCGCTGGCCTTCGCCCAGATGGGTCGCCAGCGTTTTTGACAGGAAATAATTCATGCTCTCGTTGGTCAGCTTGGCGAAGAACGTGCGGGACAGCTCGCCGAACTCCCGTTTTTTCCCGAGCGACGCCAATGCTGCCTGAACATCGCTGGACTCTGGTGCAAACAAGGAGGGAAGCTTGGGAGAGATGTGTTCGACCAATGCTCCAACCAAGGCCCGCTGCGACATCTCACCCAAGTCTGAGCGGCTACCGTTGGACTCGAGCTTCCGATCCATTGCCTCTGCAACAGCGGCGGCAACGTCCGGCAATGAGGTGTCCTGCGGCAGATTGATACCGACCGACAGCAGGTGATCGTTGAAGTTGTCCTTCTTGGCGGCAATGGCAAGCTGGGTCATCAGCCATACCGCCTCGGTAAACCCCTCATCGTTGAGCACAAATGAGAAGGCCTTGTCAGCCGCCCGTATTGTGGCGTTTGCGATCTGGGACACGTCGGCACCGGCCGTGATCAGGCCGACCACCTCTTTCCATGCCCTCGATCTTGGAAGGCTCCCAAGTCTGACGTGCCCCATGTCGATCTCCTTATTTGTCGCGACCCGGCATCGTTATTCGGGCCTCCTGATGACGACGATGCTTCGGGCCTTACGAGCTTCTTTCTTCAAATAGCCTTTACGGACCAGTTGAGCGATCTGCTCGTGGGCGCTCGCGTGGCTGATACCGAGGACTTCCGACAATTCTTTCACCGTTGGCGGCAACCCCTTTTCATCGATGATTTGGCAAATGACCCTCAGCGTCCTGGCCTGCGGGTCGGTTATTTCCGATAGTTTTTTCTTTCCCATGGCGATTGCTCCGTGTCATGGCCACTGAGCGGATTAAGCCCAATTTATGACCAAGAAATATACGACCTGATGAATATCAGGTCAATCAAAAACAGGACTTTTCATCTGATTCCGACATCTTGCTCGTCCCTCCGGTAGGTAACGAACGCAAGTCCGGTTAAAGCCGGGCACAACCAGATAACCGACCAAAGGCGGAGCTGAGGCGGTTGTGGGTGCCATCGAACGCGCATCCCGACCGCCACCGTTTTCTGGCATCCACACCATCCAGCCCCCCGGTCCCACCGGAGGTGTTCGATGTTGGATGTACAGGAAATGAATGAAGTGCCGGGGACGGATGACCCTGACGAAAACGGCAAACCCGGCAGCCTGTCGGGTGAGGCGAGGCTCCAGTCAGCCGCCTCCATTCTGGCCACGGCGATCCTGCGCCGAAAGGCAAAAAACGCATGTGTGGGCAATGAGTTAGAGGTTTTCGAAGATTCTTCCCCTGTGCTCGGAGAAGGACTTGATTCATTGCCGGAACAGAGCATTCATTCATGACAACTCGTCCGGAAACCAAAATAAGGAGTTGAAAATGAATGAGTTACAGAATGCCTCCACGGGCGGCAAGAATCAGGACCGAACCCGAAACTCGGTCCTTCGGCAGATGGCCCTGCTGCAATCCATGTCCCTGGAGCAGCTCCGGGAAAAATGGCTCGACCTCTACGGCGAAGAGCCGCCCCAGTACAAAAAGCAATTCCTCATCAAGCGGCTGGCCTATCGCATCCAGGAGCTTTTCTACGGTGGGCTGTCCGAGCAGGCCAAGGTCCATCTCCAGCAGGCCGCCAAGGAGGACCCGGTCGCCACTGTCAATCGACGCATCCCTGAAGAGCGGAAATCAAACGAGGCGATCCTGCCCGGGACCAGACTGGTGCGGGTATGGAACGACCGGCGCTATGAGGTGATCGTCCTTGCCGATGGCTACGAGTTCGAAGGCCGCACCTTCCGGTCGCTCAGCGCGGTGGCCAGAGAGATCACCGGGACGCGCTGGAACGGGAAAGTCTTTTTCGGACTGAAGAAGGTTTACGGCAGAAAAGCCGAGGGAGGTTCGGATGCTTGATAACAGCAATGTCGCGCCGGGCAAAAACAAGACCCTGCGCTGCGCCATTTACACCCGCAAGAGTCATGAGGAAGGGCTCGAGCAGGAGTTCAACTCGCTGGATGCGCAACGGGAATCGGCGGAACACTATATCGAAGCTCAGAGGATGCGGGGCTGGACGGCTCTGCCGGATCGCTATGACGATGGTGGTTTCTCGGGCGGGAACATGGAGCGTCCGGGGCTGCGCCGCCTGCTGGCGGACATCGACGCCGGGAAGATCGATGTGATCGTCGTCTACAAGGTCGACCGGCTGTCCCGCTCGCTGCTGGACTTCATGAAGATGATCGACCTCTTCAACGAGAAGGGTGTCAGCTTCGTCTCGGTCACCCAGCACTTCAGCACCACCGATCCCACCGGCCGGATGTTTCTCGGCATCCTGATCACCTTCGCCCAGTATGAGCGGGAGGTCATTGCCGAACGCATCCGGGACAAGGTAGCGGCCGCCAAGCGCCGGGGGAAATACTGCGGTGGCGTGCCCATCCTCGGATACGACGTCGACCGGGAGAACAAGAAGCTGCTGGTCAATCCAGATGAAGCCAGGACAGTGCAATACATTTTCCGCCGCTTCATCCAAATCGGCTCGGCCAAAAAGCTGGGCCAGGAGCTGAACGAACAGGGTTACCGCACCAAGGCCTGGACTACCAAGAAAGGCAGAGTGCGCGAGGGCTCCGAATGGAACACCGCCCACATCTACCGGCTGCTAAACAACCGGATCTATATCGGCGAGATCGCCCACAAGGACCGCAGCTACCCCGGTGAGCACGAAGGGATCATCGACCGGGCGACCTGGGACAAGGTGCAGGCCATCCTGGAGGACAACAAACCGGTCAAGGTTTCCATGGCCAGAACCAAAATGGTCGCCCCGCTGAAAGGCGTCATCCGATGCGGCCACTGCGGATGCGCGATGGGACCGACCTACGCCCGCAAGAACGGCCGCCACTACACCTATTACATCTGCCAGAAAGACAGCAAGCGGACCGTGAGCCGGTGCCCGCTCAAACGGATTCCCGCCGGGGACATCGAGCAGGCGGTGATCGAGCAGTTGAGCGCGGTGTTCCGCACACCGACGCTGGTGGCCAAGACTTACTTCGCAGCCCGGGACATCGAGCAGGCAGAGCGGGAGCGGTTGTTCAAGCAAAAAGCCCAGCTCGAGATGGAGTTGTCGCAGGCGCGGGAGCAGGCACTCGAACTGATGAAACCCGGCAGCGATCAGCCGGGCAAGACCGAGATGCTGACGACGGTCAATCGCCAGGCGGTCGAGCTCTCGAAACAACTGACCCATGTGAGCGAGCGCTGCAGAGCCTACCAGGGGAACAGCATCACGGAACAGGATGTGTCGGAGGCCTTTCAGAATGTCGAGGGCTTCTGGGAAGATCTTTTCCCGGTGGAGCGAAACAGGCTCATCCGCCTCCTGGTGGATAAGGTCGAGATCCGCGAGACCGGAATCGACATGGAGCTGCGTACCAACGGGCTGACAACGCTCATCGCCGAGCTGGCTGGTCTGGCATGCGAAGTCACCGAACGGAGGGCAAGCCGATGAAAATGAAGCCGACCATTACCGTTGCCGACAACGGCAACCTGCAGATCCACATCCCGATGCTGATCCGGCGCATGCGTGGCCGCAAGACGGTCATCGCTCCCCAGGCCCTGGATGGAGATATCCCCGGGGCGCAGGAGCCGGTACAGTCCGCCGTCCTCCAGGCTCTGGCAAGGGCCTTTTCCTGGGCCGACATCCTCGAATCCGGCCAGATCAATTCCATCAGCGAGCTTGCCCGTACCCTCGACGTTGATGGCTCGTATGTAGCCCGCATCCTCAAGCTGACGACCCTGGCCCCCGACATCGTCGAAGCCCTGATCAACGGTGAGGAACCCAACGGGCTCTCGCTGGCCAAACTGACCCAGACCTTCCCTGAGGACTGGACCGAGCAGCGCCGCCAGTTCGGCTTCGCCACCGACTGACGACCGGACCGGAGACCACCCCAGAGAGCCGACCATCAGCGTCGGCTTTTCTACTTTTGGGGGGCAGGAAACCGGAGTTGACCACGCTTCTTTTCATGGCCGAGGCGGGCGATTTCGAAAAAAACGTCCGGTTGCGGCATCGAGCGATGACCTAAGACAATCGCCCAAAACGGCAACCAGCCGCAAACCCATATCAATCAAGGATGTAGCTTTCCGGACGAGCTTCAGACTTGGTCCTTCGATGCCAGAGAATCAGGGGCCAAACAGAGAAAGAAAGGCGGGAGGATGGGGAGAATCGATGGTGCGAAGAGGTGCTTTGGAAAGATGTGAAACGGGCGCAAGCCCTTTATAAACAAGGGGAAAAAGAAAACCCGTCACCCCGGAGAACGACCCCAGAGAGACGGGTTTGTCTTTTTGAAATGGTGGAGACGGCGGGAATTGAACCCGCGTCCGCCAGCACTAGGCCTTGAGGTCTACATGCTTAGTGTCCTTCTATTGATTTAACCTCAAGCGACCCGAAGGTCAGGGTGCAAGAGGCGAGCTCTTTAATCTTAGCCGAACACCAGTGAGCTCTGGTGAACGGAGCAGCCTATAAGCGATGACGTCCTGGGATGTTGCTACTGAGTTATAGGCGCCTCAGCCAGGACGACTGGAACGGCTTACGCCGCCAGTGCGTAGTTTTCGTCGTTTGCGACTATTACGTTGCAGCTTTGGATTTACGAGATTCGCTGCCATCTCGGCATGCACCCAAGGGTTCGTCACCGGCGTCGAAGCCAAGTCGTCCCCTTGTTCCTTCAGTATATGTGTCCGGATTGCCGGACTTCAAGGCTTCTTTGTGTAACGGCGTTACTATTTGTACCTACGCCTGGCGTTGGTGAGCCTAGGAGGCCTGGCGGAAACCGCCGGCGCCGGCTTTCGCGAGTGCAGCCTGATGCAGGTTCTCGAAGCTGTCACGGAAATAATCCATCACCTCGCCCGGGTCGGCTTTGATGCCTTTGTCGACGGTTATGCCGAACTGTACCGTGCCGGCGTAACTGAAAATGCTCATGCCTATACCGATGTTGCCGCTCTGGGGGACCCAGAACATGGGTTGAATCAGTTTGCTGCCCGCCAGGTAAACCGCATGGCGTGGTCCGGGAACGTTGGTCAGAACTGCTGAGGCCTTGTTGCTGAGCAGGTCCAGTGCCCGGCGTTCGAGAATGTCCGGGCCGCGGCCAAACAGGTCCAGCAGGCTATAGGTTACCTGGGCCTGATATGACCGTTTGAGCCGGTTCATGTTTTCCTGAACCTGGCGGAAACACATGATCGGATCCGTTACCTCAACAGGCAGGCACACCAGCACCAGGCCAAACTGATTGCCGAGGGTTTCGATGGGCTGGTCCAGTGGCCTCAGGTTGAAAGGAACGGCAACCCGAATGCCGCAGTCCGGAATGCTCTGGCCGTGCTCCGTAAAATGCCGGGTCAGCGCACCGGTCGCGGCGCAAAGCAATACGTCGTTGACGGTTCCCCCCAGTGTCCGCGCGCACTGTTTCACGGTTTCCAGTTCAAGGGGCTCGGCCCAGGCCACTTGTTTGCGGCCCAGCAGTGGGCTTTTCAGGCTGGTTTTCGGCTCGAAGGGGGCAAGTCCCAGTTTGGCCAGGTCCAGAACAATACCGCCGGCGGTGGTGGCCAGCTTCAGTGGGTAGTCAGGCTCTTTGCGAATGGAATCCACGAACAGGTTGGCCTGTCCCCAGGCCGCCTGGGTGCTGTCTACAATCCGGTGCAGGAACCGGCTGGCGGCGGTGCCGTTGGGTTTTGCGGGTAGCTTTGGGTGTGCAACGCGCTCGAGCTTGGGTTCAGGAGTGCGATCGGTCAGCGAAAGCAGTACCCGCACTAGTGAAATGCCATCGGCAATACAGTGGTGAATCCTGATTAACAGGGCGCAGCCGTTCTCATAGTTGTCGATGTAGTGTATCTGCCACAGGGGGCGGCGGAAATCGAGGGCGGTGCTGTTAAAGTCGCTGGCCAGGGCTTGAAGTTCCCTCTTACCGGCTTTTCCCGGCAGGGCGATGGTGTGCAGGTGATTGTCCAGGTCGAACAGGGGATCGTCTTCCCAGTAGACTTTGTCACCTTTATCAATAATGCGTTGGCGAAAGCGCCGGAATTTCAGGAAGCGTTCTTCCAGGGTGCGCTTGAGTCGCTTGAGCGGAATGGGGTGTTCAAAGACCAGTACCGCGGAAATCATCATGGGATTTTCCGGGGTATCCATGCGTAACCAGGAGCGATCGACGGAGGTCATGGCCGTCCGTTTTGCTGACATAAGCCCTCCCTAGGCTCTGTGCCGGAGTCCGGGCCGCCTGGTACTGCCATCGGGGCCAACTGACGAAAGGCCTAAAAGTATAGGAGGCTTTTTGAAATCAGCAAAGAGGGTGCATATGCGGCACAGTTTTGGTGTCAGGTGTTGGCCTCGCGCATGATGCGCTGTTTCTGGCGGTTCCAGTCACGCTCTTTTTCGGTAGCGCGTTTGTCGAACAGCTTCTTACCCTTCACCAGGGCGATCTCACATTTTACCTTGTTCTTTTTCCAGTACAGGGCGAGGGGAATGCAGGTGTAACCCGCCTGATTCACCTGGCCGACAATCTTGGCGATTTCCTTGGCGTGCAGCAGCAGTTTGCGGGTGCGGGTCGGGTCCGCAATCACATGGGTAGAGGCGGTGTTCAGAGGCGTGATGTGGGAGCCCAACAGCCAGGCCTCGCCGTCCTTCAGCAGTACATAGGCGTCAACCAGTTGTGCCTTACCGGCACGCAACGACTTCACTTCCCAGCCAAGCAGGGCCAGGCCAGCCTCGAAGCGCTCCTCAATATGGTATTCGTGCTTCGCCTTCTTGTTCAGGGCGATGGTGTTGCTGGTTGGGGCGTTTGCTTTCTTCTTGCTCATGAATCCTGTCCGGGATCGGAAGAATGACGATGCTGGTCTTGTCGGTACGCCAGCAAAGCGCGCATTGTAGCGCAGGAGTGCAAGAAGGGTCACGGATTCGCCGTCTGGCTCGGGTTTAGTGTCGTTCCTGCTGGCTTGCTTCGGCTACAATGATGCGCTCGTCACTGCCTGGGGAAGTAATGCTGCGCAAGTACCAGACGTCAATAGGGTCGTTTACCCGAAAATCCACCTTTTTCTGGGCTTCTGTGGGTGCCACGGTCGGCCTGGCCAATCTGTGGCAGTTTCCCTATCTGGCCAGTATCCACGGCGGCGGCTTGTTTATCTTGCTGTACCTGGCCTGTCTGCTGATTGTTACCCTGCCGCTGATGGTGACGGAGGCTGTGATTGGCCGTCATGCCCGGCATGGGATTGTGCTGGCCATGGACGGTATGGTGAAAAACGCTGGCTGCTCACCGTTCTGGCGACTGGCGGGGCCGCTTAGCATTCTTGCGGCGTTCGTGGTGCTCTCCTTTACCGCTGTTTTTGGCGGTATTGTTCTGGCTTACATCTTTTTCGGTGCAACTGACCGTTTCGAGGGTGCTTCGGCGGCCTCAGCAACTGCTGTTCTGTCGGAGTTGGTGTCGGACCCGGGCCACTATCGGCAGTTTATGGCCTGGCATGTTTTCTTCATGATTCTCGTGGTTGCGGTTTCTGCCCGCGGGGTGGTCAAGGGCCTGGAGCGATCGATGCGCATGATCGTACCCTGCACCCTGCTGTTGATGTTGGTGCTGTTCGGGCTGGCAGCAATGCGGGGGAGCTTGCAGTCCGGGATAGATCACGTTCTGGTGATGCGGCCGGAGCAGGTAACAGCGGCCAGTATCAAGGCAGCGTTCTTCCATGCTTTTTATACCTTGGGTCTCGGAATGGGGGTGTGGGCAATATTTGGCGCCTATTCCACCAGCCATACCCGCCTGAAACGCTCAATACTGGCTGTGGTGTTGATGGACACCCTGGTCGCCATCATGGCCGGATTGATGATGTTTTCAGTTGCAGCGGACGGTAGCAGCCTTGAGGGTGAACGGGGTTTCAGCCTGCTTTTTGTTTCCCTGCCGGTCGCGCTATCAGGCTTACCCTACAGTCAGGTGGTGATCGCGTCGGTTTTTCTGCTGGTGGTGCTGATTGTCTGGGCGACGGGGTTGTCTCTGCTCGAACCGGTGGTGGGATGGTTCCGGGAGTGGACCGGGGCGCCTCGGGGCTGGTCTGCGGTCATTGTCGGGCTTGCAGTCTGGTTCGCCGGGCTGGCTTCCCTGTTCTCCTTCAATCTGTGGGCCGATTACCGCATAGGCGGTGCCACTGTATTTCGATGGCTGGAACTGGCCGCCGGTGGCATTGTGATACCGGCGGTGGCTATTCTCATTGCCACATTTGCCGGCTGGTGTATCACCCGGCGCTTCGCGGCAACCATTCTGGGCAATGCGCCGGTTGTGTTCCGGAGAATCTGGTTCTGGGTCATGCGCCTGGTGCTTCCTGTTGTGGCGGCCTGGATCGGGCTACAGTACACGCTTTTCTCACTCGGCAACCTGTGTGACAACGGCAGTGCTGCTATCTGGTGCCAGCAACCTACAGCGTCTGCTGAGGCGCAGAATAGGGCGCCTGAAGACAGTCCGGTTGAGGAGGATGTACCTCCGAAGACACCCGAAGAGGCCGTGCTGCCCGCGGAAAACGGGCAGCCTGAACCAGATGAAAATGCCCCCAAAGAGGGCGATATCCTTTATCATAGTGTCTGACTGGCCCGGCAGGGCTGGAACGAAGTCTGAAACGCAGGAAATCCGGTTTATACATGGCACATCAGATCGACAAGACCGCATTGGTTATGCACTCGGCGGAGCGTATGTTCCACCTGGTCAATGACGTTGCTCGTTACCCTGAGTTCTTACCCTGGTGTGCCGGGGCAGAGGTCCACGAACAGAACGACGCTGAAATCATGGCTTCACTGGATATTTCCAAAGGGGGCGTTCGCCACCGGCTGACCACACGAAACCAGTTGCTGATGCCAGAGACCATTGAAATGAAGCTCGTGGACGGCCCGCTCAGAAATCTTACGGGGCGCTGGCACTTTCGGGCTCTGGACGATAACGCCTGCAAAGTAATCCTGACCCTCGAGTTCGAATTTTCAGGCTCGCTTTCACGAATGACTTTCGGCCCGGTATTTAATCAGGCGGCCAATACCATGGTGGATGCTTTCTGTCGTCGCGCAGACGAGGTTTATCGCGGAGGGATCGTGTGATGGAAGTGGAAGTGGCCTATGCCCGCCCGGACAAGCAGCAGATTGTGCCCGTGGCGGTGCCTCCGGGCACTACAGCTCTTGAAGCCGTGAAGCTCTCCAGGATTACCGAGATCTTTCCGGAGATTGATCCAGACGCTATCGATATGGGGGTGTTTGGCAAAGTGGTGAAGAACCCGGCCGAGCATGCTCTGAGAGAAGGCGACCGGGTGGAACTATACCGCCCACTCAAGATTGATCCCAAGCAGGCTCGCCTGAACCGGGCTAAAAAGAACCTGAATCAGTGACTTCGCT